>JAIXLE010000054.1 GCA_026931725.1 Bacteroidales bacterium
GCCGACGATCCGGAACGCGCAGTGGAGGTCAGGACCCGCGTATTGCCCCGGTACGAGGTTTCGGTCACAGAGACACCCGGAACCGCTGCGGACGACAGGCCCGTCATGAAACGTCTCGCCTCCGACGGCTCTCTCGACATGTCACGTCTCGCGGAAATGGAACGTGCCGATCTCGTCGCCGTCCTTGATGCTCTGGCGGACGACTACGCCGCATGGATCGGAGAGCTAAGGGAGAGAACGAAAATCGACGTACAGGGGTACGCTTCTTCTGCGACGGCCGCCATCGACAGATGCGAATCCATTCTCGAAAGACTTCGAGAGGGGATCGAGGTTCTGAAATCGGATGACGCGGCGCTCGAAGCGTTCCGCTTCGCCAACCGTTCGATGGCGTCGCAACGTGTCCACAGCGTCTATTCGCTCAGGGTGCGGCGGGGGGAAACCGTCGATCTCGCGAGCGTCGACATTCCCGAGAACCGCTCGTGGAGACCGTTTCAGTTGGCCTTCATCCTGCTGTCCGTTCCCGCCCTGGCGAATCCCGTGCACCGCGACCGGACGGAACCGGTGGAAGCCTTCGCCGATCTTCTGTGGTTCCCGACCGGCGGCGGGAAGACCGAGGCCTACCTCGGCGTGGCCGCTTTCACCATGGCCATACGCAGATTGCAGGGAAACATCGGCGGACTCGACGGAGGCCGGGGATTGGCGGTGATCATGCGCTACACTCTGCGATTGCTCACCATCCAGCAGTTCCAAAGGGCCACCACTTTGATGTGCGCTATGGAGGTGCTGCGACGTGTGGACACCGCCAAGTGGGGTGCCACGCCTTTCACGATCGGGCTATGGGTCGGACAGCGCGTGACACCCAACACTACCCAGGAAAGCCACGAAGCCATCGAGCGGGAAAGGGACGGAAAGTACGGAACCGGTTCCACGCCGGCGCAATTCACCTTCTGTCCTTGGTGCGGCTCCGAGATCGTACCTGGGCGAGACGTCAAAGTGGTCCGTGACATCGGCCGGACCTTCATCTTCTGCGGTGACAAATACGGAACCTGCGAATTCGGGAAGGTCAAGTCGCCGGACCTCGGTCTGCCGGCACTCGTGGTGGACGAAGAGTTATACCGCCATCCACCCTCCATGCTGATCGCGACTGTCGACAAGTTCGCCACGATGGCTTGGCGAGGTCAGGTGCGAACGCTGTTCGGTAGAGCCGACACGGAATGTCCGCGTCACGGGCTTCTGTGGCCCGGAGCCGATTGCAGCGGCACTCATCGGAAAAAGGGGTCTCTCCCGGCGACCACACCACGACCGACGTTGCCGATCCGTCCGCCGGACTTGATCATCCAGGACGAGTTCCACCTCATCGGCGGTCCATTGGGCACCATGGTCGGTCTTTACGAAACGGCCGTGGACGAACTCTGTTCGTGGACGTTCGAAGGCAAGAAGGTCCGACCGAAAATCGTCGCGTCGACCGCGACCGTTCGGAAGGCAGACGAACAGGTCAACAACGTCTTCCTCCGCCGCGTGGCGGTCTTTCCTCCTCATGGTATCGACGTGGAGGACAATTTCTTTTCCGTCCAGCGATCGATTGATCGGAACCCCGGACGCCGGTACATGGGCATCTGTTCGCCCGGTAGCTCGCGTCCCGCCGTCCTCATCCGGGTATACGTGGCCTTGCTCACGGCCGCTCAATCCCTGTTCGAGCGATTCGGGCAGGCGGCCGATCCGTACATGACCCTGGTGGGCTATTTCAATTCGCTACGCGAACTGGGCGGAATGCGTCGGCTCGCGGAAGACGACGTCCAGACCCGTTCCTATCGTGTCCAGATGAGCGACGTGTCTCGACCGGGGCTGAGCCAACGCTCCATTCGAAACGTCGACGAACTCACCTCTCGAGTTTCGAACAAGGAGATACCGAGAAAGCTCGACCAATTGGAGGTCAAGTTCAAGGCGGCCTGGGCCAAAGGCGAAACTCGCGCCATCGACATCGTCCTCGCCACGAACATGCTATCCGTCGGGGTGGACGTAAATCGGCTCGGGCTGATGGTCGTCAACGGGCAGCCCAAAAACACGGCGGAATACATCCAGGCCACCAGCCGTGTCGGCCGTGTCTTTCCGGGTCTGGTCTGCACGGTACTGACTTGGTCCCGTCCGCGTGACCTGTCGCACTACGAGACCTTCGAACACTACCACGCGACTTTCTACAAACACGTGGAAGCGCAATCCGTCACACCTTTCGCACCTCGGGCGCTGGACAGGGGTTTGACGGGCACGATGGTGAGCGTCATGCGCCTCGTGAACGATCCCTTGAATCCGAATCTCGGTGCCCAGACCCTGGACAACTCGGGGAGACCGGAGGCCTCCACCGTGAGAACCGTGGTTTCCGATCGTGCCTGGAAAGTGAAGGACAAGGCGGCACGGTTGCGTGCCGACACGATGGTGGCGGATCGCATCGATAGATGGGTGAAGGAAGCGATCAAGGCAGGACGAAGACTGGGTTACGAGACCGAGCGCGGTCAGGGGGACGTTGCCGCACTCCTGAAAAAGCCCGGTGCGACGGCCTGGGACGAATTCACCGTGCCGTTTTCGATGAGGGAGGTCGAACCCGGTGTCCGGCTCGTCATGGACGTGGCCAGACTCTCCGACCCTCCACAATGGCGCGCCAGGGCGAGAGACACGGAAAGCGACGGAGGTGAGGCATGAGTAACTATCTCGTGGGGCAAGTCCGCCCGAGTCAGTTGCTCTGGACATACGGTCCCGGAGCGCTCGTCGATCTTCCGAACCTGTCCGTCGTGACGATGGGCCTCGATCGCTGGGACGTCAATCAATGTCTGCCGGTGGAGGAGGCCAGGTTGCTCGCGGCCGTGCGCCGGGTGCTCGGCCCACAGGTCGAGCGTCTGCGTGTTCCCCCTTTCGTCCGTGAGGAAGGGGCAAGCCCCATGTCGGCGGAGGGCAAGATCGGCGTGCCGGTCAGGCCGTTCCCGCGATGGCTGCGCTGCGTGAAATGCGGATTGCTGGCGGAATACGACTCCGGGCTGTTCGACATCAAACCATATCCCTATCGGCCCGAGCAGACTCATTTCGTGCATTCGAACTGCGAAAAAGGAAAAAACGCGGATGCGGTGCCGGCCCGCTTTCTGCTGGCATGCAGGAACGGACATCTCGACGATTTTCCATGGCACTGGTTCGTTCACGGTGGTCCCTCCGAATGTAGAGGCACGCTGCGTTTCTTCGAGCGAGGGGCGTCGCTCCAGACGGAGAACCTCTGGGTGAAATGCGACGCGTGCGACGCCGCCCGATCCCTCGTTCACGCGTTCGGCAGGGAAGCCCAACAGAATCTTCCAGCCTGCAGGGGAAGGCACCCGCATCTCGACACTTTCGATGCATCGTGCCAGGAATCTCCACGAGCGGTATTGCTCGGGGCCACGAACAGTTGGTTCCCCGTCTCTCTTTCGGTATTGGCTATCCCCTTGGAACGGAATCAATTGAGCCAGCTCGTCCTCGACGGTTGGGAATACTTGAAGGGTGTCAAATCGAAAGAGCAGTTGGAGTGGGTGATCGAGACTCTGGTGAAGAGCGGGAGCCTGCCGGGAATCGAACGTTTCGACATCGGAGACGTATGGCGCTGCGTTCAGGAGCGGCAGGAAGGCAAGGTCGACGATACGTTCGTCACGGAGGGGGATCTCAAGATTCCCGAATGGGAGGTGCTGACGGCACCCACTCCTCCGACCGATTGGCCGCAATTCATGAGTCGACCGGAGCCCCCGCCCGCCGCGTACGCGGGGAGGATCGCAGGCGTTCTCCTCTTGGAAAGATTGAGGGAAGTGAACGCATTGATCGGTTACACCCGAGTCGAGGCTCCGGAAGAGACCACCGATCCGGACGAGCGGCCTCCGATGGCGGCGTTGTCGCGTGCACGTCCCGATTGGATTCCCGCTTGCGAAGTGCATGGCGAGGGAATCTTCATTCGATTCGACGAGGAGGCCGTTCGAAGCTGGGAAGATATTCCTTCGGTCAAGCGTCGCAGCGAAAGACTGGAAGCGGGACACAGAGGGTGGAGAAACGCTCGTGGACAGGACCCCGAAGAGGGCTACCCCGGTATCCGCTACGCCATGATCCACACGTTCGCCCATCTCCTGATTCGGGAGTTGGCACTGGAGTGTGGATACAACGCGGCCAGCATCCGAGAGCGCATCTATGCGAGTTCGGACCCCGATTCACCCATGGCCGGAGTCATCATCTACACGGCTGCCGCCGATTCCGACGGAACCCTCGGTGGGTTGGTGGAACTGGGAAAGTCGGAGAACCTGGGACGCCTTATCGGCCAGGCTCTCGAACGTGCGACCATCTGTTCTTCCGATCCGCTTTGTTCCGAGCACAATCCCAGCGTCGATCGTTCCTTGCACGTGGCTTCCTGTCACGCCTGCACGTTCGTTGCAGAGACCTCGTGTGAACGGGGCAATCGTTATCTGGACAGGGCATTGCTCGTGAACACGTTCGAGTGCCGCGATGCCTCTTTCTTCCAAGGGGGAGGCGGCGGCAATGAATGAACTATGGCAGATCATCGCGGAGCTCGGCTTGGAACTGCACCCTGATCGTGTGGCGGCAATCGCTTCGAAAATCGAGTCGTTGGGATCGGTCGAACAGTTCGCACTGGTCAAGCCGGTCTTCGGTCCCAATGCGGACAAGTCCATGATCGGCCGGTTGGACGCCGCCTGGCGTGAAGCCAACCAGGTGCGTCCAGGCGAGTTGGCCGCGGCCTTGCGCGGGGCTTCGGCCACCGCGGCGCTCCATGAGCGGCATGGTTCCGTGGAAATGGTGTGGACAGGGCCTTCGACGGGAATGGTACCCGTCCGACACACGGAACAGGTGCTCTGTGAGGTTATCGAGTCCGCACGCAACCGGCTGTTTGTCGTTAGCTTCGTCGCATACGAGGTGTCATCGATAATCAAGGCACTGCAGGATGCGGCAGGCCGTCAGGTCCAGGTGGACATCCTTATGGAATCCTCGACCGACCGTGGCGGAAAGGTAACGGTCGATTCCTTCAAGACGATGAAGACCGCCGTTCCCTCCGCGAATCTTTACGTTTGGCATGTCGGAAACGGGGAAAAAGGCGTCTCCGACCCCACGGGGTCTGTGCATGCGAAGTGCGCGGTTTCGGACGGAAAGTTGGCCTTCATCACCAGCGCGAACCTGAGTACGGCGGCCATGGAAAGAAACATGGAACTGGGAGTGCTCGTGCGGGGTGGACACCTGCCGGACGAGCTCCATAGGCACCTCGAAGCGCTCGTGGCGACTGAAACTGTGGAACGGATTTGAATGGATACGGTGGACATGCGAATGAGATCACGAATCATGGCCAGTGTCGGGCAGCGCGACACGGGTCCCGAGATGCGTCTTCGCCGTGCTCTCCATCGACTGGGGCTACGATATCGACTACATGACCGAAAGCTGCCTGGATCGCCAGACCTCGTCTTTCCCCGGTTCAGATCAGTGGTGTTCGTGCACGGGTGTTTCTGGCATGTCCACAAGGGGTGCAAACTCGCTACCGAGCCAGCATCCAGAAAGGACTTCTGGCGCGAGAAATTCGAGGCGAACCAGAAGCGTGACAGAAAGAACTACGATTCCCTCCTGGCCAGCGGATGGAGAGTTTTGGTCGTTTGGGAATGTGCACTCAAAGGCAAGAAGGATGAGGAACTCGAGAAATTGGGTGCACACGTGCGGTCATGGCTATTGTCCAAAGAGAGATTCGGAGAACTCGGTTATTCGGATGTGGTGTCGGTTCATAACCTGGAGATGAGCGGCGACGTCGAAGGCGGCAAACCTGGAAAGGAAAAACGCGATGAGCGATAACGAACATCCATATCGGATGACTATTGACCTCAACGTGCTCGACCATTTGGCGGACGGCCTATACAGTAGCGTCGCCGCCGTGATTACGGAGACCGTTGCGAATGCCTGGGATGCTGATGCGACCGAAGTTAGGATTGACCTCGATATCTCCGGAGACCGCATAGAAATCGTAGATAATGGAATCGGGATGGACCTATATGCCGTTAACGAACGCTATCTTCGAGTCGGCTATCGACGCCGGAGAGATGGCGATACAACTCCTGGTGGACGATCGGTAATGGGCCGGAAGGGCATCGGGAAGCTCTCGCTCTTTTCAATCGCTGACCTGATCGAAATAAAGACTCAAGCAAACGGTGCAGAGCCAGCCGGTCTGAAAATCATATCCAGTGATTTGAGAAGGGCAATGGAGACAGGCCTTAGTGTATACAATCCCGAACCGGTAGCGGTTTCCCAGGGAACGTTCGTTAACGAACATGGCACTCTCATTCTTGCATCTTCCTTGAAACGCAATCGTCTTCGCGAGATGGCACCGGAGTCGCTTAGACGCCGGTTGGCCCGCCGTTTTTCCGTCATTGGAAGTGACGGTTTCCGTGTATTCGTGAATGGAGTGGAGGTAACCGCAACCGATCGAGAGGATCTCAAATTCATCGAATATCTTTGGACACTTGGCAACACGACAGTAGCCACCACATCGTGCGTGAACCTGAAGAAAACGGAAAGTCTGGACGGCCGTGACGAAACATGGAATCCAGAATGGCAAATACAAGGGTGGATTGGCACTGTGGATCGTCCTAAACGCCTTGCCACGCCGGAAGGAAATCTAAATTCGATCATAGTCCTCGCTCGGGGACGGTTGGTGGACGAGGATGTGTTGGCGAGGATAGTAGGCGCAGAGGTCTATACAAAGTATTTGACCGGCCAGGTGGAAGCGGATTTTCTCGATGCATCCGAATCTGCCGACATCGTGACCAGCAACCGGCAAAGGGTCATCGAGGATGATGCTCGGGTCGGTGCTCTGACCGTTTTCCTCCAGAAGGCACTTCGCAGGATAGCCGAGACGTGGAGCGAACTCAGGGCGACGGACAAGACGAGTGAATTGCGTGGACGATATCCGCGTATCGGAGAATGGCTCGACGGTTTGCAGGAGGGCTGGAAAACGAAAGCGGAAAAGCTTCTCGAACGTATCGCTACCATGGAGGTCGGAAAGGACGATACAGACCAAGAGGAAAGCCAGAGGACACTTCTTCGTCACGCAGTTTTCGGCTTTGAGCGGCTTCGACTCCGTGGGGACGCCGAAGAACTTGAACGAGCGTTGTCGAAAGGCGTGGATGCCCTTCTACGACTGCTGGCCGACCGGGACTCTTTGGAGGCGTCGTTTTATCGAGATATCGTGCGCAATCGATTGGACATAATCAAGGAACTCCAGGGATTAGTCGACGAGAATCACCGGGAGCGCGTTCTGCAAAAGTATCTGTTCGATCACCTTTGGCTGCTTGACCCCGCGTGGGAACGCGCCACGGGCAGTGAGGAGATGGAGCGGAGATTGCGTATGCACGATCCATTCCGCGATGACGACAGGACTAAGGAGGAGTATGGTCGAGTCGACATTCGCTACAGCACCTTGGCTGGCAAGCACGTAATCGTGGAGTTGAAGAGAGCGTCGGTACGCGTCGGTATTTACGAACTCGCTGGGCAAGGAGCCAAATACGTGGACGCCATGAAGGAAATCTTGCCTGTGGAGGAAAAGGATAGAGCTCAAATTGAAGTCGTGTTCGTTGTCGGCGCGAACCCGCCCGATTCCTCTCAACGGATCGAAGATGCGATGAACAGTGTATCTCCCGGTTCGAGAATCTTGACTTACGAGATTTTGATCGGCAGGGCTCGGGCCGCATACGCCTCGTATCTCGAAAGGGCGAGAGCGGCAGATCGAATCGACGGGTTGTTCGACCAGAGGGACAGGAGTGGTAATCCAGAACCATCGGAAACTGCGGCAGATGGAATGGACGGTGATCCGCCTGTGGCAGCATGAAGTCGAAGAGGATTTCGATGCATGCATTGATCGGATACTCGCAGCGGTCCGCGGGCACGAAGAGAAAGCCAACTCAAATCAGGAGGTATGAAAATGTCGAAGCGCAAGACTTACCATGTGACACCCAATACCGACGGCGGCTGGAAGGTCAAGGAAGAGAAGGCATCAAGAGCATCCAGCAGCCACGATACGAAGGCGGAGGCTGTGGATCGAGCCAAGGAACTTGCGAAAAACCAGGAGCTCGGGCAGGTGGTGATCCACAAGAAGGATATGACGATTCAGACCGAGCACACCTACGGAAAGGACCCATATCCGCCCAAGGGATAAGAATGTGCAATGTGATGGAGGCGGCGCTGAATAATGAAGACACCGAAACATTCCCTGCGGAAGATCGTCAGCTTCTTAAACAATCCTGACGAGGACGGCGGTTTCTGGCTGCCCAATATCCAGCGGCCGTTCGTCTGGAGCGAGGACCAGATCTGCCGTCTCTTCGACTCGATTCTGAGGGAATACCCCATCAGCACTCTGCTGATATGGAAGACCAAGGCTGAGGTCCGCCACAGAAAGTTCATCGACAACTACCGCAGCAAGCTCCGGTTGAGCGATTTTTACGTCCCCGAAAACGGCAGGAAGAAATGTCTGGTTCTGGACGGTCAGCAGAGACTTCAAAGCCTGTTCATCGGTCTGTGCGGCAGCTACGAAGGGCGGGAGCTTTTCCTCGACATTTTAAGCGGAGAGGTGTCCGCTCCGGACGACGTCAAGTTCAGGTTTGCCTTTCTCGACGCAGGCAAAGCCGGCTTTCCGTGGATCAGATTCAAAGACCTGGTCTTCAATACCGCCGATCCGCTTACCGCCGCGGAGGACCTGATCGCCAAAGCGGGCCGCGGACTCTCCCCTGATGAACGTCGCAAAATCAGCCGCCACGTCGGCATCGTATTCAAGACTTTTCATTCCGACGACGGGATTTCATACCAGGAGCTCGACAGCACCGAAAACGCCGAACTCTACACCGAAGACGACGTTGTGGAGGTCTTTATACGGGCTAATTCCGGCGGCACGCGGTTGGGCAAATCCGATCTGCTTTTTTCCTTGCTGAGCTCAAGCTGGGACCGCGCCGACGAACAGATGGAAGACCTCCTGTCGGACCTCAACCGCCACGGATTCGCTTTCACTCGTGATTTCGTTTTGAAATCATGCCTTACGCTGTTGAACCAAGGCGCACGCTATGAGGTCTCGAAGTTCCGCAAACCGGGCGTGCGTGAGGAAATCGAAACCAGGTGGCAGGACATCACGAAAGCGCTGAAAGACGTTCTGGACTTCGTCCGCGGGAAAACTTTCATCCGATGTGACAAAGCCTTGCCGTCCTATCTTGTCCTGATTCCGTTGGTCTATTCCCGCTATCATTTTCCGGATAACTGGAAGGCCGCGCAGGGGATAGACAGTTACCTGCTGCGTGCTCTAATCAGCGGCGCATTCAGCGGAACCCCGGACCAACTCATCGACGACTGCGTCGGAAAGATCAGGGAGCTGAACGGCTTCGATCTCAATCATCTGTTCGACGCCATCCGTTCGAAAGGACGAAGTCTCGAACTTACCGAGGATCGCTTCTGGCAGATGGGTTACGGTTCCGACTCGATCCATCTGCTTTTCAATCTGTGGTACCGTGAGTTCAATTACACACCTGCTTACGACAACAGCCTTCCGCAAGTCGACCACATCTTTCCGCAGAGCGCCCTGAGAAAGATCAAAGCCGCCAGCCCGGAAACGGGTCGGCTCAGCATCGTGAAATACAAACAGGATTCGCGCGACCAGTTGGCCAACTGCATGTTGTTGACCCAGGCGGAAAACGGTGCGGGCGGTAAATCCGATACCCTGCCCGAAGTCTGGTTCGCCGACAAGCCGGAAAGCTACCTCGACATGCACTTGGTACCGAAGGATAAGGACCTCTGGAAGATCGACCGCTTCGAAGACTTCATTGAAGAGCGCAAGAAGTTGATTAGAGATAAATTCTCGTATCTTCTTGCGCAGAAGACTCAGGATAATCGGATTGCACAAACGGGCAATGATGGACCCGCGCCATCTATTCATCGATGAACGCCACACCGGCATGTGCGTTTATTGCGGCACCCATCCGGATACGCGCGACCACGTTCCTTCGAAGGTCCTGTTGGATGAACCCTATCCGCCGGAGTTGTCGGTCGTCGGTGCCTGCAAAAAGTGCAACTCTTCGTTCTCGCTGGATGAGCAATATCTGGCTTGCTTCTTGGATTGTGTCATCCACGGCGGCGCAGAGGCCTCTGATCTTCATCGTCCCAACGTCAAGCGCATTCTGGAAGGAAATCCGGCGTTGCAATTGAGGATAGAGGGGGCTTGGAAAAAAGATGAGGCGGACGACTTGATATGGGAACCGGAGGCTGGTCGGGTTCGGAACGTGATCCTGAAACTCGCAAGAGGGCACGCCGCATATGAGTTGTACCCGAAACTGGAGAAACCGAGCATAGTCGGTTTTGCGCCCCTACAGATATTGAGCGATGACCAAAGATCGGCGTTCGAGCAGGTCGCCGGCGATGACGAGACCGACTTGTGGCCGGAAATCGGCAGCCGGGCGTTCCTGAGGGCGTTCGGGAAATCTCCGGACCGACTCCCGCTCTCAGGTGGTTGGGTCGTGGTTCAACCGGGGCGTTACCGATATTCAGTGTCCGAAACAGGCGGGGTGATTGTACGAATGGTCCTGAGCGAATACCTGGCCTGCGAGGTTGTATGGGAACTTTGAACGGTCCTTTGGAAAGGAGGTGATCTTTGCGACAGGTTTGCGACACAACTTGCGACAAGATCACGACTCGACTTGCGACATTCGCGTCGTGTAGAGTAATTGGGAAATCGACATTGACGCCGCTTCCGCCTCACCAGGAGCGGCCTGATCTTTGATAACCCGTTGATATTTAAGGTTTTCGGTTAACGGCGGGAGAAAGAGAACGGTTATGAAGAGGGTTGCACACGGGGAGCCAAAAATCCATCCGCTGATTTCAGCGGTTCTTGTTTAACGCAAGACCCCGTGGGGTGATCCCCTCGGGGTCTCGTCGTTTCCGGCGTGCCCACGCCGACTTACGCCCGCCCGCACATTTATCCTGATTCTCCATTTCGAAGCCCGCAGTCCGAGGACTGGGTGCAACCCTGGGGGTTGCGGGCGCTCACCGAAAATGTCCTCTCCGAATTCTCCCGTTCTCCGTTTTTCGCCCCGCCTTGTTTAACAGCCCGGCTGCATCCGGACACCCGTTTCGACATTTCGAACTCCCCTCCGGTAGGTATCTGCCGAAAGCCGGACCAGTGGGTCCGGCGCAAGCGGATTACCAGACAGCGGAAACAGCCGTGAGATCGGAGACCGTTGTGGGTGCCGGCGACATCGCCCTCGGGCGGTGTCGGACGGGCTCCAACGGCCTTCTCGATGACCGGCCTATCCAGCCCCGCGGCATCCATGACGGAAACCTTCCGCGGCCTCCCGCAAAAGGAGGACCGGATGCCGGCCAACGAACACGTCCCCACCTCACTTGAAGAGGTGATATCGGAGATCGCCACGATCCTGGCCAGAGGCTACATGTGCCATCGAAACGGACGCCGAATCGCCCCAGATTCCGGCAGTGGGGCAGAGCATGTAGCGCAAGTTGAAGAATCTGAGGCGTTTACGGAGAAACGCCTTGATATTCCGGGCCACCGAAGCCTTCATTCATTCACGAGTTAACGCCCTGAGATTGCGGTGCGGACGGGCCGCCCGGCGGGCGAAGCCCATGAACCAAGGAGGTTTCGGATGGAAGCAACAACGTATCAAGAGGTCCAGGGGCTCTCCCGGATGACCGTCGGAGAACTCCGGGACAAGTACCTTGAGGTCTTTGGGGAAGAGACCCGCTCCTACCACAAGGAGTTTCTTCGCAAGCGAATCGCCTGGCGCATTCAGGCTCTGGCGGAGGGTGACCTTTCGGAGCGGGCCCGGCGCAGGGCTGAGGAACTGGCCAATGACGCTGACCTGAGAACGCGGTCTCCGCGTGATCCGGTCGCCTCGGGTTCCGCCGAGGTCAAAGCGAGAACGGTGACCAGCCGCATATCCCCGTCGCACGACCCGAGGCTGCCGCTGCCCGGAACTCTGCTCGCCCGCGAGTTCCAAGGCCGCGACATTGTGGTCAAGGTACTCGACAACGGCTTCGAGTTCGACGGCCGACGGTACAAGTCCCTCTCAGCCATCGCCAAGGAGGTCACCGGGAGCAAATGGAACGGGTTCCTCTTCTTCGGTATCGCCGATGCCGCGACCAAGGGCGGGAGCCGCAAACCCGAGAGGAGGAACGAATGAGCAGAAACAATAACCACGGCCGGGGAGAAGCCCTGGAGTCGGCATCAAGAACCAACGGGACGATCCGCTGCGCCATCTACACCCGCAAGTCCACAGACGAGGGGCTGGAGCAGGAGTTCAACAGCCTCGACGCCCAGCGGGAATCCGCGGAAGCCTATATCGCGAGCCAAAGACACGAGGGATGGGTGTGCATTCCGGATCGGTTCGACGACGGCGGCTTCACCGGCGGCAACATGGAGCGGCCCGCCCTCAAGCGGCTCTTCGCCGGCATCGAGTCGGGCGGCATCGACTGCGTGGTGGTCTACAAGGTGGACCGTCTGAGCCGGTCCCTTCTGGACTTCGCCCGCATGATGGAGCTTTTCGACAAGCACTCCGTGAGCTTCGTCTCGGTCACCCAGCAGTTCAATACGACCAGCTCCATGGGGCGGCTCACCTTGAACATCCTTTTATCCTTTGCCCAGTTCGAGCGGGAGATTATCTCGGAGCGCACCCGCGACAAGATGTCCGCCGCGCGGCGCAAGGGCAAGTGGGTCGGCGGGATGCCGGTTCTCGGGTATGACGTCGACCCGAAAGGCGGCAGGTTGATCGTCAACGAGGACGAAGCCGTACAGGTCCGGGGGATGTACCAGCTCTACCTGGAGCACAAAGCCTTGATCCCTGTCGTTCAGGAAATCGAACGACGCGGCTGGAAAAACAAGCAGTGGACCACCAAGAAGGGTCAGGAGCGCGGCGGAAAGCCTTTCACCAAGAACAGCCTCTTCCGGCTTCTGACCAACGTAATTTACACCGGCAAGGTCGATTACAAGGGAACCATATACAACGGCGAACACGACGGAATTGTCGACGTCGATCTTTGGCAGCGGGTGCAGGATGCTCTCCGGCGGAACGGCAGCACCGGCGGCAAGGAGGTGCGCAACAAGTACGGAGCCCTCCTGAAGGGGATTCTCTACTGCGCTCCCTGCGGCACGGGGATGGTGCATACCTACACGGCCAAGGACAACGGCAAACGGTATCGCTACTACGTCTGCCTGAACGCGCAACAACGAGGCTGGGCGTCCTGTCCGACCAAGTCGCTCAACGCGCACGAGATCGAGACCGCGGTGGTCGAGCACATCCGAGGCATAGGCAGGAATGAGGAAATCATCGCAGCGACGGCTGCAAAGGTTCGGGAAGAGAGCGGCAAGCGCATGGTGGAACTGGAAACCGAACAACGCGGCCACGAACGTGAACTCAAACGGCTGCACACCAGAGTGCAGAAGCTGGTGAGCGAGTCCTTCACCGCCGCCTCGAACGGAGGGGCGGCCATGGACCAGCTCGCCGACCTTCAGGATCAGATTCGAACCATAGAACAGCGGATGACCACCATACGCGAAGAGGTCATCGCCATCCAGAGAGAAACCGTTGACGAAGGGGATATGGCCCGGGCGCTGGCGGTCTTCTCCCCGGTTTGGGAGGCACTGTCCCCCCGAGAACAATCACGGATCGTCCGACTCCTCGTCGAGCGCGTCGGTTATGACGGGCGGGACGGTAGAGTGACCGTGACTTTCCGCTCAGCGGGATTCAAGGCGCTGTGCAGCGAGGCCGACATCCGCAGTCGGGAGGTGTCCGCATGAAAAATACCGCATCCGACGGAACGGGACTGAGCCGGCTGGAGATCTCCTTCAGTTTCAAACCCAAGAACCGCAGGAAAAGCGACAACCATCCACACGAGGTAGACCGAACCATCGAGCCGGGGAATCTGCCCCGCATCTCTAAGCTGATGGCATTGGCAATCCGCTTCGACGGTCTGGTCCGGCGCGGCGAAGTGCGGGACTATGCCGATTTGGCCAGGCTCGGCTATGTGACGCGCGCACGCATCACCCAGATCATGAACCTGCTCAACCTGGCCCCGGACATCCAAGAGGAGATTCTCTTCCTGCCCCGGACGGTCAAGGGGCGTGACCGGCTTCGGGAGAAAGAGGTCCGTCCCATTGCCGCAGTTCCCCACTGGTCGCGTCAACGAAAGATGTGGGCGAAGCTGACCGCCGAGCAGATGAGCTGACGCCCCCGCTCAGGGCAACCGGCAGCCTATCTATCCCCCCGTTCGATCACCGATCTCTCTTCTCATTTCCGCCGGCAATTCTTCAAACCTATTGATCCATGTACATTTTATCTATTGACCTGATGCCTATCAGGTCGTATAATATCAGCCTGTAATGTGGCCGTAGTTTGCTCTGACCGGGGCCCTGCGGCCATTGGCGTTCACGAAAAGCCATTTGGATGGTTGAGGATACACATGAGTCAAAGACCGCGAGGCAGACGCCCCGTTCAGGAAATAACCGAGCCGCAACGCCGTACATTGAAGGAGATCCGCCTCTTCACGAACCGGCGGGGGTTCCCCCCGACCATGAAGGAACTCGCGGACATCCTCGGTATATCGCACGCCAGCGCCCACGGCCAGGTGAGCCAGCTTGTCCGCAAGGGATATCTGAAGCGCGAACCCCGGAAGGCTCGTGGAATTGCGATTGTCCGCGAACCCGAGGACGACATCCCCGATCTTGTGGCCGTCCCCATCGTCGGCCGGGTGGCGGCCGGCCAGCCCATCTTGGCCGAGGAGAACATCGTCGGAGAGGTGCTGGTCGAAGGCGGGATCGCCCGGGCAGGCCGGTGCTTCGCTCTGGAAGTGACCGGAGACAGCATGGTGGACGCCGGAATCCGGGAGCGCGGCCTGGTGGTGGTGCGACAACAGCCCGTGGCGGAGAACGGTGACATCGTAGTCGCGTTGTTGGAGGACGAGGCAACGGTGAAGCGGCTTTATATCCGCGGCGAGAGAATTGAATTGAGACCGGAAAACCGGAAGCATCGACCGATCCCCGTGGGGCCCGACGACGGGCTGCGCATCATCGGCAAGGTCGTCGCCGTCAGGCGGCCCGGCTCGGAAACGCAAACGCCGGGAACGGCCTGGCTATAAAGCACAAGGAGGAAAGAACGAATGGCGACGTACAATCTCAGGCGTTTTGCCCATGCCGACGGCCTCAAGGCCATCGCGCGTGAGCATCTGTTGGCTCTGCTGAACCCTCACAAGCCCTACTTCGACGGCAGAGGATTGACGTTGCCGCCGCCGTCCGCCTCCGACGGCATCGACTACGACCAACTCGTCAATGTGCTCATGAACCCGGATACGGACACGCCGAAGGGACTGCTCGACGCACTCTACTTCGTGCACGAGATGGCCACGCCGGAAGCCATGGACGTCCTCTTACAGGAGGCGGAGAACAACGGCATCTCTCTCGACGGAAACCCGGACCCCACCGCGGCCGACGTGGCCGTTCAGGTCTACCTGCAGAACAAGGACCTTCTCGAGCGCAAGCACGCCGAGCAGTACCTCTTGAAGCCCCGGTCCTTCGAGTATTTTCAGACCGATACGCATCCGATCCCCAAGTTCAAACCGCCGACAGCGAAAGCGCTCGTGGCTCTGGAAAAGGACCTCGACGATTGGTTCGAGAAGAAGAAGCGCGGACGGGGATCGAAGGTCTTCGTTTACCCCAAGAAGGATTCCGTGTGGTTTCTGGTGCGTCACGGTGATCCGTTGCGGCGTGAGGGCAGCCTCGACGGCGGTCAGGCTTCGAGCGTCTTCTACCGTCCAGAGAAATACGACGTGCTGGTTTACGAACCGACCATCGGTGAGATCCGAATGCATGCTTGCGGAAAAGGGGAAAAGGACCTCTTCCGCCGGCAGTTCGGCCGCCATGTGTTCAACAAGGAGGATTTCTTCCCTGAGACCGGCAAATACACGCTCGAGCCGCTCCGGACCGACGGAGATGCCTCCGTCGTCTGCACGGACGTGGACGGTATGGAGTGGGTGCGGCTCAAGGAGATACAGTTTTTCTGGGGCGGCGCGGAGAAGGAGACCGAGATACGCAAGGCCAACGACGTGTTCGCCGCCTACGCCGGGCGCGGCCGCCATCAGCCTGTCTGCCCTTACGGAAGGCCAGTTGTTGATCCGGAATTTTATATCTTTTGCGGATACCAGGCGATAAGAGCCGTCACTATCAGCTAAGATCAGGCTTCTATCGGCAAGCTTTTTCTGCAGCGGTTTGTTGTCGAGATAAACTTCAACCTTGTCTGACACATCCTCCATGGAGAGCTTCATTTTAGAGTTGGTCCACCATATGTGGGCATCGCCATTAAAACTTTTGTAGATATCGACGACATAAAGAGAAGCAAAGAAACACATCCCTGTTATGCCAAATAAAAGGAGAGAAGCGTCTGCTCGATTGAATATATTTTTTAGCAATTTTACTATTAACACTTAACTTATATTACTTTAATTTTTTTGACATGCTTACGGTCGTTTGATGTCCTCCATTATCCCTCTTTTTAAAATTTATCGTCTGGCAGAATATTGTTTTTTCACAAATACGTAAAAAAAATTTCACATTTTCATAAAATCATAAAAACGAAATAAAATTTATCCTTTCGCAATATCGTCAAAAAAATAAAGTAATATACTAATAATTAGTAATTTTTTTAGGTCTTATGACCGAACCACACCCCGAATGGGGAGAACACACC
>JAIXLE010000129.1 GCA_026931725.1 Bacteroidales bacterium
GTACTGGCGCACGCCCGATCCGCGGCCGATACGGAAAGGGTGGCCGGATCAGGAGAAGCCCCTAAAGCAAAGCCTGTGCCATAACCCGCCACCAAAACGCCGCTGATTACCAGTCGGAACATTGTGTGGCCTCCTTCCGGGTCTACAGGGCTACTTCCGCGATGTGTGTTTGGCCTCCCAGCGTTTCCACTGCGCCTGTGCGGCCTTCCGTTTCTCATCCGCGGACATCTTGTCATCATCTCGGAATCGGTATGTGGTGTAGTTGTATCGCAGTTGCGGATTGGGGTTCCCGCCCTCGAAACCGTACTGACTCGGTTCCTGGCCGGTCAGCAGAAGGGCCATCGCCAACCCCACATCGCGGAGTTGGATCTCCGGCTGACGATTGTTCCCGCGAATGAGAATCGTTTCGTCGGTGAGCAACTTCAGTATGGCGGGTAAATACTCTTTCCCCTCGTACCGGGCCACGAGGCAGGCCGCGTTCGCTCGGCCCCACGCTTGCGCATTTTGTGTGAGCAACAGGCGGGCGGCGTATTTGGAGATCGTCTTCCCACCGAGATTCAGATTCTGCGCCAGGGTCATCGCGGTGGTGGCGCCGTTGGGTCCATCGCGGGTATCCAGCCAGTGGAGGGCCAATCGTCGAAAGGCGGGGCCGTGTTTCCCATTCCCGGCAATCGCTTCCCGGCCTTGAGGTTGGTAGAAGAAGTTGGAAACGTGATACTGCTGCCCCACCATGGGCGCGTCCTTCTCCGAAATCAGTGATTCCGCCAGCACTAACAGGGCCACATCCACCAACGCGGGTTGCACGGCCCGCCGAACCCCGTTCAACCCCATATTCCGGGGGCTCATCTGTTGCTGGAGTTGCAATCGTCGTTCCGTTATGGCTTTCGCCAATTCGGGATTCCCTTTCTGCGTGGCCAGCAATAAATCATGGCTTTCCGATTCTTTGACAATTTCGACAAACAATTCTCGGCTACCGCGATCCGTGCCCACGACATCCCGGAATTTGCTCCAACCGGGTAACTGATGCTGGTATTGCCCGTCCGTGTCGGCCAGAAACGCCGAGATGCGAGCGGAAACATCATCGTGTTCCGCACGCGGCAGAAGCAGTTCACAACGGAAGCGAATTTCCGGGTCATCCGCGCCATTGTTGACCGCTTCGATCAGGGCCGGCAGCGCCAATCGCCCCATACGCCGCAATTCTCGGGTGGCTTGATCGCGGTCCAGGAAGGCATCGCTACCGAGTTGTCGCACCAACAATTGCGCGCGCGTCACTTGCTCGGGGGGGACAATCAACGCTTTGGGATCCGGCGAACCTCCCCAAACCGTGCTGGCTGTCAGAGACGCTCCAACGGCGAGAAACGCCAAACGGTTCATCGAACGTACTCCCGAGGAAGTCGTGCGAGCGGCACAATCCTATTTGCAACTCCCTATAGTTTGTCGAGCCATCACGCCGTTGGCAATGGAAAACGGTAAAGAGCGAGCGGGGAAGTTCGCTCACACTTTGAGTGGGATTCCTGCGCGGGATGCCGCCGATCGGCCCAGTTTCTCCGCGTTCAATCCGCATCCTCCGCATCGCCATCCTCTGCCGAATCGGTGGGGGCTTTCATCACTTCTTGTAGCAGGACCGTGGCATAACTCCCGGCTGGCAGGGTCAATGCCAGTCGCAAGCCATCCGGTTCCCATTCGGCCATCAGATCGTCGATATACACGAGGTTGTGACGGCGGGTGCCCGTGGCCAGTTTGCCGAAACGGGCAAATGTGGCGGGGCTCAACTGATATTCCTGCAAAATCGCGTGTTCCCGTGTGGCCGCCAATCCGGCTGCGGGAAACGTCCGGCTTCCAAACATTGGTCCGCCCATGACCGTCTCTCGCGTGTCGAATCGCCGCTGTTCCTCGGCGACATCTTCCACCACGAACATGCCGCCGAAAGGCCACTTCAGCATGACATCCCCCGGCAAGACGACCCGGAGGAAACCATCCCGCATTCGCCGCGCGAGATAGTCGTTAAACAGGAATGATTGCACCGCGGAGAGCGCGAACTTGAACAGAAAGGGCCGAATCCGCTTGGAGGCGGTCCCAGCCAGGCAACGCCAGCCCAATTCCAGCGTGGAGTTCTCACGGCCGAACCGTTGTGGCCCATAAAAATTGGGCATCCCCTGTCGCCGGAGATGTTCCACAATTTGTAGCGCCTCCTGGGCATGTGCGCGGTTGGCATCCCGAATCAGAATCCGAAAATGGTTGCCCCGAAGATGCCCAGGCTTCAACTTGTTGGTGTGCCGAGACGTGCGGAGAACCCGAATCCCTTCCCCGTCGATTCGTGACAGGCGGGCTTCCGCTTCTTGGGGCACGGACACCCATTGAC
>JAIXLE010000156.1 GCA_026931725.1 Bacteroidales bacterium
GTGTACGCCCAATTACAAGGGGTCGTGCAACGCGGTGGGCAATTCCGCGCGAACGAACCGATTGCGGCTTATCGGGAGCGTTGGCTGCGGTTGCTCACCCGTTCCCCATTGGTGCAAGGGACACAGTTCGCCCGCAACTACCCGGTCTGGTCGAAGGAATTACAAGGATTAACTGAAGAGGCCATCAACGCCCGCCTCGCGCAGTTCGCGGAGCAGCGGCGGAAACTCCTGGATGCCAAAGCCGAGCGCGAACTCAAGGGTATTGCGGAAAACGCGGAACAGGTCGCGGCCCTGGCCGCCGTCGATGCGGAAATGGATCGACTGCGGTTTGAACTGGCCCTCAGACGGTATGAATCACACCCGTGGATGCGTGCCCCGGCGAATCTCCGTGCCGCGGAACAGGCTCAAGTATTCCGCGGGGCGTTTGAATCCGGCATCCTGGTCGCCATTCAAGCTCGCAACGAACGATTAACCCTGATTCGGAACCGCTGGCCAGAACTGCCCGCCGTAGAAGTCGATGGGATGAATCTGATTGAGCTGCCGTTGGACGATGCCTATACCAAGGTCGCCCAGACAGCCCTGGTGAACCGATTAGACCTGATGAACGCACGAGGACAGGTCGTCGACGCTTGGCGACGAATCACGGTTGCCGCGAATGCCTTGCATGGAGTGGCCACGGTGCGATATGATTTAGATGCTTCGACTCCGCCGGATGATAATACGCCGTTTGCCTTTGCCGGGTCACGAACGACCAACGCCCTCAGTATGCGGATCGAACCGCCTTTTGTCCGACGGAGTGAACGCAACCTGTATCGAGCCAGCCTGATTTCTTACCAACGCCAGCGCCGCAACCTGATGGCTTTTGAAGATAATATCATTACCGATAGCCGTCAGGATTTGCGAAACTTGCGGAAACTCACGGAGTCGTTCGCGTTCCAGAAACGGGCAGTGGAACTGGCTTACGCCCAGGTGGACAATGCCCGCGCAACCTTCCTGGCCCCCCCGGACCCCGCCTCACCCAGCGCCGCCGGAGAAGCCGCCGCCCTCACGCAACAGTTGTTGGAAGCACAAAATACCCTGCTTCAGGCCCAAAACGACTTGTACACCACCTGGACCCGCTACCTGACATTCCGGTTAGAACTGTTCCTGGATCTTGAATTGATCCCGCTCGACATCCGAGGGGTTTCCATCTATGAGCCTGCAACTGACCAACCCAGCAATGCCGTCGAACCTCCCGGAACCCCACCCAGCGGACCCGGAACGGAACGGCTCCCCGCCCCCCAACCTGTTGAACCCAGAACCGAACGACTCCCCGCCCCCGAGCCGGTCCCGGAGTAAACGCCGCCGGTTCTGGCTGGCCGCTGGGGCCGTGGTGGCGTGTGCCGCTGGCGGTTTAGCCACCTTCAGCCCCGTCAGTCTGAGTCAGCTGAACCCGTTTGCCAGCGGTGTCGATCGCCCGGATTTGCTCCTGCACACCGCCGGTTTTGAACTGCTCCCGGTCACGATTGTCGAACGGGGCACCCTCGAATCCGCCGAGAACAAAGATGTCGTTTGCCGGGTCAAAGCCGGATCGAAAGGGACGTTCTCCAGTACAATCCGCTGGATCATCGACGATGGTTCGATGGTCAACGAAGGCCAACTCCTCATCGAACTGGATGATTCCGCCCTCCAGGACTCGTACCGCACTCAGGTCATCGTTGTCGACAAAGCTCGTGCAGACTGGATCACAGCCGATGAAAACTACGTCATCACCGTGAAGCAGAACGAATCCGATATTGCCCTCGCCACAGCGGCGCTACAAGTTGCGGAACTCGATGTAGAAAAATTCCTCGGCATCCGCCCCGATCAATCCCTCGCGCCCATCGCGGGCCTGATCGGTGCCCCCGGCCTGCTCGTGGAACGCGGTGAATATCGTCAGAAGTTCGACGATGTTTCCGGTCGCCTCAAACTCGCCGAATCAGACCTGGAAGCCTACCGCGATCGCTCCGCCTGGGCCGAACGCTCCGTCAAATTGGGCTACCTCACCCCCAGTCAAGCCAAGGTGGAACAATCCAAACTCGCCAGTGCTTTGGACAATGTCGGCAAACTCCAGACCGAAAAATACATCCTCGAAAACTTCCTCCGCAAGCGTGACCTCACCGATTTCGTCAGCAAACTCGAAGTGGCTCGTCTGGACTTGGATCGCGCCGTCCGACAAGCACGGGCGAAGGAAGTGCAAGCGGAATCGGCCCGCCGCACCGCGTACTCCGTCTACCAACAAGAAGATGAGAAACTCCGCGATGTGGAACATCAGATTCGTCAATGCAAGATCTATTCGCCGCAGGATGGTCTGGTCGTGTACCACAAAGAGCAAACCAGTCGATTCAGCAACAATCAATCGCTCATCGCGGTCGGCGAGCAGGTCAAGGAAGGCCAAAAGCTGATGCGGATTCCCGATCTGCGCCGGATGCAGGTCAATACCAAGGTCCACGAAGCCATGGTGTCCCGCATTCGCGGCGATGATCGCCAAAGTACCGGCTTCACGGAAGCCATGCGAGTCGGGTTGATGGCTGGCCCGCACGGCTTCACCCGCATCGTCGCCACGGCCGAGCAACCGTTGGCCCTGATTCGAGATCTGTACCGTGACAAGGAATACTATCTCGCCAGCCAAGGGCAACGAGCCGCGATTCGCGTCGATGCCTTCCCGGATCGTCTCCTCCAAGGGCATGTGAAGTCCGTCGCCGCTGTCTCGTCCATGGCCGATTTCTTCAATAGTGATGTCAAAGTCTATCAGACCATCGTCACCATTGATGAATCGCTAGACGGTTTGAAACCGGACATGAACTCCGAAGTGACGATCCACGTCGATGAGGCCAAGGCACCCGTTCTCGCCGTGCCGCTGCAATGTGTCATGGGCGGTGCCGAATCTGGGCCGAAACGGCGGATTTACGTCATGACCGCTTCCGGCCCCGAGTTGCGGGAGGTAATGCTGGGTGCGTTCAACGAAAAACTTGTCGAAGTACGGGAAGGCTTGCGGGAAGGTGAAGTCGTGGTACTGAACCCCAAAGCCATCGCCGGAGAGCAAACCAAGACCCATGAACCGGAAGCCACTCCCACACGCGGCCGAGCCGGTGGCGACAAAAAGGGACCACCGCGCAACGGTAACGCCAAAAATGGCCCTCCCGCAAAGAAGGGTTAGTGGCGGGAAACCACGTCAATAACACGCAATAGTGCCAAGGTGTTCCATGAGCCAACCAGCGTTTGCGGAGATCGTGGAGGCCATCGGGCAGTTGCCCGATGAGGACCAAGCAGCGATCATCGACTTACTCCAACGGCGATTAGCGGAAGCCGGTCGTCGACGCATCGCTACGGATATTCAGGAAGCGAATGCCGAATTCGCTGCTGGCCAGTGCGAGCCAGCAGCCCCAGACGACATTCTGCGGAACATCTTGTCATGAGCCATGTATTGCTGCCCACAACGGCTTTCTCACGGGCCGTCCGACGATGGGCGAAACGGCGGCCGGATTTGATCGGTGCCATCCAGGTTGCGTTGGGTGAAATGAGCGAGGATCTATTCTCGCCCGCATTACGGACTCATAAGCTCCAAGGCGACTTAACAGGATCGTGGGCATGTCGTGCCGGGTATGACTTGCGAATTGTCTTTACTTTTGTTGAACACAACGGAACAGAAGCTGTACTCCTGCAATCTATTGGAACACACGACGAGGTCTATTGACAGGCTCACCCCCGCTATGGAACCGCGATAACCGTGAGCCTTCACCCCATTCTCCTTCCTTCTGCGCGGCGGCCTCATGCCTGCAATTGTTCGTGTTGTCGATTTGTACAAAGACTACTTCATGGGAGACGTGACCGTCCACGTCCTCAAAGGGTTGAATCTGTCCTTTGATGAAGGCGACTTCATCGCCCTCATGGGGCCATCGGGTTCGGGCAAATCCACGCTCATGAACATTTTGGGCTGTCTGGACCGCCCCACGGCCGGAAGCTACTACCTCCGCGATGACGATGTCGCCCAGATGACCGACGACGAACTCTCCGAAGTGCGGAGTACCTACCTCGGCTTCATTTTCCAGGCTTACAATCTGCTGCCACAATATACCGTGGTGGAGAATATCGAACTCCCGCTGGTCTACCAAGGGGCGATTTTGACGGAAGAAACCAAGGCCCGCTGTGTGGCACTCGCCGAGATGGTCGGTCTGGCGGAACGACTCGATCACCGCCCCAAGCAACTCTCCGGCGGTCAGCAACAACGGGTGGCGATCGCGCGGGCACTCGTCAACGATCCGCAACTGATCCTGGCCGACGAACCGACTGGGAACCTCGATAGTCGCACCAGCGACGAAATCATGATGATGCTGACGGAACTGAACCGCGCTGGCAAAACGATCATCATGGTCACGCACGAAAACGACATCGCCGAATGGGCACGCCGGGTGGTGCGTTTGCGCGATGGTCAGGTGGAATCCGATGTCCGAAATGACGCACGCACGGTCGTCGCTTTGCCATAACACGATGGGACGAGTTCTTTATGTCGATCAACATCCGCGACGTGCCGCCAGCCCCGGTGAAAGCCACTCCTGGGTTTCTGGATTTGAGCCGACTCAACCGCAGCGTACTCCTGGCCGTACGGAGCCTGTGGCTGCACAAACTCCGGGCATCACTATCGGTACTCGGAATCGTCATCGGCACCAGTGCGGTCATCTCGCTGATGGCCTTCGGCAAAGGTAGCATGGCGGATGCGCTCAACGACATCAAAAAACAGGGGACGAATATCATCGTCCGCAGCGTCAAACCGTCCGATGACTCCAGCACGGGGAGTCGCTCCTTCGTGGTTTCCTACGGTCTGACGTTCCGCGATCTGGAACGGTTCGAGACATTCGGCGATACCATTGGCCGCACCGTCCCCATGCGGGTCTTCCCTTCCGAAGTGCGTTACCTCGAACGGATGCAGAATGCCCGGCTCGTCGCCACGACGAACGACTACGCCGCCGTCAACCATCTTCAAGTGGCCCGCGGGCGATTCATTACCAGTGAAGACAACCGGAACTTGACGAATAATTGCGTCCTCGGGGCCACACTGGCGGATCGCCTGTTTCCGACAGAAGACCCGATCGGCCAATCCGTTTTGGTACGCGGCCATCGCTTCCGCATCGTCGGCGTGATGGACAACCGCATGCCCACTGGTGGCACGGGTGGCAGTTCCGCGGCGGAAGATTACAACCTCGACATCTACATTCCGTTCAGCACTTGCCGAGCCCGCATTGGAGAAACCGTCATCGTGCGGGCTTCGGGTTCCCGCAGTGGCGAGAAAGTCGCCATCAGTCAAGTCGTTCTCACCGTCAACGCGGACTTCGAGACACGCGAAGGCCGGGAACGAGTCAAGGCCGTTGGCGAGTCCATCAAGAACATTCTGAAAGAAGAACACTACAAAGATGATTGGGCGGTGACGGTCCCCCTCGACCGCCTGGAAGAAGCCGAACGCCAGCAGCAGCGATTCACCAGCTTACTTGTGCTGATTGCCTCCATCTCGCTCATCGTCGGCGGTATCGGGATCATGAACATTATGCTGGCGACGGTGACCGAGCGAACCCGCGAAATCGGAATTCGCCGGGCACTGGGTGCGAAACGGCGAGACATTATCACACAGTTCCTGGTGGAAGCGGTCGTGCAAACCACCGTGGGCGGGTTGGCGGGAGTAATTATCGGCCTGGGGATTGTCTTCGGCATCCCGCCATTGTGGAACCTGATTACCGGTTCCATGCTCCCGGCTTTGCTGAGTTATTGGTCGATCTTACTCTCAGTCGGTGTCTCGATCGTGGTCGGCGTGATGTTCGGCCTCTACCCCGCCTGGCAAGCCGCTCGCCTCGACCCGATTGAAGCCTTGCGGCACGATTAATTCAGAAGGATTCGGTATCAGTCCGGCTGTGCGTTGGGCTGTGCATGGAGCGATCCGGGTTCGTCCAAACGTGAGAACGGCGTGATCGCCAACGGATATTCCGCGACACTCAAACCGAGCCGGGGAATCGCCTGGAGTCGCAGCCAGCCCTGCGTCACCCGTTGCTCCTCGGCCACGCGGAATGCCGGGTCGAATTGCTGCTTCCCGAATGGCCCTTCCAACGTGACCGGCTCAAACCGCTCATGTCGGATGTACTGTGCCAGAACGGGGTTGCAGCGAATGTGCCGTTCCGCGGCCCGGTGGAGGAACTCTAACGGGATTTCATCCAAAATGTACCGCAAGTAGAGATCGGAATCGGTAATCTGCTCGACATCCTGCCCGCAAACCTCGCACCGATAGCCTTCATCGCAGCGTGCCATATTCAATTATTATCCACGGGACCGAAGCCGAATATTGCACGGCTTGTGATACACTCAGTATATTATATTGTGAGAATAACCTACGGAACCAACATGATGAGCGTACTGGATCGTTTTCGACTGGATGGCCGAACGGCGTTGATTACAGGCGGAAGCCGCGGCTTGGGCCGAGCGATGGCGAACGCACTCGCCGAGGCGGGCGCGAATCTGGTGCTGGTCGGCCGCGATGAGGCCGACTTGAACACGGCCCGTGACGAGATTACCGCCGCGACTCAACGCCAAGTCTGGATCGTCACCGGCGATGCTGGCACCGCTACCGGCGCGGCCGTGGCCTGCGACCATGCATTAGATCTCGTTCCGACGATTGACATTCTGATTAACAACGTCGGTGGTCGTCGGGTCGATGTGGCTCTGGAAGAAGTCTCCATCGACGAATGGAAACGCCTTGTCGATCTGAATCTGACGAATGCGTTGATCTGCTGTCAAAAGCTGTTCCCAGGAATGCAGCAGCAGCAACGCGGTTCCATCATCAACATTACATCCGTCGCGGGACCACTGGCGATCAAGGGGATTCGCGGACGGCATTATGAAGTGGCCAAATCCGGGCTGACGGCGCTGACGAAATCGCTGGCCGCCGACTGGGCACCGCACGGCATCCGTGCCAACGCCATCGCGCCGGGGGTCTTCCTCACAGACCCGAACCGCCGCTGGTTCGGCCAGAAACCGGATTTTCAACACGACTTTGAAGCCCACATCCCCATGAACCGACTGGGAGAACCCTCGGAAATTGGCCCCGCCGCCGTCTTTCTGGCCTCGGATGCGAGCAGCTACATCACCGGAACGACACTTTACGTCGATGGCGGGTATACCTTGTGGTGACCATTTTCGGGAAAGATCGACGGTTGTAGATTGACTGTTGCAACCATATGAATAACGAATGGCCTGGATTTTGTGTTTTCGACCATTGCCCTCAGTGTGAACCTATGCCCCTGCCCGTCGTCGCCATTGTTGGCCGACCGAACGTCGGCAAATCTTCGTTGCTCAACTGGCTGGCCGGACGACGTATCAGCATTGTTGACCCCACGGCGGGTGTGACGCGCGATCGCGTGGCCACCATTCTCGAAGCCTTCGACCACTACTTTGAACTGGTTGACACGGGCGGTGTGGGTATTGTCGATACGCAGGATCTTTCCGCTGATGTCGAACGTCAAATTCAACATGCGATTGATTCCGCGTCCGTGGTCTTGTTCGTCGTGGACATCCGAGACGGGATGACCCCACTCGATCAGGATGTCGCCACACGCCTGCGCGGAGTGAACAAACCCGTCATCTTCGTGGCCAACAAAGCCGATGATCGCAAGTTTGAATCCTACGCGGCCGACTTCTACAAACTCGGCTACGGGGAGCCGATTCTCGTCTCCGCAGAGCAAAAGCTCGGAAAAGAAGCGCTCTACCAGGCGATTGTTGAACACCTGCCCGCGGATGTCGATAACGCGCCACCCACGGATGCAGACCTGAAAATCGCCCTCGTCGGTCGCCGCAATGTCGGCAAAAGTACGTTCATCAACAGCCTCGCCCAGGCCGATCGCGTCATCGTCAGTGAAATCGCTGGCACGACCCGCGACAGCATCGACGTGCGATTCGAGCGGGACGGCACCGCGTTCCTGGCTATCGACACCGCCGGTGTCCGCAAACGCCGCAGCTTGGCCAACGATATTGAATTCTATAGCCTGCACCGGGCCGAACGCTCAATCCGCCGGGCGGATGTTGTGCTGCAACTATTCGACCCACGTTTGCGGATTAGCCGGGTCGATAAGCAGCTCGCGGAATACATTCTCGAACACCATAAACCCGCGGTGTTCGTCGTCAACAAGTGGGATTTGGTGAAGAACCGCATCCCCACCGAAAAATGGGCGGATTATCTGCGCCAAACCTTCCCGATGCTGGACCATGTGCCGATTGCCTTCACGACGGCATTGCGGGGCAAAAACGTCTTTCGGTTATTGAATCTCACGCAAACGCTCCACAAACAAGCGGGCAAGCGGGTGAAAACGGGCGATTTGAACCGCGTTCTCCGCACGGCGATGGAGATCAAAACGCCGCCTGTCCGCATGAATCGCGTCCCAAAGTTGTATTACGCCGCCCAGGTCGGCACCCACCCGCCGACCATCGTCATGGTGACGAACGGCCCGGATCTTTTTGACCCACCGTACATTCGGTATCTGGCAAAAACGATCCGCGAACAGTTTCCGTTCGGCGAAGTGGCGTTCAAACTGCTCATTCGGTCCAAGGGAGAAGCCGCCGCACGCGGGTCCAGTCGGCGCGAACCCGAAAATGCCGCCGCGCTCGATATTCTCGCGGAACCCGTGATGGCACCGCGTTCCGATGACACGCTCGAACTGCCCCAGCTTGCGCGTGAGCAGCCGATCGACCCCTTACAACCCCAGATACTCGACGACCCTTTGGGGGAAACCACCCCGTCCGAACCCCGCGACACGGCACCCCGCCGCAAAAAGCGGATCCAACCCGACACCTGGGATATGTAATCCGATTGGGAATCGCATGCGATAAAGCCCCCGGTATGATGGCCGTGGGCTATTTTCCTGTTCTGAGTTATGGCCACCACCAAAGGCGGGGCGAACGCTACCCCCAGCAGGATACAAGGGGGCATGACGCAGAGGGAATCCTCTCAACAGATCTGAATATCGGAATGTTGTCCCAATCTCACTGCCGGGGGGAATCTCGGCGTTTGGTGGCTTCGAGCGGGACATCAATCGTGATTTCGGGTTGTGTGCCGATGTCGATGGTGGTTTCCCAGCGGGGAAACAACACGGTCACGGTCCCAGCTTCGACAAACTCACCCTTCTTCGGTGCCGGGGGCGGCGTGGAGGGGTCGAATCCCTCAATCGCAACTCGGGTTGGCCCATGCATGGTTCCACTGCCCCCATTGGTGGCCGTGTCGAACTTCCCATCGACGATGTCCGCGTAACCGGCCGTCCCGCTGTTCCCCTGACTGCTATCGGGGAAGAAATAGATTTTCCCACCCGGAAGAGGTTTGCCGTTGAAAGTCACAGTCCCTTTGACTTGCTGAGTACCATCTCCACCGCAACCCACCAGGAATAATAAACCGATGGCCAAACCGATTCGAGAGCCGATATTACGGCTCCATCTCACCGTGTGATGTTGTTGCTGCATGATAAACGCCATGATGAGTGAGGGATAAGCCAGCCCCTGTCTGAGACACGGGCTGGACGCAACCGCAATACGGGGTCAGTCAAGGTTGACGATTTCGCCAGAACTCATCGATGATGCGCCTTGCAGGAGCGTGAAGTCGATCGCGGAACGGATGAACCGCACGGAGCCATCACCCATGCAGAAGTTCGCCCCGCCGGTATGCTGGCTACCAAAGCTAATGTCGTTGAAGTTGTCGGCCGTGAAGTATGTCGAATTCAGTGGATAGGTCATATTCTTGCACGAACCGCTGCCACCCCAGTTTCCACGAGTCCAGACACGATAGTCGTTTTTGCCAGCAGGCATGACCAAAGAACGCTCGCCAACCATGAGCGTGTTCGAGGAGCCATCCGTGATCTGGGTGATGGTGACTTTCCGATTGGTGGTCACACTTCCTGGTTGATTGCGAAACTGGCTCAGAATGCCATGTGTGGAGAATGCTCCATTTACTGTGGGGTCGCCGACCGTGTAACTGTAGGTTGTTCCATTCACGATGATGTTAGAAGGATTGGCGCGTGAGGATGGCCCCATGATCCCGTAGTAATGGGTGGAGACATACGACTGCCCAGGATAATTCGGATCGTAATGCTGGTTTGGCCCAGGTCCAGATGGGCAATAATGTTGGTTAATCACTTTGGTCCCAACATTGTTGAGGTTTGTACCATCGAAGAAGGATTTGCTGAAATTGTATAGCCGATAGATGGCATCCTGTTCCCGTAGCGGCAAGGTGTAGACCAGCCAACTGGTGCCAGAAATAAAGGTCGTGGTGTTTCCCGGTGGGTTCGGCTGCGGGAAGACCTGAGCCTCCGCGCCGGGAGGAAAGGCACTATTGGCATCATGGTAGCCGTGCAGCGCTAGGCCGAGTTGCTTCAGGTTGTTCGTACACTTGGTCCGGGCGGCGGCTTCTCGGACTTTCTGAACCGCGGGCAACAGCAAGCCGATCAAAACCGCAATGATGGCAATAACGACCAGCAATTCAATCAGGGTAAAGGCCGTGCGATTCGCGCGGATGTGGGAGAGAGGCATACCAGACTCCGAAGGCGAAAACATGGGAAAGAACACCAGAAGATAGAATGGGCATCTCAGGCTCAATCACTATTAGAGCCGATCCATTCGGTTTTGGACAGCAATTCTCCAGATTCTCTGGGATGTTGCGATACCGCGACAATCGCCCTTGGGCGGGTTTTCGGAATCGGACGACCACAGCGAGCCCACGGCATCGCCGAACAACACGATGAGATGAGATGATACGCCAGAAGGCCGCGAGCCATCCTGTTCCCCAAGAATCAGCGACCGGGGGGAATTGTGTGGCTTGACAAATCTCCAGGACTGGCTATCAATAAGGAAGACAGGGCGCTTAGCTCAGCTGGCTAGAGTACCAGTATGACACACTGGGGGTCACAGGTTCAAGTCCTGTAGCGCCCACTCCAGAACCCCATGCAAGATAACAACTTGCATGGGGTTTCTTCATTAGGCCATCTGCACAATCGGACAACCGGGGACTGTCGTCCCCGGTTCAGTAGGATACCCCGAACCGGGGACAATCGGACAACCGGGGACTGTCGTCCCCGGTTGTGTTCCTCTCCGGTTCCGTTCCTCCTTCTCAAAATTGGACAGCCTCACTGGGTTCGTATAAGAGTCGATCAGAACTTGACCAGGAAGCTGACGGCCCCGGTCAACTGGCTCCAATCCGTCTTCGCGCCGTTGGTGCCGAAGGCGGGACGATCGGCAAAGTCTCCCCGAATTTCCGGGCGTAGCTCGAACCAGGAGTTCGGGTGCCAGTTCACGCCGAGCGTGACTTCTGAGTAATCGGCATCCGTTCCCGTGCGTGTGCCGCGCACGTCCCGGAACCACTCTCCGCGTGCGATCATGTCCCAGTCGTGCGTCACATGGAAGATCCCCACGGTGTAGACCCCGAACCAGGAACCCATGCCCACGGCCGTATTGCTGTCCCAACCGAAGTTGGATTGCACGACCTGGGTGAAGCGCTTGGTCCAGTTCTGCTGCACACGCAACTCGAACATGCTGACGAAGTCGCCGTTGAGCCCCGGAGCCGCGAAGATCGCATCCGGCCCGAGGTAAGTCGATGCCGTCAATCGAGTCCGCTGTTCCGTCGTGAGCCAGTAATTCACCTGGCCGATGTAGCAGATCGAATTGTTGCTGCGCTTGGTGAAGAACGTGTTGGCCCCCAGCGTGACCCCGTTCCACACATCGAGTTGGTCATTCACGACGATCTGAGACAACGCCCCTGTAAACGCACCATCTTGCGAATAGAAAAACTGATAATCACTGGAGTACATGGGCCGATACGGTGCGAGGAAGCCGTTCCAGCCGATAATCGTGTTCATCCGCCCGAACTTCAGGTTGACCCCACCTTCCGTCAAAATCGGCAAGTGTGCGGACACATACAAATCCCGGAAATCGTGTGAGAATCGTTCGTTGCTAGGAGGATCGTCGATCCCGCCGCGGGGTTGACTCAAGGCCGCATCGGACCCCGCGAAGTACCGCATCATGAAGCCCCAATCGAGGCGGTCCTGTTTCAGCGGTTTCTGAACCACGATGGCCATTTGATTCAGGAGAAACTCGTTCCCGAATAGATTCTGCCGCGGTTCGACCGACATCGGACCCGAACCCGAAGAGGAACCCGTATACCCCCCTTCCAACCAGCCAAATGTGCGAATATCCCCATTCGCCACGGCCGGGATGCCGGAGAGTAACGCCTTCAGGTAGCCCACATGATTCACGGCCGTTGGCCCAAGTTCATACGTCGCCGGTTCGCTGATGTCTTCGCCGATATGGGCGGGCAATGAGTGCGATTCCAAACCCGATCGCCGGGCAGTGGCTGCCGCAGCCGGGGTGAAATCGGCTTGTGCTGGCAGCGTCAACGGTGCCGCGGGTGCCGCGATCGTCAACGGGACAACGGGTGCCGCGGAGAACGGTTGTGGTGTCTCCTGAGCGGTAACGGACAACCCCGCACTGAGGAACGCCGTGGCGACTCCCCAGGATTTGATCTTCCCGATCATGATGGCCGAACTCCATTTCGGTCAGGTCATTTGTGTGCGCACATCCAGTGTGGGCTGCCGTTGCGGAATGAACCACGCTTGTTATCGAACGCACCGAAAGAAGGGATGATGACGTTCGCGCCTTTGCGGGGGAACAATTCTCAGCGATGGACCCGATCATGCAGCTTCGCGGAAACGGACGCATTGTAGCGATTATGCGAACGAGGTGCCGTGTGAACGGAACCCACCGCAGGGAATCCCGCAGCCCAGTGGCGCTGTTTCCCCACGGTGATGCGTGAAACTCGATATGCCCTCGGTTTATTCCTGGGGATACAAGGCGGTCGAGAGGTAGCGTTCTCCCAGGTCCGGGAGGATCGCCACGATCGTCTTGCCCGCGTTTTCGTCTTTCCGTGCGAGTTTCACCGCCGCCGTCACCGCCGCGCCGCAGGAGATGCCGCAGAGCATTCCTTCTTCTTTCGCCAGTCGGCGAGACATTTCAAACGATTCATCGTCCGTCACCTGGACCACATCGTCGATCAATGTGAACCCGGCGGCTTTCGCTCGCTGCATCCCATCCAGTACCACACCGGGGATAAAGCCCGCCCCAAGCCCCTGAATTTTGTGCGGCCCCGGCTTCAACTGATCGAGTGGCAGCCCTTCCAGCAGATGTTGCGTCAAAACCGCGCTGGTGTTGGGCTCGACCGCGACGATTTTCACGTTCGGGTTCCGCGGTTTGAATACTTCGCTGCACCCGGTGATCGTCCCGCCCGTGCCCACGCCGGAGACGAAGAAATCGAACTTCCCGCCGGTCGCAGTCCAGATTTCCTCCGCCGTGGTTTCCCGGTGAACCTGCGGATTGGCGGGGTTCAGGAACTGTTGGGGAATGAACGCCTTGGGTTCGCCGCCGAATTCTCGGAACAGTTCCTCCGCACGGGCAATGGCCCCGTTCATCCCCCGTTCGCGGGGCGTCAGGTGCAGGTCCGCGCCGAAGGCCTTGAGCAACCGTCGCCGTTCCATGGACATGCTTTCCGGCATGGCGATGACGAGTCGGTATCCCTTGGCGGCACACGCGAACGCCAAACCGATCCCTGTGTTCCCGGAGGTCGGTTCAATAATCACGGTGTCTTTGGTAATCTTCCCGGACTTTTCCCCGGCCTCGATCATCGCCACGCCGATCCGGTCTTTCACGGACCAGAGCGGGTTGAAACTTTCGAGCTTGGCCAACACGGTCGCCCGGCACCCATCCGTTACCCGGTTCAACCGGACCAACGGTGTCCCGCCGATGCACTGCGTGATGTTGTCGTAGACTTGGGGGCGAATGGACGCGGTATCACGCATGGGGTGATCCCTCACGAAAAACAGGAATGGGAACCGTCACCGATTTTGGCAAGATTACCAAGATTCCCCCCGAGCGACGAGAGAGTTTTCCCGCCCATTTCCGACGGAGAAACCTCCGAGCAGAGAACCCCTCTTCCCCAACCCACCCACTACCGTGACAACAAATGACTTGACATGACAAAATTGAGCAGTTCTCATAGAACTACTTGACGAGGACACCGAATTCAGGATATAAATATCCGTAATTCCGCTTTTCTCCCGCACGCCCCCAAACTCACGGCTCGGGCGTGACGGCTGACCCTCCGGCGGCACCGACCGCCAGCCTGCCTACAGGTGTTGCTATGCGCCGGTTCTTACACTTTATCGCCATCACGTTTACCGGGGTTGTTCTCTCCGCGGACTTACGCGCGAACGACATTTACGATTCCCCCATCCTCTACGACACCGCGGAAGCCGATAACGTGGTGGCGAAACTCCAGACTCAGATGGAGGCACACAAAGTCACTCTGAAGCCGGATGAGGAACATGGTTACCTGAAAACCGTGCTGAAAGCCCTGGATGTGCCCGAATCTTCCCAGATACTCGTGTTCTCGAAAACGAGCCTGCAACGCAGTCGTATCGGGCCGAAGACACCGCGCGCGATCTACTTCAACGACGATGTCACGATCGGCTATTGCCACAGTGGCGATGTGCTGGAAATCACGGCATCCGATACGAACTTAGGGGTAGTGTTTTACACTCTCAGCCAGAATCGCTCCATCACGCCGCAGTTCGTGCGCCAGACCGAAGGTTGCCTGATCTGCCATGCCTCCTCGCGGAATCAGGGCTTCCCTGGCCACTTGGCCCGTTCCGTGGCCACGGATCGCCGGGGGGAACTGGTCCTCTCACGCGGCACGAAGACCGTCAATCACTCCACGCCGTTTGAGGATCGCTGGGGCGGTTGGTACGTCACGGGGACCAGTGGCAATCAGACGCACCAAGGGAATCAGGTCGTTGGCGGCTGGCCGTGGGCAGACAAAGAGAACCCGCCGCTCAGTGAGAATATCACCGATCTGAAACCGTACTTCACGGCGGCGAACTACCTCTCTCCGCATAGCGACCTCGTCGCTTTGATGGTGATCGAACACCAGGGGGAAATCAAGAATCGGATCACACGAGCGAACTTCCTGACCCGGCAAGCCTTGCATGAACAAGTGGAACTGAACAAGGCGTTCGGCGAACCGCTCGACAATCCCCGGGAGAGCATCACCCGCCGGATTCGAGCCGCGTGTGAGCCGGTTGTGAAATACCTGTTGTTCAGCGACGAGGCGAAACTCACCGCGCCCGTAGCGGGAACATCCAATTTTACCGAGGAATTTGCCGCTCGCGGCCCGTTCGACTCCAAGAAACGCTCCCTCCGGCAATTCGATTTGAAAACCCGGATGTTCCGCTACCCGCTCAGCTATGTGATCTATTCCAAACAGTTCGACGGTTTGCCTGCCGTGGCCAAGGAGCAGATTTACCAGCGTCTGTGGGAAGTTCTCAGCGGGCAGGATTCTTCCAAGGACTTCGCGCATCTGACTCCCGAAGACCGAACCGCCGTCCTGGAGATTCTCCGCGAGACGAAGCCAGGATTGCCGGACTATTGGAAGAAGTAATTCACGAATATCTGTCAGCATGACTGACCGCCCTCCAAGCCCACGGGAATTCCCTGTGGGCTTGCGGCATGATGCCGTTTCGGATGGAGCCCGTTCCGCGTGTGCCTGTGTGATACTCGCCTTCCCGATCGGATCGCACCTCGCTATATCCTAGCCACCTCGAAATCTTGGAGCGCTAGGCCATGTCACGGGCAACTTTGGGCTTTCTCGTGCTGTTCGGCTGCACTCAGTCGATCCCTGCCGCGGAACCGCTACGGTTTCGGTTCACGGCCGGACAAGTGATGAACTACAGTGTTCGTCAAACCACCACGGTTCAAGAAACCTTGCCGGATGACCGTGCTGGCAAATCGGGCAGCCTCACCACCGGCACGACCACCACGAAACTGGGACTCACCCGCAAATGGGAAGTCAAAGCCGTTGACGCACAAGGGGTTGCCACCCTGGAAATGGCGATTACCGAACTTCGGCAAGAGATCATCCGCCCCGGTCCCGCGGACCAGAATGGGAAACCCACGACTGATACGATCGTACTGGATTCCACCACCGCCGAGGGGCGCAAGCAGATGGCGGAATACCTCAACAAACCGATTGTCACCGTGAAGTTGGACCCACGCGGCCAGTTGATCGCGGCCCAATCGACCAGTGGAGCCTCTCATCGGTTGACAGCGGAGTTGCCGTTCCGCTTCACCTTGCCGGAAGCCGTGCCACAC
>JAIXLE010000221.1 GCA_026931725.1 Bacteroidales bacterium
CTCGGGGCCAATGGTAGTGCGTCCAGCGCGAGAGTAGGTCATTGCCGGCTATTTTCTATAATACCCCTGCCATTTTTGGCAGGGGTATTTGTGTTTCTATCCCATTCCCTGAATTAAGGATTGTCACCGACCCCGATTGAGAACCTCATGACGCTACCGTTCCACCATCCTTTGTCGTCCCGTTCCTCCGGTGTGCTGCTGCATCCGACGAGTTTGCCGGGGAAGTACGGCATCGGGGATCTCGGACCCGAGGCGTACCGTTGGGTCGATGCTTTGGCGGCGGCGGGTCAGTCGTGGTGGCAGTTACTACCTCTCGGGCCAACGGGTTACGGCGATTCCCCATACCAGTGTTTCTCGGCGTTTGCCGGGAACCCGAACCTGATTAGCCCGGAACTCCTGGTAACTGACGGTTTGATCACGGCAGACACGATCGCCGCAATGGAATTGCCCGGCGGTGTGGTGCGATTCTCAGAAGTGGCCGCACACAAACGCCGACTCATCACGTTGGCCTATGCCACTTGGCGAGCGGGTACGGCTTCCCCGGACATTGCAGATGCCTGGGAACAGTTTCGCACGCAGAACGCGGACTGGCTCGGCGATTTTGCCCTATTTTTGGCGCTCAAGCAGGCTCACGGCGGCGGGAGTTGGCTCGATTGGCCAACCACTCTCCGTTTGCGGGATACCCGCGCTCTTTCCGAAGCCTGCGCGTCATTCGCTGATGAAATTGCAATTCATCAATTTGCCCAATTTCTGTTCTATCGTCAGTGGGATGCTTTGCGTGCTTACGCGGCTCGGCAAGGAGTCCGCATCATCGGCGATATGCCGATCTTTTTGGCCGAAGATTCGGCGGATGTTTGGGCGAATCCTACGCTGTTTCAACTCACAACCGATCGCCGCCCCCAGTTTGTCGCCGGGGTGCCGCCAGATTACTTCAGCCAGACCGGGCAACTTTGGGGGAATCCGCTATACCGCTGGTCTACCCATGAGTCGACCAACTTTGCCTGGTGGACTGCCCGACTCCGGGCCGCGTTGCGGCAAGTCGATCTGATTCGGCTCGACCACTTCCGTGGTTTTGAAGCCTATTGGGAAATTCCGGCCGGGGCACCGACCGCGGAAACCGGACGTTGGGTGAAAGGACCGCAAGCCGCCCTGCTGACGGCTTTGCGGGATCAACTTGGTGGGTTGCCGCTCATCGCGGAAGACCTCGGGGTCATCACGCCCGAAGTCGATGCCCTGCGACTCGGTTTTGGCCTGCCGGGTATGCGGATTGTGCAATTCGCATTTGGTGGGGCCGTGGAAGAACGATTCCTGCCTCACAATTACGAGAACCCCACAGTTGTGTATACCGGCACGCACGACAACGAAACCACGGTCGGTTGGTATGCGCACCTCGGCGCGAAGGAACGGGATTTCCTCCATCGGTATCTACAGACGGATGGCCGTGAACCGGCGTGGGATTTGCTACGGTCGGCGTGGTCTTCGGTGGCTGTGCTGGCGGTGGTGCCGGTTCCGGATCTGCTCGGGCTGGACAACACCGCGCGGATGAATACACCGGGTCGCCCGTCGGGCAACTGGGGTTGGCGGATGTCTGCACCGCTCCCGGAACCGATCCTCGCTCGGCTGGGGGAATTGACGGAATTGTACGGACGCGGGACGATCCGCTCCCACGCCCGCGATGCTTCCGATGCTGCGGGTCGTGGTGATCGTTGATCCTCAAGGTGTTGCTGAGGCTGCGTTTACCATTGATCCTCAAGGAGTTGCGTTGGGGGATAGAATGCGGCTTTCACGTCCTTGCTCGTTAGGAGGACGATGGCCCAAATGCCGATGGGGATGCCGACGAAACAGCAACACGAGGTGATGAAGGGCACCATCGCCACGACAGACCCTAAAATTGCTAACCCGTGGCCGGATACACGCAGCATGTTGATGCCGCCCAGGACCACCAACAGATTCCCTAACAAGTTTATGGTGAGCATCACCGGCATGTATTCCAAAACCACCCGCATGATATCCGCGAACAGATCCTTCTGCTGTTGACGATCGGCGGGAGCGATTTTCGGATTTGCGTCGATGGCGGCGTTATTCTGTTTGACCATTTCCTCCACTTGCTCAGTCATGCCGCCGCTGGCCCAGTGGAGTGTGTTGAGTATGCCAATACCCAGGGGAAAGACTCCGATCAGGATGAGCAGGACACCCGGCATCGCCAGCTTACTTTTGATGGCTGCTCGGTGGGAATGCCTGGGGCGAGGTCCGCCGGAATTGGAGTGTGAACCGTGCGAATCTTCGCGGTATTGTTGGTCATATTGATCGAATTCATCTGGCATAGTACACCGAAGAATCTCAGGTTCGCATGTCGGTACTTGCGGCGGGGTTACCCCTCTGGGTTGGCCGATCCCAACAGATCACAACGATGTGATCGTGAGTCGATGCCCCCCACGCCATCTCTATCCGTAGATATACGGATGGCGAGAAGAGGGGGCATTCTTTGTGGTGGCACGACAGGTTATTCAGTCTTTGGCACCGCCCAGGGTCACGGTGATTTTGTACTTTTCGTTCAGGTGAGCGTGAGCCCGGCTGGCCTGACTGTGCTTGGGGAAACGGTCGCAAATCTGTTTGAATGCCTTAATCGCGGGTTCTTTCTCGCCGGCTTCCTCATGGGTGAAGCCGATCTCCAGTAGGGCTTGCGATGCCTGATCGGGGTAGCCGGACATGATTTGCCGATAGAGGGTGATGGCTTCTTTGTATGCCTTCAACTGACGCTGAGCGTGAGCCATGCGGTAGTAGTTGGTGGGGAAGCGATCGGTGCCCCGGTAGGCAGTGATGGCATCGCTCCAGCGGTGGAACTGGTAGAGTGTCTCGGCGATTTCCCAGTGCCAGTTGGCCGCATGTTCCGCATCAGCGGAGAGCAGTTCCCGGTAGATGGCGATGGCCTGATCGGGCTTGCCGCCATAACGGTACGCCTGTGCGGCGGCCCCGAGCCAGCGGCCAGTCTGTTTCTCGGTCTGAACGGCGAGTTTGCGGTAAATTTCGACGGCTTTGTCGTACTGCTTTTCCTCGACGAAACTCCAGGCGATTTGATTTTGCCCTTCCACGGCATCCTGATACCGTGCGTAAGCGGCGCGGGCTTGATCGCGTTGGTTATTCTCTTTGTACCACTGGGCGAGTCGTCCGAGGATGCCGTCACTGGCCCCGAGGGACGTGAGCATCTGTTCGTAGGTTTCTTTCTGCTTGTCCTTGTGCCCGGCGTAGGCCCAGGTATCCGCAATGGCCAGCCAGCATCGCGCCACGAACGGTTTCTGCATCGGATCGGCTGATGTAGCGGTAATCTGTTGCTTGAACCAGCTGACAGCGGTTGTGGCGAGTTGTTCGCCTTTCTGTTTGTCTGTCTGTTCCTTGGAGGCGAGGAAATTTTGCAGTGACTGGGGCAGCCGGCCCAGGTCATTCCGCATCAAATGTTCGGGCAGAGATTCCGGCTTGCAGGTGGTTTCCAATGCTTTCAGTCCCTCGGCGAACTTCCCTTCCGCCATGTAGTGCTGGCACAGGAGTCGGGCTGCCTGGACGCATTCATCGGCGGTCTGTTGATCGCGGACGACATCATAAGTGAGTTGTCGGAGCAGTTCTGTTCGCGTGGCTGTGTCGTTTTCCTTAGCAGCAATCTCGACGAGATCGTACCGGGCCATGACGGTGACGAAGTGCTTCGGATAGCCCGCGATGGCTTTGGCGTACCCTTTCTTCGCTTGGCGGAGGTCGCCCATGCTCTTGTAGGTCCGGCCAATCAGGTAGGCCGCGAGCGGGGCTTCGGGGGAATCCGGGTAGTAGTCCAGCAGCGTCTGATAGCCATCTTTAATGGCGGTGTTCAGTTGTCGATCCTGGACTTGGCAGTGCGCCCATTTCATTTGGGCATAGGCGGACCCTTCCCCTTCCGGGTACAGCTTCAGGTACTTTTCGTACTCGGACGCGGCGACTTTGTACTGTTTCTCGCGGTAGAACTTTTCCGCGATGTTCATTTGGTAGCGTTCCGCTTCGCGCAGTTTGGCCCAACGTGCGACGGGCAGTTCGTCCAATGGCCCCGCGGTTGCCGGAGCCGTGAACAGGAGGGGAACCGTGAGAAGCAACCCGGTCAGAACCCGGAATCCTTGCTGGCCCCAGCGCACGGAGCCTACGGTTGCTGAGATTGGAGCCATGTGTTGTACTCCCGATGGGCATAGTAGAGGATGTTCACGCCGAGCTGGTAACACAGTTCGTAGACTTCTTTTTTGATCCCCGCGTGGTCGTCACGCCAGGCATCCGAGAGTGCGCCGGGGTGGTAGTAAACCGCCCAGCGGCCATCAATGTTCCAGCCATAAGGCACGGTGCCGCCGTGCGCGACGACAACCGGCAAGAGCGGCAACGTGTAGACGCGGCGATGAATCAGATCATCGCGGGGGATCGGCACCGGGTCCACGCCGGTAATCTCTTTCATTACCGCGAAGAAGTGATTGTGGAAGCCGTGCCCGCCGAGGTTGTCGCCCAGGATCATGCCGTGGCGTTCGGTGAGGTACTGCTTCAAAATCTTCTTTTCGGAAGATGACAGATTCAGGCTGTGCGCTCCGGCAATGTACACCAGCGGCGGTGACTTCTTGGGGGGGAATGAGGCCAGTTGCGCGATCGGGATATGCTCGGTTTCCTCGGCGACTTTCTGTTTCGTGCGGGAATGGTACTCGGCGAGCATGTTCCGATCCCCGCCGATACCAAAATTCTTATCCCAGTAACGGTCGGGGTGTTCGAGCCGAATGAATCGGACTTTTCCTTTGGAAGTACCCTGACCGAAGCCCGCGCCGTTGTCGGCTCCTTGCCCGACGGCGTAAAGGTTTTGCGTTTCCTGATCGAGCTGCAATTGAATCTGGTCGATCGGGGGCGGGTTGAACAGAATCGAGCTGAAGGGGTTGATGACGTACTTCTTCTTGATGATCTTCTGGACTTGTACGGTCTGTTTGATGATGTCCTGTCCGCCGCCCGCGGGGAGTTCATAGGGGTCGATCTTGCCCCATAACCCCAGGTGGGCGAGCAGGTACAACAGGATGAACAAGATCGTGTACGAACCAAGCATGGCCAAGGATTGCCGGAGGCGTTGCCCGCGGCGACCGTAGTACCAGGCGGCGGGGTCAAGCGGGTTCCAGACGCGGCGGCCTGTTTCCTGGGCACCGCCACTGATCGCGGTCAGGGTGTTGCGGAGCGGGTTCTCACGGGCACAAGCCGCGGATCGCCGCATTTCGATGGCTTGTGCCGCCCGCTCCACGCCGTAGATCGTCCACAGCAGACCGATCAGGTACAAGCCGATCCAGCCGCAGAGCGAGGCACTCCCCGCCAGTTGGATCCAGTCGAGGAACCAAAACCCCCAAACGAGGATTTGCCAGCCCGCGACAAAGGCCACGGTGGCCAGCATGGCTTGTCGGGTGGTGAAGCGTGTCCAGTCCATGTGAAGAACGTCCGGGGCAGCGGACAGCATCGGTTCGGGAAAGGGTGTTACTTGTTGAAAAGATCCTTCAGCAAGTCGTCATCCTTCTTATCAAGCGGGTTGACCTTCGGGCTGGCTTTTTTGGTTTCGTTCTCGCCGAGCTTGTTCAATACCGTAGTCGCGTTGGCGGCGGGGCTGCTGGAACTGCTGGGGGTGGCGGGGTCGGTGTTGGGGCCAGCGGCGGGCGAGGCGGCGGCTGCTGCGGGAGTCGGGGTGGTGCTGGCAGGAGTCGGAGCGGGTGCCGCCTTGGCCGTGGGCGGGAACTGCTTGGCCACGAGGTACGGCCCGACCGTGAACAGGACAATCACGATGAGTGTGCCAATCGTGGCTTGCACCGTGGCCCGCACGAGGCCGCTTTGCGTGATTGCGCCCAGGATCTCATGCGGGTCTTTGCCACGCAGTCCGCGTAGGAACTCTTGCAGTTCACTCACGGACGCGGTCGCGTTGGCCCGAGTCGTGGCGAGTTGCCCCTGAGGAACATCATTATTGGAAGAGGACAGGCTCATCAACTGGCTCCCGAAATCCACCTCGAATGGCGGGTCGCACACGGACAGGGGCAGCAAATGTGTGAAACTCCGTTACGATGCGTCTCCCATAGTAACCGCTTCCACGCCCGCATCAACCAGGCAGTGCGCGGATTCAAAAAGATGTTAGCCTCCGATCTCCTGAATCGGCTCCGCCCCCGTGGGTCGAGGCAGCACGGGACGCAGGCCAAACGGCCCCTGTTGCGTGAAGACCCGCCCCCCATATTCGTTGGTGATGGTCCAGGTGCCCAGAATGGAGCCCTCGCCGTCGGGTTGGCCGACGTACAGCACGGCATGTTTGTTGAGATACTGCTTGACGAAACGCACATGACCGTTGGATTGTTCGTACTCACCGTGGATGAGGAATCGCCCCACCATGTCGGACCCCATGCCGTCGATGGTGCCGTGATCGAAACGCAGATGAAATCCCACCATCGCTTGACGACCCAGATGATTTTGCTGCCAAAAACCTTCCCAGACACCGGATGGATACATGCGGATCTCCTGCGGTGAATCTCCTAGGGGGGAATCGCCTCCGGGAATGGAGTAATCTCATCAGTCCTTCCCGGATCGGTTCCTATCATACAGACATGGGAACAGTCGGAATTCGACCGTATGTGATGATGCTCTCGGGCTGCGGCTGGTTCGCCCTGATGGGGCTGTGTGCCCACGCGCTGGGGCCGCTGTGTGACTGGCAGATCACCGCGGTTGCGCGGAGCAGTTTGGCCACGCTGTTCGCGTTGGTCGCGGCGTTGGTCATGGGGGCAGAACTCGTACTCTGGCGGCCGCGCATCCTCTGGATGCGGAGTATCGCGGGCAGTTGCAGCATGGTTTGTACATTTTATGCACTCGGACGATTGCCGGTGTCGGATGTCCTGACATTGCAGAATACCTCCCCGATCTGGGTGGCTTTGTTGGCGTGGCCGATGGCGGGGGAACGGCCCACACTGGCGGTTTGGGGAGCGGCCATTTGCTCGGTCATCGGCGTGGTTCTCACCCAACAACCGGACTGGCTGACCGGCGGTGGCGGTGAACTGTTGGAAGACAGTACCAACGGGTTCCTGGGAATGCCGCTCGCCACTTGGGCCGCTGTGGTCAGCGCGGTTTTCACCGCCTTCGCCATGTTGGGGCTGAATCGGCTCAAAGGGGTGTCTTCGCTGGGGGTCGTTGTCCACTTCTCCGCCGTGGCCACGCTGTTCTGTCTGGGTTCCTACTTCTTCTTCGACCATCACGCCGATAGCACGGATCGGCTGCGGGATCCGATGGTGTTGCTCTTGCTGCTGGCGGTGGGCGGCACCGCGACGATCGGGCAGGTGTTCTTGACATTGGCGTATCGGCTCGGGTCGCCAACCAAGGTTTCCGTGGTGGGGCTGTCTCAGGTGGTCATGGTGATGCTGGCCGAGTCCGCGATTGGCTGGAAGACGATCACCCCGCTGACCGTGGTGGGCACCGCCCTCATCCTCGGCCCGACCGCTTGGCTGATGGCCCGTGAAACCCGCAAGGCCCACACCCCAGCCGAGAAACCGCTGCCCATGCCCCGCGTGACGACGACCGTGCCCACCATCCACCCGCGTTGAGCGTGAGCCCGCGATGAGCGTGAGCCCGCGTTGAGAGCGTCCGCGGCAACGCAAAACCGGACAGCTTCACGCCCGGATCGATCACGTTCACCATCGCGCGGAGTATAACGAATAGCATTCCTCCGCTATTTCCCTCGCTATCGCCGAAAGGTTTGATGGTCATGGCCGTTCCGCTCTCGCAATACGCCGTCCATCTGCGCCCCGCTGACAACATTGCCGTTGCGATCCGCCCGATCCCGGCGGGTACGACGTTATCGTTCCCCGGTGGCTCGATCACCACGGCTGCGGCCATCAAGATGGGGCACAAGGTCGCACTGCAAGACATCCCCGTGGGGCAATCCGTTCTCAAGTTCGGTCAGATTATCGGCTTCGCCGGAAAGCCGATCGCGCCGGGAGAGCATGTTCACGTTCACAATGTCAAGGCGGAGCGGTTCGAGCGGGACTACGCCTTCGGTGCCGACCGCCCGGCTCCCCAGCCGCCGCCGACGGAATACCGCACCTTCCTGGGGTACGATCGCGGCCCGGATCGCCCAGCCCATCAACGGTACGGCACCCGGAACTACCTCGCCATTATTTCGACGGTCAACTGCTCAGCGAGTACCAGTAAGTACATTGCGGAACGGGTGAAAGCCTCCGGCGTGTTGAAGGATTTTCCGAACGTCGATGGCGTGTTGCCGATCATTCACCGCATGGGTTGCGGGATGCAGTACGAAGGCGATGACCACCGCCAACTGGAACGCACGCTCGCCGGGTTTGCCCGTCATCCGAACGTCGCCGCGTACATTCTCGTTGGCCTGGGTTGTGAGATCGTTCAGGCAACGCACCTCATCGAATCCGAAGGGTTGATCCAACTCGGCAAACCGCAGAAGGAACCGCCCACGGTTCTCACCATTCAAGAGTGCGGCGGCATCGGCAAGACGGTCGAAGCGGGTGTCGCGGCGGTGCTGGATCTGCTGCCACGGGTCAACGATGTCCGGCGGGTCGAACTGCCCGCGAAGCATCTGATTCTCGGTACGAATTGCGGTGGCTCGGACGGCAACAGCGGTGTCACGGCCAACCCGGCACTGGGGATCGCTTCGGACTTAATTGTTCAGCAGGGCGGGACATCGGTTCTTGGGGAGACACCGGAAATCTACGGGGCCGAACATGTCCTCACGCGCCGGGCTGTCTCCGAGGCCGTGGGGCAGAAGCTCGTGGATCGCATCAAATGGTGGGAGTGGTACACCAGTGTCTTCGGCGCGGAGATCAACAACAACCCCTCACCGGGGAACAAAGAAGGCGGACTGACGACCATTTATGAAAAGTCTCTCGGCGCGATTGCCAAATCCGGGTCGACGGCGATGGTCGATGTCTACCGCTATGCGGAGCCGGTGACGGCCAAAGGGTTCGTGGTCATGGACACACCCGGCTATGACCCCGTGAGCATGACCGGCATTGTCGCTGGCGGCGCGAATGTCTGCGTCTTCACCACGGGCCGTGGTTCGGTCTATGGGTGCAAGCCTGCTCCGTGTATCAAGGTGGCGACGAACACGCCGTTGTTCAACAAGATGGAATCGGACATGGATGTCAACGCCGGCCGGATTCTGGAAGGCACCACTGTCGAGGAAGTGGGCCGTGAAATTTTTGAACTGATCCTGGCCACCGCGAGCGGGAAGCTGACGAAGAGTGAGATTCACGGAGTCGGCGAGGAAGAGTTCGCCCCCTGGTCCATCGGCCCGACATTGTAACGGTGCCACCATCGGGATGTCGCCTCTCGGCTTTCCATTGGTTCTCCAGGTGGAAGCCCCGTCGAGAAATCGGGCGGCATCCGTGATGCAATCTGCGGAATCAATAGACCAGCTGCATAGTGTCGCTTCTTTTTCCCGCAGTCATACTGCTTTTGAATGTCCTCAGGTTCTCGGCGGCGTATCGTGGTCCCGGCTCGGCCAGCAGGTGGGCGAACGCAACCGGGGTGATGCCGGTCGACCGTCGGAAGGTTGCGGGGGATCGTTTCCGACGTTGGTAGTGGCTCATGTCGGTAGTATGCGAGAACGGCAACCGATTTGTGCAGCGGGTCTAGTAGCGAAGGATCGCATGTTTTTGGTCTAGACAATGGGGGCCACTTCACTGTTTTGTTCTAAACAGGACCAATACATGAGCACGCTTACTACAATCTTGCTCGGGGTACTTCCTCATTTATGCAATTCAGATTTTGCCGCGCAGCAGTTCGCGCCAGCCTTAAACACATTGCGAATCCTGTCGCTCGTATCGCAGGGCAGGGTTGCAATATGTCGCATTGATGGCATCTATAATGATGCAGAAAGATCCGAGTTCAATGTTACAATAATCAACTTGTCGAATCGCGAGATTGTCGTTGGTGAGGCAGAGGTGTACGCGCCGTTGGTTAGATTATTGGCATGTGGTAGCGGACGGTTACAATGGATATTTGAATCTGCGATAGGTAACATATCCCCAGCCGCATGGGATGCCCGCTTTGCATCTGCAATACCAGCATACGAAAATCGGTCGTTTCGAGTAATCATACCGGGCAAATGGAAACCGTCCCAGGCAAACAAATCTGCCAATATGCCAGCTGGACATGTTGTATCGGCGACGGTCAAGCGGTGGTTGTATCATGTTCGGCATCACGAGATAAGTCTGGTTGACTATTCTCTCATCATTCTTGGGGAATATCCCATAGCAGCCTTTACTACACTGCATCCGAGCAATCTTGTCGTAGTGCCCTCACTCAACCAACCGTGATTACTGTTGTGCGTACCGAAAATGCCATTCTTGCAGCCGAGGGCGGTGAAATCTGTCATCATGGTAGATTTGTGCAGCGGGTCTAGTGTCCCTTACTGTGCTCTATTGCTCTCTGCCGATCCGACAATCATCGACGAGAGCGTCGCATGAACAGCTCTCGCTACGCCAACCCGAGCGACTGACGAGTCACCAAGCGAGCGGCGGTTTCTGGAGGGAATTTCAGGTCTGTCCAGCCCTTCTCGTAGGCGCGGCCGAGCATGGCTGATTCAACGAATGCAATGGCAACCATTGGGGTGTTCGGACCGTCTTTTGTTTTACGGGTGTGTTCTGCGACAGCCTCGATCAAGGATTCAACGAACCGGGATTGATCGCCGTCTTTCAAGGCATTCCAGGCAGACAGTAAGCTCTTTGCGTGTTTTTTCCAACGTGGCTTGGCATTTCGGATATTAATCTCTTGGCTGAGCTGGTCGTTGTGTTCAGATGCCATCAGCAAAGCGATCCTGCCCAAGGCTGGTTCAATCGGAATCGCAGCATCTTCGACTTGCCAGTCATCTTGCAAGAACTGGCTAAAAGCCTTGCGAGCAGTCATGCCCTGAGGACAAAAACAGGAGAGGAGATACGCTTTACAATAGCAGTTATACCACTGCAAATGCGACGTGTTTTCGAGAATCTCATCGTGGGGCTGCTTGAAAAATTCAATGATTTTATCACACCCACGACCGCTCCAGTGTTTCGCGGAGCAATGGTCGATGAATCCAAAATGGACAAGTACTGCCAGACAAACGCAGTCATTGACCGCGTCGGTAAGTAAACCTTGATCGAGCGGCTCATCCTTGAGGAACTCTTCGAGATCCAAGTCCGCCTCGTAGGATTCGGCATCAGATGCCAAGACAGCGGCGTCGCCGCATTTCAATAGCTCGAAGTATTGGTTCATTGCATCACCCCGTCCATTTGGTACCCCACGGTTTCATATTCGCTCCGTCCTTCGGTTTACAGTGGCCCCCACTGTCTAGACCAAAAACATGCGATCCTTCGCTACGGTTCCCAGCAGGAGTCCGCCCTGCCGTACTCACTGTCCCGGGATGCTTTTTTCGGCTATCCACCCTTCACGTTCGCTGAGGGAATCATTCCCGGAAATCAATTCCTGTTTGACCCCTCTTGGCCGACCGGCGAGAATGCAGCTATTCCCTTCATTCCACCATCAGGGCTTCACCATGCCGCGATTCGCGCTTCTTGCATCGGTGTTGATGTTGTGGGTCGTCGTTCCCGCCATCGCGGCGGACGCACCGTTACCGAATATCATCCTGGTCATGGCAGACGATCAGGGTTTGGGAGATGTCGCCTTTCAGGGCCACCCGGTTCTGCAAACGCCCGTACTCGATGCGATGGCTGCACGCGGGCTGCGGTTCGACCGCTTTTATGCCGCGGCTCCGGTCTGCTCACCGACTCGGGGAAGCGTTTTGACAGGACGACATCCGAACCGTTTTGGTTGCTTCTCTTGGGGCTACACCCTGCGGCCCGCCGAAATCACTCTCGCGGAAGCCGTTCGGACGGCGGGCTACACTACCGGCCACTTCGGCAAATGGCACCTCGGCTCGGTGCGTTTGCAGAACCCGCTCTCACCCGGAAAGAACGGGTTTGATGAATGGATTTCCGCGCCGAACTTCTACGAAAACGACCCGCTGATGAGCCACAATGGGAAAGTCGTTGCGTTGCACGGGGAAAGCAGCATGGCCACCGTGGAAGCGGCTCTGCCCTTCTTGAAGCAAGCCGTGCAGGCCAAAAAACCGTTCTTCTCGGTGATCTGGTTCGGCAACCCGCACAACCCCCATGTTCCCGTGCCCGAACTGGCACGGTTGTACGCCGATCAACCGCAAGCGCTCCAGAACTACTATGCGGAAATCACAGGCATCGACCGGGCGCTGGGCCGACTCCGCACGGAATTGACCACACTGGGCATCCGCGACAACACGCTCATCTGGTACACCAGCGACAACGGCCCACAAGGCGGAAAGAACGGGCAAGGTTCTACCGGCGGCCTGCGCGGACGCAAAGGCAGCCTCTGGGAAGGCGGCCTCCGTGTTCCTGCCGTCATCGAGTGGCCCGCCGTCGTCACGCAACCCCGACGCATCACGGCCCCGTGTGGCTCGGTGGATATTTACCCGACCATCTGCGACCTGCTCGGCGTGCGGATGCCGGGACAGCCGATCCTCGATGGGGAAAGCCTCGTTCCGCTGATCCGAGCGCAACCGATGCCGGGAAAACCGTGGACACGGGCCAAACCGCTCGGCTTCTGGGATTACCCCGTTCGCGGCCACAGCACCCCAGCCGCCGCATGGCTGCAAAAGCAGCAACGTGAGGAAATCAACGGTCAACCCGCTCCTGCGGATGATCCGGCAGAGTCACAACCTTGGACTCAGAAATTAGAGGAATCCGACCGAAAAGGACATGCCGCGTTGGTCGATGGTCATTTCAAGCTGCATCGTCTACCCGATTCGGGGGGAGCGGTGAGGTTTGCGCTCTACGATCTCGCCACGGACCCCAAAGAGCAGACCGACATCGCCGCCCAGCAACCCGACCGGGTCACGGATTTGCGGGCCAAACTCGAAGCCTGGCAACTCTCGGTGGTGCGGAGCTTGAACGGTCAGGATTATGGGCAGAAGTAGACTCGCTCGTCCTATCTGACATCAGAACCCCGGCACATGGCTTCCCCATGCCGCGGATGCTTTGCGGGTGGCGATCATCCCACACCGGAATGGCCGGGTACGCCATCGCCTCCCCATCTCCCGACGTGAAGGAGACAGGATGAAAATTTGTGTCCTGTACAACCCCAAGTCGGGTTCGTCACATCATCTGGATCGCATTCGAGATGCCTTGTCACAACTGCGGCGGATTCGCCGTATGGAGTTCCGCACCGGCGACAATCTGGCCACGATTGCCCGAACCGCCATTCGCGAAGGGTTCGACGTGATCGCGATTGCCGGTGGTGATGGCACGATTCATCAAGTCGTGAACGGCCTGGCTCCGCGTTTCCCTTCGACACCGTTTATTATTTTCCCTCTGGGAACAGGGAATGACTTTTGCCGCACGCTTGCCATGCCGCTGGATGCCGCGGAAGCGGTGTTCGTCCTCCGCACGGGCCGGGTGCGCACACTGGACCTGATCCAGATGGGCGGGGACTATACCGGCATCGTCGCCAACGCGGTGACGGGGGGCTTCGGTGGTCAGGTCGCCACGGATGTGACCCCGGCCCGGAAACAGTCCTGGGGTTCGCTCGCTTACCTGCGGGGTGCAGTCGGGCCGATCGCGGGGCGATCGACCTATCGTGTGATGATTCGGATGGACGATCAGCCAGCTATACAGATTGAGATCCTCAACATCGTGATTGCCAATGGTCGAACCGCGGCCGGCGGATTGGCGGTGGCTCCCCTGGCCAATCCCGAAGGCGGTTTTCTGGATGTGGTCATCGTCCCCGCGGCCGGAATCGCGGATCTGTCGATCATCTCCGCCCGGCTACTCGAAGGCGACTACATCGCGGATGAACTGGTCCAGCATTACCGAGCGATCCACTTGGAGATGGAATCCGATCCCCCGATTCCGTTGAGTATTGATGGGGAACTCGTGACCGGGAGTCGGTTTCAGTTCACGATTCTGCCACGAGCCGTGCGGGTGTACACGGGGCAAGGCTATGTTCGCTACGGTCAGACGGAAGTCTCCAGTGCGACACGGTGGCGGATGCTGGCACAACGCACACTGGGACTGTTGGGAGAAGGGTTGTTCCTGATGACACGGATGCGCCGCGAATACACACTCGCCTGGGTGACGACGCTGTTGAGCCTGTTCGGTTTTCTCGTCATCGCCGATGCCGTGGTGGAAAAAGACTGGGAGCAGACCAATCAGGACGTGCGTGCGTTCGTCGCCTTGCATCATTCCCCGCTGTTCGATCATCTGGCCGTGCTGCTGCACTGGGCCGGGCACTACGCCGTAACGACCGCCATCGGGTTACTGGTGATGCTCCGTTGGATTCGCCGACGGCGTTACCTGGAAGCCGCTTTGCTGTTGGGGGTCTTGCTCGGTTGTGCCATTCTCGAACTCCTCTTGAAGAAGTTGTACCAAATCGCTCGCCCGGACCCGGTGTTCTGGCTCGAGAAACCGTGGAGTTATAGCTTCCCAAGCGGGCACACCCTGCGTTCGGTGGGGTTGTACGGCTATCTGGCGGTGATCGTGGCGTACAGTCGGATGCGGCATTCACTGCGTCTGCTGGTGGCGGTGTGTCTGATCTTGCTGGCCGTTTTGATTGCGTTGAGTCGAATCTATCTCGGTGTGCATACGTTCCTGGATGTTCTGGCGGGAGTGTTTGCCGCGATCAGTTGGACCGCCAGTTGCCTGATCGTTCGGTTGTATGCCTTCCGCCGCAAACTCGCCCGGCGTGCCCTGAAGGGGTAGGGTGAGCCAGAATTCCGCGGAGTCTGTTTCCTCTGGTTGCTCCTCGTAGTTCATCCGATACGATGGTCCGGGTGCCGATCGCCACGCCAACCTGGGGGCATCATGGACCTGCGTGACTATATCCGCGACATCCCGGATTTTCCGAAACCGGGTGTCCTCTTCAAGGACATCACCCCGTTGCTGGCGGACCCGGCCGCGTTCGAGTACGCCATTGCCCGCCTCGCCGCACACTATAGTCAAATGCCGATTGATGCCATCGCCGCCGCCGAGGCCCGCGGGTTCCTTTTCGCGGCTCCGTTGGCCTTGGAACTGCGCAAACCGCTGGTGCCGTTGCGGAAACCCGGCAAGCTCCCCTACCGGACCTACAGCCTGAAATACGCACTGGAGTACGGCGAAGCCGAACTGCACATGCATACGGATAGCATCGCTCCCGGAGCGCGGGTCTTGATGGTGGATGACCTTCTGGCCACTGGGGGCACGATGGCCGCCGGGTGCAAACTCGTGGAACAGGCGGGCGGCGTGATCGTCGGTTGCGCGTTCCTGGTGGAACTCACCTTCCTCGAAGGTCGTTCCCAGCTCGCGGGCTACGATCTCTTCAGCTTGCTGACCTATTGACTAGACGAAGAGTGGAATATCTTCCCACCATTCTCGCATCGCTCTTGCGTGAGGTGGGGATGCTCCCTGACGGCCAGGGAGGATTCGCGGGATCGTTCGGATTGTGCGGATGTGGGTGAATATGCATTCAAGGCGGATTCTGCCGATTTCCGATAACAGAAAGGCGAGGCCGCACAGGCCGCGTGGGATGTTCTTCTGTTGGGCCGCACGGAGGCGACCGCATGTATTCCCCTAGGCTCCGCATCGCGGTCGGTCTGTCGTTCCTGCTCGTCGCAGTTTCGTCTGGGTTCGCTCAGATGCCGATGCCCTCGCAGAAGTTCGTGGAACCGCCCGCGCAGACCGCTCCTGCGCTACCGCCTGTGCCGATGCCAGTGCCGATGTCCGTACCCGTTCCCTCGTCCGAGTCCGAGTCCGCTCCGACATCAGAGCCGTTGGGGACACCCACGCCGGTTGCTCCTCCCCTTGCGGATACCCCATTTCCCCCGGCTTCCTCTCCCTCGGGCGAAATGATGCCGTACCCGTTCGCGCCGCCCGCCCCGAGCGGGTCCGCCAACGTCATTGAGGACCATCGCCGGCACATCCAGTTCAAACAACCGTTACCCGGCAGCATCGACGATGCGGTTGCCCGTGATTATGCCGGGCGGCAAGGGTTTCGGTTCCACTACTACGATTGCCCGGTGACACTGTTTCCGACCACGCTGCTGTGGAAGCCACCCCTCGCGATCTTCCGGGAGCACCGTTT
>JAIXLE010000131.1:0-12303 GCA_026931725.1 Bacteroidales bacterium
ATATAAGCATACCGAGAGCCTGGACGGCGATGAAACCAAGAGAAATCCAAACCTGCACCCTGTTCTTCCGATCGCACTTCGGCGGCGGCCGTCAAACAGAGCAACCAGGGGCTGGCCGTATGTTGAACCGCATACGAGAACGCTTCAGAAGGAATATGATGTGATTCTGTTCCCTCGCCGGGAACATTGATCCAGCGTGTTTCTCCAGGTCGTTCACAGAGCCGTTCCTGAGGTGATACTGCCGGGCCCAGATTATGACAGATGATGGCCGGAAGCTGGGAGAACCATTTCCATCGTTGTGTGCAAGTCTGCCACAATTTCTGGAATCGATTCCACTGTTTGGCTTCGGCATAGACGAGTAGCGTGAGTGGTGTTTCTGATGAGGTCCACGATTGTGCGTTGGGCAGAATCGGTGGGGCGGACCGAGGCTCTGCAGACGTGGGCGGTGAGCAGCGTGAGGTCGGAACCGCCTGCGGAGTCGTTGGTGTCGCCTGAGAATCGTACATTCCACGTGTGTTGATACGTTGCGGAATTGTGACTTGGGCTTGGTGAATCGCCTCTTCGTACTTCAGAGTCGGGAAGACGGTTAATCCGCTTTGTGGTGTGCAGTTGAATATTTGAAATCCTTCTGCGTCAAAATATGGTTTCAAATGTCCCAGTCGGGTGTTGAGGATACGATACGAAGAATTGTTGGATCGTATGGATGCCAGGGAGCGATCCTGCTCAAAAGCATAATTCTGCTGTCCGGGCTCCATCCGAAAATCGCATCCGAGCAAGTATACGGTTCGCACTCCCAGGACATACAAGAGTCGCAAGGCGATATAAAAGACCGATCGCGATCCTTTGTTGCCATCCGCATCGATTCGGTGGGAATGATTGCCCCAATTGAAGGTGCTTTCGTGTAGCCACTGCTCGGCCCGGAAATATTCATTGCGGCGGAATCCCACCACGGCGGGCATATCGCCCACTTTTTCTGCGGAGGGAACCAACTGATCGTGCGTATCGCGTACGCGGAACGGCTTTTCCATGTGATCGAGTGGAATAAACTTCCAGATCCCCGGATCACGCCAGATGACATCCGCGAAGTGTCCTGGGTTATCGACAGAAGTCCAGAGTTGTGGCCGCACGATGGTGGCCGCGTTATTGACCGCGAGTGTGAGGAGGCCGCGTTGCTGCAAAAGGGATAAATCGTGGGTGGCCAGTGATGGACCTCCGCAGACCAGGAATGCGGCCTGTCCTCGATACAGATCCCCCAAGAAGAGGTTGTGTCCATCGCGTGTGAAGAAGAGCGGCGGTGGCTGGAGATAACGGCCGATTGCAAACCCGACATCGCGTTCTCGACCGTGTCGCCAACGCCGTTGGTCGTGGAGATCCTGATCGGGCAACGGGGAAGGTGATCTTTGCGTATCCGCCACGGTGGGCCTCCAATATCGCTTGTGATGGGGGCTGCCATGCCTATCGGATGATCGCCCTTCTGGCGATTCCCACGAATCGACAGTGACGACGCCCTTGGGATCGGCACGCGGTTGCCTCAGTTTATGTATTTGCCATCGTTCCTGCGGTTCGGACCATAGGGGGCACCGCGGGCCGTTCTGGGGGAGCCATATCCGTCAAACGCTCCAGGCAGTCGGCAAACAATCGCATGGCCTGGGTATCACCATAAAGGAGATTATCGGGTGTGAACTTAGCCAGCCAGCGGTGGCTCAGAAATGGTTGCCCTTCCAAGTCGACGGTATAACCAATTCTCAAGATTTTGCGAACAGATCCCAGGAAGTATGGCGGGGTGCGCCGCAGCCAAGCCGCGATACGCATGGATTCGTCATCGCCCATGAGCGCCCATTGCCGGTATGACAATTTGGCGGGAAAATAGAAATCGCTATGCTGGCAGATCCAGTGGGTTAACCACAAAACTGGCCAGGCTCGCGACTTATCCAGAGCGATCATGCCACCTGGTAACAAAGGTGGAACATCGTCTGGTGGCACTTCCCATCCCAGACGTTTCCAGGAAATCTGATCCGAGTCGCCCTGCCAACCCACCATCCCGGATGGATGATCCAGATACGACAATAATCGACTGACATCGGCGACCGGATAGGTATCCGCATCGAGATGGACAATGCGTCGAAACGGAGAATGAATCAGGGCGTAGAGTTTGGCTTCCCAGCCACCCACCCCGGGGATTCCGACAGGAATGCGTGAGTCGCGATGACTGGCGACTCGTGCCTCGGCATTGACAAAGGTGACATCTGCGAGATCGGCAAGCCAATCGGGGTGTACCGCACCATGACGGGGACGATGCCAGACTTCGATCGGAAGGGAGCAGCCTTGATCCCGCACCATCCGGATCAAGATATAAATCCCGGGCCAGTAGCGGCCTTCACCGCAAATCACGATACCATCACCGGCTGTATTCGGCACGGGCGGCTCTCGGATACTCAGCAGAGCGTCATGCATGAACCGTATGCGGTCACGTGTCACGTCGCTGGGATCGTAAGGATGTGTGACCGGATCATGCCAGTCCGGCCAGAGGTTCCCGGCAGCAGACAAGGGATGATGGGGGCAATCCACACACGACCAGTGGCGGCCCCCATTTATCCCGCGTGTGGCGACCCCTGTGGGATTTTGGGGATGTGTACAGTGTCGGAGATGTCCCAAGTTACGAATGGCGGCGGAGGATGCGTCACAGCGTTGGACAACGCGGCCTTCCTGCGGACAAACGTATGCGCAAGTGGACTTCGGTGGAGCGGGTGGCAACAGATGGGTGGGTGGGACGCGGCCCAAGGAGTGCGCGATGGTTGGTTGCGCGGCAGCGGCCCAACAGTAGCGGCAATGATAGAGATCGCCGCATGTGAAGTTGTTGCACTCTGCCATGTCCCATCTCTGCCAGAGGAAGCTACAATCCCGGTTTTGGAATGTGGGGTAATCGTTGAGCTGAACGAGCGACGCGGGCCGATTCCGCGTCGTGGCGTTTGTTAGACAAAGTTTTCGTGACCGTGTGTCGACTCCCGGGCCCGAGCGATGGCGTGATTTTTATCGTTGTACATACACCGCACGCAGGTTCGGGCATCAAATGTGGCAAAGAGATCTTGCTTGACGGAAGAATCCCATAATTCCCGGAATGATTGATCGACCAGAGAGCCGATTCGTCCCCGCGGATGGTAGGCATTGACACAGCAGGTATAGACGGTCTGATCACCGCCAATGTAAGTCGTGAAATGCATGTAGCCACAGGACTCATAATCGGGAGTTCCCGCCGCCAGGTCGGCATGTCGCGATGAATAATTGTCGAAGATCCGGAATCGGTTATCGTTGAGCGACGAAGCCAGAATCAGGTCGTCCAGAACTTGATTATGGAATGGCGTGAAGTAACACGCTCCGGCATTTTGAAACACAGCTGAGACACGCACGTTGTCTACACCCCAACTTTTGTAGCGTTGACAGGCAGCACGGACTCCCGTGTAGTTCTGTTCGGTCACGACGAAGCCCACGCCCACGGTGGCCTTCCGGTGCGGCCAAGAGCAAAGCCGTCGAATATGATCTGCGACCACATCAAATTGTGCCGGAGCCACGCGGCGGATGGCCGCGTAAGTGGTGGAATCGGCGGCATCGACCGAGATTCGCACCCAGGTACAGCGTGCCAATAGCTCGGCACGACGAGCCGACATCACGAGTCCGTTGGTCACCACGCCGACATCGATCCCGGAGTCCAGGAGTGTTGTGATGGTGGCATCGAATTCAGGATGCAGTGTGGGCTCGCCACCTCCGGTCAGTTGCACCGCTCGGACTTGCATGGCTCGGCAATCCTCAATGATTTCTCGAACCTTGTTCGCGGGGATCATCCGCCGAGGATTGTGATTCACACTCCCGTCCGGCCGTACCACTTTGAAGAGTGTGTTCGTGGGATAATCCTCGGTCCGATAGGCACAAAATGTACAATTCTGGTTGCAAAAATCTGACAGGATCAATTGAACATGCACGGGATAGGGTTGTTGTCCCACCCGGAGCAGGGCGAGTCGGTCAGGGTGCCGGAGGGCTTTGTCGACAGCATAGGGTGTCTTCATCGGCTCATCGCCTCATCAAACAGGGCTTCATAATCCGCCACGATCCGTTCGGCGGAATAGTGCGTTTGCATCCAGATCCGGCTCTGTTCTCCCAGGCGGATAGCCGCAGCAGGATCGCCCGCCAGGCGAGCCACGGCCTGGGCCAGATCATCCACCAATCGACAGTTGATCAGTGGGGGGATCGAGCCGAAATACTGGTGGTAAATTGCTGCGGTCACACTGTCCAATCGCGCCAGCACGGCTTGCCCCATGGCCAGGGCTTCCCATCCCGCCATCCCGAGATAGCCATGTGTGATTTGATCGATCACGGCCTGGAATGCCTGTTTACGGCGGAGATGAGCCCAGAGCGGCTGTTTCCCATCGGTCCGGAGACTCACTTTGATCCGCGGAAGGGAAAAGCCAGCCGTTGGCGAACGGAGAACGTTGAGCATATCCGCTACTTGCAGAGTCCCTTTGCCTGCCGGATAGTTGTGATGGCACAGGAGTCGTAACGGTCGCGTGCGGCGATATCGTGGGCGATAATCGGGTGCATGCGTCAAGGGGCGACCGGATACGGGCAGATAGTTGGGCATCCAGCGGGCGTGCTGCAGGCCAGGTGTACAACTCACCACACGTGTGCCAAACTCCCGACGATATTGCTGGATCCGTGAGACATTCCACTGGATTGGGCCCGCATGGAGATGAAGAATGTTGGGTTTCGACTGGAGCCACGGGGTCAGATCCAGAGGGCCATAATCTGCCGCGGTGTTGTTCCAATAAATCAGGTCTGCCTCGTTGAGGATCGTGCGAACATCCTCGATTCGAGACCGGATCTCGATATCCCAGCCTGCTCGCACCGATGTGTGTTCCCCCAGCAGATGCCGCATGGCGTACCGGCGGGACTGGTCATTGATTCCACAAGCCAGTAACCAGCCCACCCCGGCTGCATCTATGCCGGGACAGACATACGCCACACGCCGGGGGGCATCGACCCAACGAGCCTGAGCTTTGGCAACCGCGGCTTGTCGCCAACGGGCCGGAATCGCGAGCCGGTTGGTGGCGTTGGCGGCATGATCCCGCCAGGTTCCCAGCATCTGGGCGACATAGTGGAACGGCCCCTGAGCAGCCATACGCAGATGCAGGTAGTAGTCTTCACACAGTTCTTCGGGGTACGGTCCCACTACAGACTTCACTGCGTAGCGAAAGACCCAGCAGGGTCCGATATAGCATTCCGCCTGCAGACGTTCGGGGTCAAATGGACCGGGTCGGCACAGCGTCGTCTGTCCCGTCTGCTCATCAAAGGAATGCCAGTCCGAGTAGGCGAGAACGGCAGCCGGATTCTGTTCGAGTGCCGCAACCAATGTAGTGAGGAAATCGGGTTCATACCAATTGTCAGCGGAAATCCAGGTCTGGCAGGGTGTGGCGGGTAAGGCGGCAAAACCCGTATTGAGAGCCGCACCGATTCCCCGATTCGTGGGGTGTCTCTGGATACGAATACGCGGATCATCGGGGATAGCAGCGATCGTGCCATCGGTACTCCCATCGTCTACCACGACCGCAGTCCAGGCGGTGAGGGTTTGCGACCGGAGTGATTCCAGGCATTGTCCGATGCGGTTGACCTCATTCCAGGCCGGAATGACCAGACCAATTTGGGGTGGAATGCGAGACAAAGACAACCACCTCGGATGCGACGATGGAGCAGTCGATCGAGATCAGGGACCGTGGAGAGGAGCATCGATCGAGCGCAGTCTAGATCATAATAAGCTCGCAGACTCCGAAGAGGGTGTCAAGCAAGATCTCGGAGCATCTGAGCATCGAGCATCTGTGTGCGGCAAATTATTCTGGCGGACGCTTTGATCGGCGATGTGAGCGAGCGGCATGACATGATTCGTTATCCGGAGTTCATCGCCAAGGATTGGCAAATCGGCAGCGGCACGAGGGAAGCGACCTGCAAGCTCCTGACGGCTGAAGGGTTCAGGAATGCGTTAGGACGCCCACAACGCGAAAAGCCTGAAGGCGCTCGACACGCTATCGCAAAGCGGACTGTGGAAGAATTATTGGCAAACCCTTTGCCTATCGCCGTTTAGATCCGCCAGAATAATTTGCCGTACACTGAGCATCTTCTTCCTGGTCTTCCTGGTCGCCCATCCGGTGGGACTTTCGATCACGAAGACAGTGCCTTTTGCAGAAACGCCGCGTGCTGATGCTCGGCTGTTGTCAGTCCTGCCGTCCGTTGCTCTGCGGACCAGATCACGGGAACGGAACCTGGTTTCTGATGCCAGTTCGCCAGGAGGTCGACGACCTTGTGCCGATTCGTATCCACAATGAGCGGGGTTCCGTGGCGAAACGCCAGGATCGTGCTGTGGAACCGTTGTGTGGCCACCTGATCGACCAACCCGTGGAGCGCAGCCCGGACCGGCGGGGATTGTGGACCAATGGTCTGCGAGTACGGAGTGGGAATGGTGGTCAGGACTTGCTCCGGTTGCCAACCTGCCGCCAGATGATAGCGTCTCGGGTCACTCAAGAGTAACAGAGGGCGGGGTCGCCCAGCGAGAATCTGTTCGGCCACACGCTGAGCCTCGGGAAACAGTTCTCCGGGGTCTACGCCGAGCGTTGGGTCGGGAACCCGACAGACCGCGCGATAACGGCTGATCAGTCGAGCTGTGTGGGAATCCCGCACCCCAATCTGCGCAAAGGACTGCAGCAGAGTGGCAATCTCCTCGGGAGGCCGGTGCAGGCGGGCGGGGCCGATGCTGACAGCATAGGCGATTTTGCGGCGGCACTGGATCCCACTTCCCCAGTATAAATTGGGCATCGGATCGCAGTAACGGTTCTTGCCCCACTTCCAGATTTCATCGCTACCATGGATGGCCGTCTCACAATGCCGATTGACCCATTCGGCGGCAGACCATGGGTCCGTAAAAGTGGGCGACAACCGAAACGTCGATTGCATAAATTTGAGGAGGATCGTGCGACTCGGATGTCTGCGGCAGACCGATTCTCGCCGACGACTGCGGTAATCGAGCACCGTAGGCGTCTCGCCCGTATAGCGGCGAATCAATTCCGCCAGACAAGCGGTTTGGAGCATGGCCCCTTCGTTAATCGCGTTATGGAAAGTAATGATGCAAATGCTCACCAGATGATGATCTCCCGGATTGGCGGCAAGAAACCCCGGTTCTCATGTTCCTCCACCGTTCGCTCGATGAGCTCCCAAACTGCGTGAGCCGTGGCCCCACCCGGATTCACGATCCAATTCGGAGTGCGGGTCGACCAGGCGGCACCGCCCACGGGACTCATGCATCGGCCGATGGCGGCACGATAGCCGCTGCGGAACACCGAGCCCAGATTGGGATGCGTGCAATCTTGCGTGCGCTGAATGTGGCGTAACCGCTGATGCATCCGATATTCGATCTCTTCGGGTGCTCGGCGGATGGCCCGGAGCGTGGCCGCCAGCACCACCCGGTTTCGCCGCTGAAAGAGAGAATCCCGGAAGTGAAACGCACAATCGTGAGCGGTCAGAGGCCGGCAGACCCACCCATCCCAGATGGTGACGGATTCGACGAAATGGCCCAGACACTCTTGAGGAGCCCGCGTCCCCCGCCCGGCATTCATGACGAGAGCCCCGCCCACTGTGCCGGGAACCGAAATCAGAAACTCCCAGCCACCCAGACCCTGACGCTGACACTGTCGAATCAGTCGTTGTAGGGAGACACCCGCTTCCGCTCGGACGCGATCACCCTGAATTTCTACCCGATTGAGTCGGGTGGTGCGAAGAATCAGCGACGGTGCAGTCTGGATCAACGTATTCGATCCCCGACCCAGTAACCGGAACGGTCGGCCAATCTGCTGACAATGTTCGATCCAGTTCCGCAACTGTTCGACCGTCTGGGGTGTTGCCACTTGGGCGGTCCCACCACGGACTCGCAGTGTCGAGAGTGCCGCGATCGGAATCGCTCGTTCCACACCTGGTATCATACGGCCTCCAGGAGGTTCGTGTTTATCCCATGTGGTGGTGATCCCGTTCGGGGACGAGGTCGGGCCAGCGGCTCTGCATCCCGGCATAGTCCGCGTTCCAACAATTGTGAAATTCGGGAAGCCAGCGTTCTCGACCAGGCCCAGGTTTCCAGTGGCGATCACCATGGAAGTGCCAAATTCGCACATCGTCCTGATCGATCCCGAATTTGGGCGAACAGTTGAACCGTTGATCCAGAATCGTATGCGGATAGTCGGGCAGCACGATTTGTAACGCGATTTCATCGGGGATGAATAAACGATGCCCAAACCGGGTGAGCCGAGCCCAGTCTTCTAGAATCGGTGCGCCTTTCCGCCAGGCAAAGACTCCCGAATTGATAGCGGGATGTGGCTCCAGGGCTTGCGTGATCCGACGCTGCCATTCAGCGGACGGCTCGAATTGCGGAGCGATCGTTTGCCAGCGTTCCACGCGTTGACGAATCAATCGGGTCGTGGAATGTCAGTTGGCAAACTGAGTGGCGACAAACGGGGTTGTGTCCAGCGGAGCCGCCAGGGGGGCCACATCTCCTGTCACCAATGTATCGGCATCCAAAAATAGAGCGGTGGCTTCCGGCATGACCAGTGGCAACTGCGTCTTGAGGACAAACGTTGCATTGCGACGGAGACGTGGCGGATGGATCACCCGGTGCTCGACCTGGAGTCGTGGGTCCGCAGCACACTGTTCGCCGATCCGATGAGACTCGGGTTGCGATGTATAGAGAACAATCGGGCCGCGGTGATGGCGTCGGAGACTGACCAACGAAACGATCAGTCGAGCTGCATGGCCGATCCCCGTGAGCAAGTAAACAATCGTCAGCGGAGATCGCACGGGTTTTTGGACCCACCAGACCTGATGGTGGCTGGTCGTGACTGCCAGTTGTTGTTGCGTGGCCCATTCCTCCACTGCTCGCCGAACACCCCAGATGCCGCGACGATCACGGCGTCCATTATAATCATGGCCCGCAAAAATTCCGCCGGGTCGAATTTTGGGCCACCAAGCCCGCAGATCCGCATGAACAGCCCGATAGGTGTGATCTGCATCCAGAAAGACAAAATCCAGAGACTCTTCCGCGAATCGTCTGGCCGCCAGGATCGATTCTTCGGTCCAGATGGTTCGTCGCGTGGCCGCAAATCCGGTTCGATGCAAGGTCTCCAGAGCCGCACGGGCATTCTCCTGTCGACTGCGTCGCGCACACACATCGCCAGAGACGCGATAGGGATGGTCGCGTGCATACTCTTGCCAGGGATCGATGAGGTTCAGATGCAACGCAGGATATGTGTTCAATAACACCGCAGAAGTCAACCCGGTAGAGACTCCGACCTCGGCTCCCCGAGTCGGGCCTGTCGGAAAAACCTGTCCCAGCACCCGAACCAGACTCAACGCATGCCCCGGTGTCTTGACCGTCTGAGGGACCGCCGGAACCGGACTTGGCGGAAGTGGATCGACAGGAGGGACAAGCCCCTTCACCGCTTGGGAATCCACCATGGCTGGGGCCACAACTCCAGAAGGATCCTCGCACTCAGATGATCGCACGACCCACTTTGGTAGAGACACCGAATGATGCCAACCCTGCTCCGTCATCCGGATCCGCCGGATACATTCACGACGGCGTGCCGCGCAATACCACAGAAAGGTATCATGCGAGGGCACGGGAAGTCGTTCTGGAGACAACCGAACCATCGCCTGGAGCCAGTCCGTTCGGATGAAGGAACACCAAGAAGTGATGCGTGGGTGGCGGAGTCGATCGCCTGTGGGAGCCTGTGGGATGTTTAATCGGGGAAAGGAACTCAGTTCCGGGATCTGATCCGCCCACTCTTCTAGTCGATCGATAGCCGCGGATGGCCGGGTATAACCCCACGGCGGAGCCACGAGGACTGGTACGCGGCCACCAGGATTCGCTTGAAACCAAGCGGGTACGGGCCAGTCGCTGGGCCCGGTTGCGACAGCATCCGTGTCCAATTTGAGGAGCCAAGGCGTCTGGACATGTTTTGCCGGGGCCACGGTAAGACCCGTTAGCATCTTCTCCCGCTGGGTCACGCCAACTTGTGCCCAAGTCGTCACACGCAGTTGCGGATGGCCCAGGAATTGAAGCGATTGCAACCAGTCGGCAACCGAGCGATCTCCATCGCACACAACCAGAAGGGGATGATCCAGGAGAATACGATGGTGGCGTTTCCAGGTGGGCCAGGTCAGTCGCCATTCTTCCAGATGTTTGCAGTCCACACCCACGACCGTTGTAAATGCGATCATGTCGGCACCCCGGATCCCTGCATCCGACCTGCAGCGAGGATTGCACGAACTCGACGCAAATCCTCGACCGTGTCCACGGAAACACTGGCCGTGGGAACGATCACAGTGCGAATGGCCATGCCGTTTTCCAGAAGGCGTAACTGTTCCAGAACTTCGGCGTGTTCGAGAGGACCGACTGGGAGCTGAGCGTATTTCTGCAAGACGGCACGCGGGAAAGCATAGACACCAATGTGTCCCCAAACCGGACTGGAGATTGCGGTTCCCCGCCGTAGATAAGGAATGGCACTTCGAGAGAAATAGAGAGCCTCTCCGTTCGCGGCGATCACCACTTTGACCGTTGCTGGATTTTGGATGCCCGCGTTCTGGGTGAGGCGATAAATGGGTGTCACGACCGTATCGGGATTCTGGTTGCCGGCTTCCACCAGTCGATCGAGAAGGGCGGGATCGAGAAGCGGTTGATCCCCTTGAACATTGAGGATCCGATCACCTGCAATCTGGTCGAGCACCGAGGCGATGCGATCGGTGCCCGTCGCACAGTCCGGAGAACTCATCACAACCTTACCGCCCCATCCCTGAACGGTTGCCTGGATTTCCGCAGAGTCGGTCACAACAACTATGTGATCCACACACGCAGACGATCGAGCACGCTGCCAGACATGCCAAAGGAGTGGTTGCCCGCCGAGATCCACCAAAATTTTTCGAGGGAGCCGGGTCGATTCCAACCGCGCGGGGATGGCTGCTGTGATCATCACACATGCTCTCCCGAACACAGGGGGTGACCGTCCGATCGGCAAAAACAATCCAACCCCGATCCCTGGACAGACCCCGTCCCATCAGCCGTTGCCACAGAACGCATCGTCATCCGCGCCGTCTACGCTGTCAAGAGTCGATTCTGCAGAATATTCCTCCACGCCGGGAACAAACGGTTTTGTGCCTCTTTTCTCCTGGCCAGGTATGATCGCGATGGTTACGATAGCCCAATCACCCTCATCTCTTGCTCCCTTTTCATCCCTGGGAAAGTTTCCGTCTATGAGTTGCCAAGTTGTGCAAATCTTGGGGACAGGCTATTCGGGAAGCAGTATCCTCAATCTGGTCTTGGATAGCCTGCAAGGTATACGTGGGCTGGGAGAAATTGCCAGAGCATATACACGAAATCCGATTCGCCCTTGTAGTCTGTGTCAACGGAGCGACCGGGATCATCAAATCGATTGCCATTTTTATGATGCGATTCCCCGGCATCTTTTCTACAGCGGCTGTTTTCTCCAATATCCTGATGCCCAAGTCCTGATCGATTCTTCAAAAAGTGGCACACTATAATGGACCCGGAAAACTGGACCGCCAGGTAAGCTACTGAGGCGAACCAGAGAAAGGGGAACCGATGGCAGGCACACGCAAGAAACACTCGGCGGCGTTCAAGGCGCAAGTCGCCTTGGCAGCGTTAAAAGGGGACCGGACCGTGAACGAGTTAGCGAGTCAACACAGCGTCCACCCCACCCTCATCCATGCCTGGAAGAAGCTACTGCTCCAGGGTGCCGAAGGGGTCTTTTCGGACGGCAAGTCGACGACCACTGTGGACAGTCCCACGGTACAAGCCGAACTGTTCGAGCAGATCGGACGTCTCAAAATGGAACTGGAGTGGCTCAAAAAAAAAGTGGGACATGTCGATTGAACAACAGCGGACAGGGATCGAGCCGACGCACCCCAAACTGAGCGTGCGTCGACAATGCGAATTGCTTGGACTGAGTCGTTCCACGCTGTACTACCAACCGGTCCCCGAGACAGCAGAGAATCTGGCCATGATGCGACTGATCGACGAAGAGTACACACGTCACCCCTTCAAGGGGAGTCGACGGATGGCGGCATGGCTGAGTCAGGAATGGGGACATGAGGTCAACCGCAAACGCGTCCAACGGCTGATGCGACAGATGGGACTGGAAGCGATTTATCCCAAACCAAACCGGTCTACCGGCAGTGGACACAAGGTGTATCCGTATCTGCTGC
>JAIXLE010000131.1:12912-16104 GCA_026931725.1 Bacteroidales bacterium
GAACAGTAGCGAAGGATTGCATGTTTTTGGTCTAGTCAATGGGGTCCACTTCACACACTACCCCCGACAGGAACGCTGGCTGAAATACCAGCCGATCTTGGTATTGAAGTATCCGCACGAGTATGCTGGTGCCACAGGATTCCAAAAGACACGTTGGACCGTTCGCAAACACTTTGAGAACTGGATCCACCATCAGGAATCGGCCATCCAGATGGGAAGCGGTTCACTCGTCGTTCCCTATCGTTCGTTTGCGGAGAACCCCGATGCCGTCGTGCAGACTATTTGCGACTTTCTGGGCATCTCCAACATCCGGAAAGCCGACTGGTGGAATACGGATACCCATATTATCGGCGGGAACACTTCGGCCCGAGCGCAGGTCAACATCCATTACCAACCCTATCTTCGGACTGCCGAGAAGTACCAGGGAACCGTTCACAAAATCTTCGTCGATCAGCACTGGCGCACCAACCGTATCCTCTGCGAGAAATCGCTCCACGCTTATCGCAAATTCCAACCGCGATTGGATGCGATTTTGACACGGTTACAATTACCATCCGTGGCTGATATGATCGCCGACATTCGCGGAGAAACCGTGCCGGCCGCCCCCTGTTCGGTACTCGAATCGTAGTCCAACGTCAGAAGGTCATCCCGTGCCCTATACCATAATGGTGCGATTGTGCTGGCAATCGGGGATGGTGTTGTGGCGTATTGGGTGCCTGGGGATGGATTGGCCCAATCAGGCCCGATTGTATCCGCAAGATGGGTTTGATCGTCGACAACGGATGGCCACACTTGTTCGGCTGTATTATTCGACAACCGCAAATATCCTGGTGTCGAGAATTGGATCGCGTTCACAATCTTGGCCTGCGATCCCGGACTCCCACTGGATTTGAACCAGAAACGATCGAATACCCGGAGTAAAATCATGTCCGAGAGTAGTTCGTCCTCATCCAGTTCCAGTAGTTCGTCCTCATCGTATTTTCCCTCCAGCAGCAGTTCCTCTTCGTCATCGAGTCGCTCCTCCGAACCCAGCAGCGAATCTTCCAGCAGCAGTTCTTCTTCCTCCTCGAGTAGCTCCTCCGAACCCAGCCACGAATCTTCCAGTAGTAGTTCCTCTTCCTCCTCGTCATCCAGTAGTTCTTCCTGGCCAAGTAGCGAGTCTTCCAGTAGCAGTTCTTCTTCATCATTGAGTAGTTCTTCCGAACCCAGCCACGAATCCTCTAGTAGCAGTTCTTCTTCGTCATCCAGTAGTTCCTCCGAACCCAGCAGCGAATCCTCTAGTAGTAGTTCCTCTTCGTCATCCAGTAGTTCCTCCGAACCCAGCAGCGAATCTTCCAGTAGTAGTTCCTCTTCGTCATCGAGTAGTTCTTCCGAACCCAGCAGCGAGTCCTCCAGTAGCAGTTCCTCTTCGTCATCGAGTCGCTCCTCCGAACCCAGCAGCGAATCTTCCAGCAGCAGTTCCTCTTCGCGTGAACGGTCGTCTGGAGGCGATTCTTCCAGTAGCTCATCATCCCCGTCGTCCAGCAGCAATGGGTCGTCTTCCAGTAGTGCCAGTTGCTCACCGCAATTGTCTTGCCGCCCTGTACCGCGTCGCAAAGCGGCTCCAAACTGCCAGTCTTGTGGTTGCTCCTGTGGTGGTGCGACGGGTGTCTGCTCCATGACCGGAGCCGCAGAGTATGCTGTGCCCGGAGCCACCTCGACGGTAGCCAGTATGGGTGGCAAGTACTCTAGTATCTGGAATGAACAGAATCCATCAGGATCCAGTCTGGCCACGAACTGGTTTGCCGGCGGCCAACCGTATATTTCGCAGTGCGGCGACTCGGTTGTCGTAGTTCTTGACCTGTACACGGCCTATTGGTTCGATTCTGCGGGAGACACCTATACACCCAACCAGTTCGGCTCCCGAGCGTCACTCATCTTTGACACGGAGAATTGCCAGTTCCTTTTTGTGAGTGATTGTGGAGATGTGGGGTGTTTTACTCCCCAAGGGAACACCCTGCAGTTCCTGCGAGCCAATTCTCCCGATCAGGGGATTGATGCCGAATGGCAACCCGATGGACGACTGTTGCAACTCAGCCAGACATTTCCGACTCAGGATCGTGCAGCCGCGATGGCCCGAGACATGCCGTTGGATGGTGTCACCATCACCAATATCAATACCTACGAATACACTGCGGCGGGTCAACTTGCGGCCATTACCTATCTGCGATCTATCAACCCCACATCGGGGATCAGCCGGACCACCTTTTGTTATTACGGTGAGAACGAGGAACATGGGACGGTTGGCGATCTGAAAACATCCACCGATCAACTCCTGGTCGGAACAACCTGGATCGATCACAAGACGCATTACTGCCGATATTACCGGGCCGGAGAGTCCGGTGGATTTGCACACGGGCTGAAATATGCTCTGGGCCCCGAGGCGTTTGAACGACTGCGCCAAGATCCACAGGTAGCGAATCCGTTCCTGGCAACCGACACCCAAGTAGCGCAGTACGCAGACTTCTTCTATGTATATGATGAAGATCAACGTGTCGTGCAGTCCACCACCCAAGCGGGGCTCCTGATCCACACGTTCTCCTACGAGACGCGGGATAACAGCAGTGACACCGAGAACCTCAATCACTGGGTGTTGAAGATCACAACCACCGCTCCCGATGGCAGCCAGACGATGGCGTTCAATAATTTCTTGGGTCAGACTCTGTTGCGAGATCAGGTCTCGGGAAGCGATCACTGGATCGATTATTATCAATTCGACGAAAATGCACGCGAAACCCTGCATGCGTCCCCAGCCGCCGTGATCAGCTACAACGCGGCGGATGCCGATCTGAGTGTAGTTCTGCGATCCCACACCGGGCTCATGGATTGGACCGATTACTATACCGAAACCACGGCGACCCCTACGGTTCCAGGAGGCGTAGCAGGCTATGTGCAGTCCCACGCGATCAGCGCGGGGCAGGCGGGTGATCGGGTGCTGCAGAGTACCATCACATACATTCAGCGTGTGGCCGGGGTGGCCACGATCTATCCGGTGGCCGAATCGACCCAGTACCGCCAGGACGATGGCACAGGAGCGATCACGACGCGTTACGCTTATACGTGGTTCGATGACACCGCACAAATGGAACAGCGGACCAGGTAGTGGCCCGAGGTGGGGGATTGTGCTAGGATAGGGATATGCAAAATACCAGC
>JAIXLE010000265.1 GCA_026931725.1 Bacteroidales bacterium
GCAAGATACTCCATGGAAACACGTTGCGCAAGTCGAAGATGGTTAATGCACTGGGCTGATCCACCCGGATTCGAGGATCTGCCCACGCCACCCGCGGCCCCCTCGGGCAAGATGCTCCTCGTGGCCCCCGATGGGACACAGTTTGAGTACTTTGACTTCGACCCCTCCCGACCCGTGGGACAGCGGGGACAGTTGTCCCAAGTCACGTCTCCCGATGGGACAGTCACGACCTACAGCGACTTCACCACGGACGGGAAGCCGACCGTGGTGTCCCGGGTGGATGGGGACCTGGGGGAACGGTTTGTCTACGACTACCTCTCCAGCGGCGCGAATTCTGGCCGGGTGGCCAGCATCACCCAGGAGCGGACGACCAGTGGGGGCACCAATTGGGACACGGTCCGCTCGGTCGAGTACGCCTACTACGTTGGGGTCGAGGATTTTGGGACACTCGGTGACCTCAAGTCCGCGACCCTCAAGGACGCGGCCGGCCAGACGATCGACACCTCGTACTACCGCTATTACACCGACAGCCTCTCGGGGGGCTACGCCGGTGGTCTTAAGTACGTCGTGGGGCCAGCCGCCTTCGAGCGACTCTCGGAAGCCGTGACCAATCCCTATACGGCACTGGATTCGGAAATCGCGGACTTTGCCGATCACTATTTCGAATACGACTCAGACCATCGCGTCGTCACCGAAGTCGCAGCCGGGGCCGGCTGTTCGGCCTGCGCTGGGGGTCTTGGGGAGTACACCTATACCTATACGACCAGCACGAACGATTTGGGTTTCAACAGTTGGCAGACCAAGACCGTCGAAACCCGGCCGGATGGATCGGTTCGGACAGTGTACACGAACCCTGTTGGACAGGTGCTGCTGTCGGTGGAAAAGCTGGAATCCAGCGGTCCGGAGTGGGTCACCTACTACCAGTATGATGATGCGGGCCGGTTGATCCTGATGGCCGAGCCTTCGGCGGTCACGGGTTACAACGACAGCTATGCGGACCTGGTGCATTACGTTTCGGGCAATGCCCAGTATCTGGCGGATGGGACAGGGCTCATCACGACCTACGAAAGTTATACCGCGACCACGGCCACGGCCACCACGGCCGGTGGCGCGGCCGGGTATCTGAGGTCGGTGGCGGTGCGACAGGGGGAGTTGGGACAGGACATTCCCCAGTCGTTGCTGACCTACATTGAACGGACCGGCGGTGGGTCGACGGTCTACGTGATCGCAGCCGAGACCGTGTATTCGGGGATCGGCAGCGTCGGGGCAGAAACGACCACATACGAATACACCTGGCACGCCGGGACCACCCAGGCATCGAGCGTCACCACGACTTTGCCCACGGTGCTGACCACTTCCAATGGGTCCGGCTCGGCCACCTCGTTCGATGTGGTTTACGATGCCCAGGGGCGTCCCATCTGGACCCGGGATGCGGGCGGTTTCCTGGCCTACACCGAGTACGACCTTGGGACAGGCGCGGTCATCAAGCAGATTTCCGACGTAGACACCACCCAGACCAGCGATTTCGCGGACCTGCCGAGTGGCTGGTCGACCCCCACGGGTGGGGGCGCGCATCGCATCACCCGAGCCGAAGTGGACGATCAGGGTCGAGTCACGAAGTTGACGCGACCCGATGGGTCCATCGACTACACCGTCTACGACGACGCCAACCAGGAAGTGCGATTCTACGCCGGTTGGGACACGGGTGTCCCAACGGGGCCGACCGTGGTCGTCCGCGAGGACCGGGCGAACGGGTACTCCGAAACCCTGACCATGACCGCGACTCCCGCGGTCGATGGGACCGGCCGACCCACCGGGGCCGAAGCGATTTCCGGCGTACTGTCCCTGTCCCGAAGCCATGTCAACGAGGCCGGGCAGGTCGTCCACCAGGACGATTACTTCGACCTGACCGGGTTGACCTACACCACGGCCGCGGCACTGGGGACAAACTTCCTCCGGACCCAATTTGGGTATGACCAGCAGGGACGTCCCAACCGGACGGAAACACCGGATGGGGTCATCTATCGTTCGGTCCACGACGGCATGGGCCGACTGGTCTCGGAATGGATTGGGGACAACGACACCCCCACTTCCGGGTACTGGTCGCCGGCCAATCCGGCGGATATGCAACTCGTCCGTGAGTACGAGTACGAGTACGACGGCGGCGGGGTCGGCGATGGCAACCTGACCCTGCTGACCGAGTACCCCGGCGGTGGGGCCGATCCCCGGGTGACCCAGTCGTGGTACGACTGGCGGAATCGGCCAGTGGTGATCAAGGAAGGGGTGGCGACCAGCCCTGTGAAGGTGGCCGTTCGGGCCTTATCTTGTATGCCAGATTGAACTTG
>JAIXLE010000175.1 GCA_026931725.1 Bacteroidales bacterium
CTCCACGAACTGAGCGGGTCCATCGCGGAGACGCTGCGGGAACGGCTGAAGAGTTGGCGCACGGCGAGCCTGACCGGGGTGTTCGAGTCCACTGCCGTAGATACATTCGTCGCGTTCTGGGATGAGATGAGCCCGGCGTTTCAGGACGAACATCCAGGCCAATTCGGTGTGATCGCGGAAAAGTTCGCCCAGATCATGCAGGCCAGTTTGGGTTACACGCTGTTGGAGCCTCATAACTTTCTCGAACACCCTGATGGGTGGATTCAGATTGCCGAAGGCCGTCTCACCAGCGGTCGGGTCCGGCGTGTGCTGCGACCGGGGCTGAGTGATACCGCCGGAAAATTGCGTATCCCCGCTCGTGTGGAGGTGGAATAGCCCAACAACGTCCGATCCCGTTTCTATTGCGACTTCCCGTGAGACATCCGGGCGGCGGCGTTGCGGAGAGGATCCTATCTCTTCCGCCAGATAAATTTTCTCTTGTGCGCGGGGACAAATCGACCACAAGTTCTGTGGACTTCCATGAGACTTGATCGTATCCCAGGAAAATGGGGTGTCATCCATGTCCACTGCGACCACTCGACTCACGGCTACCGTCGTCACGGTCGATCAACGCACCGTGACCATTGGCTCTTACCGGCATTCACCGTTCCTGCTGCTGGTTTTCTTGCGACATCTTGCCTGAATACCGTGTCGGGCACACCTCGGTGAGGTGGCAACGGCCCGAGAACGCCTCGCGCAAGCGGGTGTCGATCTGCTTGTGGTTTGTCAGGCCACACCAGCCGAACTGGCTCGCTTCCTCCAACGGGAGCCTTACTCCATCCCCATTGTCTGCGATCCGGCACGCACGCTCTATCAGCAATTGGGGCTCACCCGGACGGGGTTTTGGAGTTTTCTGCGTCTCGGCGAGATAAGAACGTATCTGCGGCTGATCGCGCGAGGAACCTGGCCACGTTGGCCATCCACCGGGGAAGATGTCTACCAACTCGGCGGCGATTGTGTCCTGGATCACATGGGGAATGTCGTGTGGGCTTGGCGTTCGCGCACCGCAACGGATCGCCCCACAATCGCGGAAATCCTGCGCGGTTTGCCAGAAGGGTGAACCAAACCGGAATTCTGAGTACACTGATTCGACACGGATTCTCCCGGCCCACAACCCGCCTGCCCCAGGGCCGCATTCCCGCGGAGGTACTCATGCGCCTGAATGGCCCCTTACTCTTCCTGTTCACCCTCACGGTGACGCTCTCCATTGACCCAGCCAGCATGGCTGCTACGCCCCCGGACCCCATCGACGCGGCCATCCCCAATGCCGCGCACATGGCCCCTTATCAGGACCAAGTGCCCATTCGCTTCCTGACCCGCGGCCAGAATCCGAAAGGATGGGATGCACTCCCGCAGTTCTGGAATAGATCGACCGAAACAACCAAGGATCCCGCGACAGGGGACACAGTCACACGCCAAGTGATCACCATCAAAGTGCCCCTCGGGTTGTCGGCCCCACCGCCGGTGCCCGCGGAAAACCCGATGACCCTGGCCAAATGGGAACTCGGCAAACGCCTGTATTACGACAAGATCCTGTCCACGAACGGCACCATTGCCTGTGCGACTTGCCACCACCCCACCAAGGGCTTTACGGATCAACGCAAAACTTCACTCGGAATTCACGACGCACTCGGTGGGATGAACGCGCCAACTGTCATCAACAGCGCATACAATCGCCTGCAATTCTGGGATGGCCGGGCGCATTCGCTCGAAGATCAGTCCCAAGGGCCACCGACAAACCCGGTCGAAATGTTCGCGGGAAAGGGCGATGCCTGGGAAGAAGCCATCACCCGCATTCGGAAGAAGTCGGAATATGTCCAGGCATTCCAAGCCGTCTTCGGCCATGCTCCCACCCGTGATGCGGTCGCCAAGGCGATCGCTACTTACGAACGCACTGTTCTGTCTGGCAACAGCCTGCACGATCAGGCTGATCTGGAAATGCGGAACCGCGTGAAGGAAGAAGAAACGGGCAACTACACCCTCAAGGCCGAAGATTACACGGCCGCTCTGAAGAATGCCTTCGCTCGTCAGGATACCGCGGCACTCCACGCCCTTGGGCTCGACTCCAAGAAAGATGCGGGCCAAGCGGCTACCTATGGTGCCCGTCTGGTCAATGGACGGAACCTCTTCTTCGGCAAAGCCCGCTGCACCAACTGCCACGTCGGCGACAACTTCACGGATAACGACTTCCACAATCTCGGTGCGGGTGTCGAGGACGGCAAGATTGACGCGGACGAACACGGCCGATATGCCAGTCAGCCCACGGGTCACAAAGACGCGGCTTTTCTGGGTGCCTGGAAGAC
>JAIXLE010000264.1 GCA_026931725.1 Bacteroidales bacterium
GTTCTGGGAACATCTCTTCGGAGCGGGTCTGGTGCGAACCCCTGAGGAATTCGGCTCGCAGGGAGAACCGCCGACACACCCGGAATTGCTCGACTGGCTGGCGGTGGAGTTCGTCGAATCCGGCTGGGATGTGAAGCCGTTACTGAAGCGGATGGTGACATCGGGAACGTATCGCCAGTCAGCACGGGTGACGGCGGAGATGTTGACGAAAGATCCTGATAACGCCCTGCTTTCGCGCGGGCCACGGTTCCGGCTTTCCGCCGAGATGATCCGCGATCAGGCGTTGGCCGTGAGCGGGTTGCTTTCCACCAAGATGTACGGTCCTTCGGTCAAGCCTCCCCAACCCGCGTTTGGGCTCAACGCGGCATTCGGCAGCAGTATGGACTGGAAGACCAGCTCAGGTGCTGACCGTTATCGACGCGGCTTGTACACCGAGTGGCGGCGGACCAACCCGTACCCATCAATGACGGCGTTCGATGCCCCGAGCCGGGAGTCGTGTACCATCCGTCGGGTTCGCACGAACACGCCGTTGCAAGCCTTGGTCACGCTGAATGACCCGGTGTATGTGGAATGTGCGCAGGCACTGGCACGCCAGATGATTGCGGCGGGTGCCACTCCCCAGCAGAGAATCGCGGCCGGCTTCCGAGCTTGTCTGATGCGTGCGCCGACCACCACGGAAGCCACACGCTTGATGCAGTTGTACAGGTCCGCTCAGGCACAGTATGCATCGCACATTGCCGATGCGAAGACACTCGCCACGGACCCACTCGGGCCACTGCCTCCCGGTGTCGCCCCTGCCGAGGCCGCCGCCTGGACCGTGGTGGCCAACGTGCTGTTGAACCTGGATGAAATGTTCTTGAAGCGATAACACGGCAAGAACCCGGTGCCAACGATTACCCTCTGATCCCCCACGCAGCCTACACACAACTCACCCAGTGAGTCACAATCTCATCATGGGCGTTGGGGGCATCTCATGAATCATGAAAACCAAAATTTATCTCAGCGGCAAAACCGATTCCCAGTAGGTGTTGGTGAAGCCCCATCTCTCGGTTTGTCGACCGAGACGATCGCGGAGGACCAATTTGCGGGACCGTGGTCCCCGCCATCCTCTCCATCCTGCAGAACTCCCATCCTCCAGAACGGTTGTCGTGGTGATGCCTTCTCGAAGATCTTCCACCTCAAGGTATCGTGCTAAACGAGTGTATGCCGATGGCAAGTGCCACAACTATTGCCCATGAATATCAATAGATCGAGAAGAATATCTCATGAAAACGGGGCATTGTGCGTCACCCACCGGGCCAGACGGGCTGGGTGGGCTTCCCACTCCGTTGGACCGTAAAGCGGACATTTTCCTGGTGAGGGGCATACCGCCGTTTGACCATGGATTGGGAAAAAAGTGCGTGGTCATCCGAGGTGTTCGTGCAATTGGCGATGATCCCATTGATGCGCGATCACCGCGAACCCTCATCGGGTGGCTCGTGCGTTTCCAAGCGTAACGGCAACCAGATGTGCGGTCGGGCGAGCGGTTCGATGTGTAGCTTCATCTCACCGTTCTGGAAGACCCGCACCGTGCCGGATGATTGACTGATGCAGAACGCAATCGCCTTGGTGTGTCGACTCACGGCCGCCGCGGCGAGGTGCCGACTTCCGAACCCTTTGCTGACGGATACTCCTTGCGTGGGGACATCCAGGTAGACACATGCCGCCTCGGCGATGCCATCCCGGCTAATCAGAATCGCACCATCGAGCTTGGCGATTTCCTTGATCTGTTCCCGCACCCGGCGATCGCGGATGTCCCGTTCTGCTTTGGTGTATCCCCGGAACGGGTTGAAGTTCAGCAACTTCGACAGTTCATGCACCCGCCGGGTGTCGCCGACCACGAGAACCGTACCAATCGGCTGTCCCTCGCGGCCTTCTCGGCCCACTTCGGAAGCGAGTTCCACGGCGGCTTTGAGGACATCCTGGGGAATGGCGTTTCCCAACACCCGCAAGTCCTGGGGGGTCATCCGTTCGAGGTGTTCCCCGAGATGAATGACGCTCAGGCTGTCGATCGGTTCGGGCGTGTCTTCCAGGGTCGCAATCCCATTGTAGACCACGACCACATGCGCACCCGGTTGCAGGGCGGTCGTGGTGACCGCTTTGAGTAGTGCCGTACTCATCCGCTCGGGGGTCGACATCGGCTGCGGGTCCACGTCGATGACGGTCCAATCCTGGCGGTCTTTCAACGTGCGTAACAGAGCCGGATTCTCGGCGGCGACGAATCGTGGGCACCCGACCAGGATGCGACCGACTTCATCCCAATCGAGATGTGTTTCCGTCAGAATGAATACGGCATCCGCCGGCAATCCTCGGACGAGATCCCGAGCCGATTGGAGCAGAGCAACTGTTTGAAGCGGAAGGGTCATGGATGGCGAACGCTTTCAGGCAAACGCGGCGGCGACGATGGAGTCAGTCTAGCGCTTCGCAAGCGGACGGCCAACGGGCGCGGGCAGATTTCCTGGGAAAACCTCCCACATGGATTCCTCCACCCCATCGGTCGGGTACATGCGTGATGTCTTGGGACTTCGGGAGCGACTCGCCGGTGTCGTCTGATCTGTGGTGTGCTGGTGAGTTGCCGCCAGGATTGGAGAGAACTTCTCAGACGAATATCGGCCCGTTTTCGTTGTCCGGCCGAATTCCGAGTGAAAATGGATCTCAGAGCCAAGAGTTCAACAACTTGCCTGATTCCTGAAGCACTTCTTCCGCCGCGCGGACACCGTGGTACAGGGCTTCCTCGAACAAGGGCAAGCCACTCAGATCGGCTCCCGCGAAGTGAATTCCCATGAACGGTTGCTGGGCGCGTGGCCGATCTCCGCCCCAAATGAAACCGGGGGTTGGCCGGATCATTGCGTGGCCCCAACGCATCACATCCAGCTGGTGTGTGTGCGCGCGAATGTTCGGGTGAGCCATCGCCAGATCCGTTAGGATCACATCCGCCCAACTGTCTCGATCGGTGCCCAGCAGACGGCTACGGGCGGATCGGGGGTCCGCGTCCGTGAGGGGGTAGTAGTAGGTGAACACCGCTGGCCCGTGATCCGCACCCAGTTGGTGTGTGTTGACGACATACCCCAACGAAGGACTTTCGTACAGCACGTTATCCCAGGCGAGCGGGAAGCCACGCCCACGGGGTCGGTCCTGCAAGTGTAGATTCGCCACCATCCACGAACCGTAGGCAAATGAGGACAGGTAAGCCGGGGGCTGCTCTCGGAAGGGGCGGATCAGATACCGCGCCAGGAACTGCGGAGCCGCGAAGAGGACTCGCCGCGCGCGAACACCCCGGACACGCTGCCCATCCTGAGACAGCGCCGTGACCGCGAGATGTTCTTGGCCGTGCGTCCGCACTGGGTGAATATCCGTGACGGCCCAGCCGGTGTGAACCCGTTCGGAACCGACTTTCTTGGCCAAGTGGTGAACGAGACGGGCATTCCCTTCAGGCCAGGTAATGAGCGGTTCTGCTTCTGCCGAGCCATTCGGCAACCGTGAGGCGAAGTAAAACAGCCCCGCCCAGGCGCTCGTCTGCTCGGTGCGCAAACCGTAATCGTCCCGGCAGGCGTAATCGACCAGCCAAAGCAACCGGGGTGAGGTGAACTGTCGTTGCGCCAGCCAATCACTCATACTCAGGCGATCCAGGGCCGTTACTGTGGGGTCATCGGAACCAACCGCCATGGGGATCGTGAAGGCCCGGCGACCGCGTCCGTCTCGCCAGTTCGCCCAAGAGGAGACTGCGTGTTGAAAGCGGGTCAGTTGCGCAATGTCCTCCGGTGATGCTCCGATGTGGAGGTACAGCCCCTCGTACCAGCGGCCACGAAAGAAGACCCGCTCTTGCGGATCACGGCACAAAAACTGTTCGCCGATCACGGGGACACCGTCCGTGGTGTGCCCTTCGACAATTCCCATTTCTGTAAGCAGCGTGACGAGTAGGCGATTTTCCGGCATGGGGGCCGGGATGTAGTGCGCCCCCCAGGGGTAGCCGCCGGTCGGTGATTGTCCACTTCGGGATGTCCCACCGAGTTCCGATTCCAGTTCCCAGAGTTGGAAATCCGTGACCCCCGCGCGGGCCAATCGCCAAGCGGCCGCGAACCCCGCGACACCGCCCCCAACAATCAGAGTATCGCACGATTCCCAGGCTTGTGAGGTGGGAATAATGGGACATCGTCTATCTCGCAGACGGTGTCCCAGGTCTACGGATGTCCCCACGAGGGTGCCGGGTGGTAATGGGACATCGCGGCGGTCGCACCCACCGAGTCCCGCCAGGGCGGCTGGACCCAAAAAAGACAGGAGTAACTCACGCCGATGGGGTCGAGCGGGCATGTCAGTAACTCCCCTCAAAACGGCTCCATTCCGTGTCGTGGTAGCGGACCAGCACTTGATTGTCGAGCCGGTTCACTTCCACGGGCACTGGCCCCAGGTCCGTTGGGAACACGAACAACCCAGGAAGCGTGGCGGCGGTCAGAAATCGCAACCCATCCGGCATCGAAATAGGACTTTCACCAGGGACATCAAACGGCGTTTGGCGAGCGAGGGCAAATCCCCAAACTCCGAATGACGGGACAGGGACATGATACGGCCGAACCACGAACCCACTGGCTTCCAGAGTGCGGACGATGCACCAGAAGGTCGAGCGGGCGAACAACGGTGAGGTACACTGCACCGCGACCGTGGCATCCGGTGTGAGTCGTGCCCGCAGCATGCGGTAAAACCGCGTCGTGTAGAGCTTGCCTACGGAGTAGGTCGACGGATCGGGGAAGTCGATGATGGCGGTATCGTATGCGGTATCGTCGGCGGCATCGGACGGTTTCCCGGCCCAGAGGAACGCATCCTGATTCACGACTTGAACCCGTGGATCGGCGAAGGCGTGGCGATTCAGTTCTGTCAGTGGGGGGAAGGTGGCCGATAGTCCCGTCATACCGGGGTCCAGGTCCACCAGTGTGACCGCGCGGACACTGGGCCAGCGCAGGATTTCCCGCAGGGCCAACCCATCGCCACCGCCCAGCACCAGTATCCGCCGCGGCGACCCCTTCAGGATCATGGCCGGATGCACCAGCGATTCATGATACCGATATTCATCAACGGATGCGAATTGGAGATGTCCATTCAAATACAGGTTGAACCCCGCAGGCCCACGGGTGACGACAATCCGCTGATAGGGTGTCGACTGCGTATGGACGATGGTGTCCGCGTACAGTTCCTGTTCCGCCAGTTGGGTCAGGGTGTCCGCCTGCACCAGCGCGAGGACGAGGACCACGACGACGAACAGTCCTTGGACGCGTAACCCCAGTACGGACCCCGTCAGCATCGGTCGGAGCAACCCCGTGGCCCACAGTCCCACCGCGGCATTCAACAAGCCGAATAGTAACGATGTCCGCGTCAGTCCCAGTTTCGGCACCAGTAACAGGGGAAACATCACGGAAGCCAGCAAGGCTCCGAGATAATCCAAGGCCAGAACGCGGGACACTAGGTCTTTGAAGGCGACCTTGTCCTGGACGATCCGCATGAGCAACGGCAATTCTAATCCGACCAGGATGCCAATGAGGAACACCATGCCAAACAGTACGGGCTGGAAAGGCGATACCCGCCCAAAGGCGAGAAAGAGTAACGGCGCGGATAACCCCCCGATCAAGGCCACCGCGAACTCGATCTCGATGAATCGACGAACCAGTTGACTTTCCACATACCCGGAGAGCCATGCTCCAACACCGAGTGCAGAGAGGTACACGCCGATCACCAGAGAAAATTGCGTCACGGAGTCGCCGAGGACGTAACTCGCCAGCGTGCCCGCCAGCAGTTCGTAGACGAGTCCGCACGTCGCCACCACAAAGACGTTCAGATACAGCAGGAATACGCGATCCACCGTGGACTCCGCAGGACACACGCCGAGGAAATCAACCGAGCGCACATCCTACCCGAGAGCGACGATGCGACAAATCAGGAATGTGAGGGAAGAACGGAATCAATCCCATCCAGGGTGCGGATGGTCGCGCCTTGCTGGCCTTGAACGAGTGTCTGGGCGGCATGTCCCATCCGTTCGCGCAGCGCGGGATCGTCCAGTAGTTGCGTCACGGCGGTCGTGAGTTGTTCCGCATCGCGGATGGACAGTGCCCCGCCGCATGCGATCAAGCGTTGCGCCGCATCGCGGAAGTTCCAGACCTGCGGGCCAAAGAGTGCGGGCACCCCAAAACCCGCGGGTTCGATCATGCTTTGTCCGCCACGCTTTCCATCCAGGCTGCCGCCGGTAAAAGCGAGATCCGCCAGCGCCCAGGCCGCGCCGAGTTCTCCGACCGTATCCAGCAACACGACATCCGGCATCGCCGACAGCGGAGCCGTGATCTGACTCCGGCGGATGAACGGCAACCCACTCGCTTCCACCAACCGGGCCACTTCCGCGAAACGGTCGGGATGCCGAGGCACCAGAATGAGCCGAAGACGGGGGAACCGCCCTCGCAGCCGTCGAAACACATCTAGCACAATGGATTCTTCCGGCGCATGTGTGCTACCCGCCACCCAGACCCATTCCTCCGTGCGGGCCAGCAACGTGCGGAGTTTCTGCGCCGCGGCGCTCGCGCGATCTCCCGTGGCACCGTCATACTTCACGGAGCCGGTCACCAGGAGACGTTCTTCCGGCACGCCCAGTTGTCGCAGTCGTTCCGCTATCTCCTCGCTCTGTGCGGCAAAGAGACGCACCCGACGAAAGAGTAGCCGGGTCGCCAGATAACGGACCTTCATGAGACGTGCAAAACTGCGCGGGCTCATCCGGGCGTTGGCGACCACCACTGGCACGCCGCGCCGTTCCGCCGCCTGCAACAGTTGGGGCCAGAGTTCACTTTCGGCGAGTACCAGCACGGTTGGCCGAACCGAGTCGAAGGTCTGTTCCACCGCCCAGGAAAAATCGAACGGGAACGGGATGACGACATCATCGGGGAACTGCTTTCTGGCTTCGCTCAACCCGGTATCCGTGGTGGAAGAAATCACGATGCGCCAATCTGGGTGTCGGTTCCGCAAGCCACGGGTCAAGGTGACGAGCAGATTGATTTCGCCCACGCTGACACCATGAAACCACACAGTCCGCGGAGCTTCAGGAATCAGAGTCTGGCGAAAGCCGAACAGTTTTGCCTGGAGATCGTGTCGATAACGGCCTGTCGTGAGGGCACGCCAGAAAAGCCAAGGGGACAGGATCACCAGAACGCCCAGATACAGCAGATCGAAGAGACGGGACATAGTGCTCTGCGGTCGATCCGCCGGGTGCGAAAGAAGGGGTGGAAGTCGGCATTCCCCGTACCCTCACGGCGGGAGGGGGAACGCCGATTTATTATGGGTCAGCTGTTGGCGGTCTGGTTCATGTGGCAATTCTTGTACTTCTTGCCACTCCCGCAGGGGCAGGGGTCGTTGCGGCCCACTTTCTTCCCAACATTGCGGATCGGTTCGACTTTTTTGTCGCCTCCGCCGCCGCTGTTGGTCTGCTGCGATTGTTGCTCGGACAGGGCACGGGATGCCTGGGCTTGCATCGCCGATTGGGCCTGCTGATGAACGGCTCGTGCCCCGGCCCACATCGCGGCTTCGACCTGTTCCTCGCCAACATCTTCGATGCGGAAGACACTTTCGGTGACGCGATCTTTCACGCCATCCCACATTTCATCAAACCGTTTCATCCCCTCTTGTTTGTAGACGATCTTGGGGTCTTCCTGGGCATAGCCCGCCAACCCGACCGTACTGCGCAGGTGGTCCATCGTCAACAAGTGTGACTTCCAGGCGGAATCGAGTTGATCGAGGAGCAGTCGGCGTTCCACATCGCGCATTTCGGGCCGATACTTCTGATCAAAACTGTTCAGGATGGCATCACGGGCTTGTTCCTGAGTCAAACCCGTGAGCAGTGCGGGATCGATCGTGAGTTTGAGTTCGGCCAAGCACCAGTCCGTGAGTTCCTTGGCATCGGCTTCCTCGGCTTGCTTGGCTCCGCTGAAGGCCTCGGCGATTTTCGTATCGATTTCGGGATAATCGGCGCTCGGCAGGGTTTCTCGGTTGGCCTGCATGAGCAAATCCCGGATTTTGGAACGCATTTCCGTGCGGGCGACTTCTTCCGTAACGAGGTGCTTGGCCTCGGGAAGTCGTTGTTCCACCCAGCGGTACAGCCCTTCACGGTCGGGTTGGCGTCCGCCCTGCACGCGTTTCTCTGGCAGGTACGCGGCGAGTCCAACCTGGATCGGGAATTCGACATCCTTGGCCCGGTAGGCTTCGCGGACCTTGGTTTCGAGCAGTTCCACGAGTTCAGTTTCGTTCAGATTCTCGGATTCCGATACGAGCAGTTTGATGCCGAACTTTTGCCGTGCCCAGTCGGCGAGAGATTCCAGACCGTAGCTGCCTTCCAGGTAGCGATGTCCGGCCGTGAGATCGACGGCGAGAATCGCGGTTTCCGCGGCGGCGATCAGATGTTCGGCGAGTTCTTCCGGTGGGATTTTCTTCAACTCACGGTCGGTGAATTTTAGACTGTAGCGAGTGTTGATGGCGCGGGTGAATTCCTGCCATTTCCAATCGCGGGGGTCTTCGTCCGGGTTGAGGTTTTCCTCGATGATTTCCTGAATGAAAGTCGGGGCGATTTGGATGGCGCGATCCTGAGCCAGTTGGACCGCTTCGGTACCGCTGGCACCCCGGAAGTCGGAGGCTTTGAATTCGATACCGAGTTCCCCCGAGGCGTAGTCCGCGAAACTGGCCGCGCCATATTCGGGTGAGGTGTAACGGTTGACCGCGCTGGTGATCTGATCGTGGATCATTTCCAGCAGGATCGCGCGGGGGTTCTTTCCATCCAGGATGCCCTGACGGGTGCCGTAGGTGCGTTTCCGCTGGTGGTCCATCACCTCATCGTATTCGAGCAAGTTTTTCCGTTGATCGAAGTGGTACTCTTCGACGCGGCGTTGGGCACGTTCAATCTGTTTGGAGAGCATCCCGGATTCGAGCGCTTCGCCATCGGCCATACCGAGCCAGGGGTTGTTCATGAGCCGTTGCAACCGTTCGCCGCCGAAGAGTCGCATCAATTCATCTTCCAGCGACAAATAGAAGCGAGAGGATCCGGGGTCGCCTTGTCGTCCGGCTCGGCCGCGGAGTTGGTTGTCGATTCGGCGGGATTCGTGCCGTTCGGTGCCGATGATGTGCAGCCCGCCCATCTCGGCGACTTTGCGGCCTTCTTCCTTCATTTTTTCCTTGGCCTCGATTTCCTCAATGGTCCGTGCCCAGACATCATTGGGGATTTCGAGCCGAGTCGGATACAATGGCCGTCCATCGGCATCCTTGAGTTGCTTGAGGCGGGACCAAGCGAGTGTCTCCGCGTTGCCGCCGAGGATGATGTCCGTCCCCCGGCCTGCCATGTTCGTCGAGATGGTGACGGCACCGAGTCGTCCCGCCTGCGAGACGATTTCCGCTTCGCGGGTGACGTTTTCCGGCTTGGCGTTCAGCAGTTCATGCTTGATGCCCCGGCGTTTGAGGAGTCCCGCGAGTTTTTCGCTTTTGGCGACATCGGTTGTCCCAATGAGGACGGGTCGCCCGTCTTTGTGGACGGTCACAATTTCTTCCAGAACCGCGTCCCATTTCTCTTTTTCGGTCTTGTAGACGAGATCCGGGCTGTTGATACGCTGGAGCGGTTTGTTCGTGGGAACGGCGATGACATCCAACTGATAGATTTTCCAGAACTCGTTGGCTTCGGTCATCGCGGTGCCGGTCATCCCGGCGAGTTTCCCGTAGAGCTTGAAGAAGTTTTGCAATGTGACCGTGGCGAGGGTCTGGGTTTCCTGCTTGATCTGGACCCCTTCGCGGCGGTGCTTGGCTTCGACGGCTTGATGGAGCCCATCGGACCATTGCCGACCGAACATGGCTCGGCCAGTGAATTCATCAATGATGATGATACCAAGCTGGTTGTTTTCGCGCGTGTCCGGCGCGATCATGTATTGTCGGTCTTTATGGTAGAGGTGGTGGGCTTTGAGGGCATTGTCGATGAGGTGCGGCCACTCCATGTTCCCGGCCGTGTAGAAGCTCTCCACGCCCGCGAGTCGCTCGGCTTCGCGGACCCCGTCATCGGTGAGATGGCAAGTGCGTTCCTTTTCCTTGATCTCGAAATAGACCCCCTTGGGCGGCGGGTTTTGTGGGTCGACCTTGGCCGGGTCCAACGGCACGAGAATCGGCAGGCCATCGCCTTCGGTGCCCTGATGGTTCATTTCGCCGCGGTTCTTGATGTCGTGCCGGGCGCGGCGTTCCAGGTCGGTGAGCTTGCGGGCGATTTCGTCCGCTTTTTCGTAGTTGCGGACATCCGAGAACGACGGGCCGCTGATGATGAGCGGAGTCCGTGCCTCGTCGATGAGGACGTTATCGACTTCGTCGATGATGGCGTAGCTCAGCGGGACACGCTGCACCTGGCGGTAGAAGGGGTGGTAGCTGGTGTCGTCGAAACGGGCGGGCTTCATGTTATCGCGGAGATAATCGAAGCCGAATTCGCTGTTGGTGCCGTAGGTGATGTCGCATTCGTAAGCGGCTCGGCGGCGTTCGGGCTCCATATCGGATTGGATGTAGCCCGCAGTTACGCCGAGGGCATTGAAAATGGGGAGCATCCATTCGCAGTCGCGGCGGGCGAGGTAATCGTTCACGGTGATGACGTGAACTCCGCGTTCGGCCAAGGCGTTGAGGTACGCCGGGAGCGTGGCGACGAGGGTTTTCCCTTCCCCCGTGACCATTTCGGCAATGTTACCTTTGTGCAGGATGGCTCCGCCGACGATCTGGACATCGTAGTGCCGCATCCCCTTGGTGCGGAAACCGGCTTCCCGGCACGCGGCAAACGCCTCGGCCATGAGGTCATCGAGCGTTTCCCCGGCGGCGAGTCGCTTGCGGAACTGAAATGTCAGCCCCATGAGTTCCGCGTCGGACAAGGCTTGCATCTGAGGTTCGAGCTTGTTGACTCGATCGAGGAGCGAGCCCGGAACGACGGTGTGCGTGGAGGAATTTTTGGCCCGAATGAATCCGAGTTGCCGCACGGTTCGGTCGTTCGCGGACCCGAACAAGCGATTGACGAACTCGGCACTGCCTTCCATCACGGAGTTGAACGCATCCCCCAGTTTATCCCAGATGGTGCTTTCCATGCCGGGTTGGGTGCTAGTGGCCATCTTGCGTGCCTCGTATTCGCCAGGTAGACGCTTGGGGTTGGAACATCGTTCGGCTCACTCCGTAAACTCTTGTCACGGAGCCGTGCCAGTTTGTCAATCTATCGTAGGTGCCGAAACACGGTCAATATCGACCGGATAATCCCGAGAATCGGAATTATCCACAGTTTCCCGTGTCGGACCTATTCTTCATGGGACAACGCCACCCCAAAATCTCGATACCCAGGCAGGAAATTCCATGAGATTCACCAGAACTTTGTTCCCTCCGTGAGCGAATGGACGGATCACGGCGCGTTTCCCCGCGGTTTGCGGGTGGGCGGGTGAGCGGAAAGTGAGTTCCGTTGCGGAGTTGAGAATCGTTCGTGGGTGATTGTCCGCGTTCCCAGGCTGATGAGAGCCTCACGATTGCTCTTTTCGGAATGCGAGCGGCCCGGTTACACTCCGGCAAAATCAACCACATGGACCGCATAGACCGCGCCCGGAGGGAACCGATGCAGGCCGCGACGATGGATCGAGTGGTTCTGGTTCACGACTGGCTTACGGGCATGCGTGGCGGCGAGAAGTGCCTGGAATCGGCCTGCCACCGTTGGCCCGATGCCCCGCTCCTGACTCTGCTGCACCGGCCGGGATCGGTCAGCCCCACGATCGAAGATCGGCCACTCCGGCCCAGTGTGTTGAACCGACTGCCCCGCGTCGATCGGTATTATCGCTTCCTTCTCCCTGTGATGCCCGCAGCGGCGCGTTGGTCGGTGCCCGCGTGTGATCTTATCTTGAGTTTTAGCCATTGTGTCGCCAAAGCGGTTCGACCACCCGATGGAGTGCCGCACATCTGTTACTGTTTCACGCCGATGCGGTATGCTTGGCACATGCGAGAATCTTACTTCCATCGGGGCCGGTTGGGTCGGTTGAAAGCCGAGACGGTGAATCTGCTCATGGCGCAACTCCGGGCGTGGGATCGCCGCACGGCCAACCGGGTCACGCACTTCATTGCGATCAGCAAGACCGTACAAGACCGGATCGCGGAATGTTATGGCCGAGATAGTGTCGTCATTTACCCGCCTGTGGATACCGAATTCTACAGCCCTTCCCCGCAGAAACGGGAAGATTACTATTTGGTCGTCTCGGCACTCGCGCCGTACAAGCGGTTCGATCTGGCGGTGGCCGCGTGCAACCGACTCGGCAAAAAGCTCGTCGTCATCGGTTCCGGGCAAGACGCGGCTCGGCTACGGGCACAAGCAGGGCCGACCGTGTCGTTCCTGGGTTGGCAACCCGATTCCGTGATCCGGGATCATTTGCGAACGTGCCGCGCGTTGCTGTATCCGGGGGAAGAAGATTTCGGCATCGTGCCATTGGAAGCGCAGGCGTGCGGTGCGCCGGTCATTGCCCTGGCGCGGGGAGGAGCGACCGAAACGGTTCGGCCACTCGGCACCAGTCCCGAGCCGACGGGTGTCTTCTTCGCGGAACAATCGGTGGAGGCGTTGATGGCCGCGATTCAACAGTTTGAAGCCGAATCGACCGCGTTCGACCCGCGTTCGGCCCGGCAACAAGCGTGGAAATTCCGCAAGGAACGCTACGAATCGGAATTGTTCGGCTACATTCAGACCGTGCGGCACGGTGAGGCCGTTCCCGAACGGCGGGCGGCCTGAGTCCAGCGAGTGACGCTGCGCCTACAATGCCAGCATGTCACCTTCTGAACGATTACTCGATACGATGGCTCCCATACCGACAGATTCCCGCTGGGAACTCGCGGCCGAGTCCATCGCGGTCAAAATCCGTTGGTTCGGCCTGTTCGTCGGCCTGTTGATCGCCAACTTCGGCACTGCGGCCGACCCCCGACCACTGAACGCGATTCTGCTCCTCGGGTTCGGCTTCACCGCGGTGGATACCTGGTTATTTAGCCGCAGTCGCCTTTTCCTGCGGGATTTCCCACTGCTGATCTCGGCGATGGAAGCTCTGTTTATCGGCCTATTGTGCCATTATGAACAGGGGCCGGATAGTGCGTTCCGCTTCTACTATTTGCTGTCACTCATCTGCACGGCCATTCGGTATTCTCCCCGAACCACCTTCATCACCTGCGGGCTCGACTGCTTCAGCTATGCGTGCGTGTTTGCCACTGCGACGGAAGCGAGTCCGCCGTATCTGTTCCCGCTCATGGTCGTCATTCTCGGTTGGGTCAGTTGGGCGGCGGCCGCGATGGCGCGACTACTGAAACGGGCAGGCGAAGAACTCCGCGAACTCAACGCCGCGCTCCGCACGCATCAGGCAGAATTGGAATCCCGCATCGCGGAACGCACCCGCGCGTTGGAAGAGTCTCAAGCTCAAGTGCTGCATCAAGAAAAGATGGCGGCGTTCGGCTTGCTCGCGGCGGGGATCGCGCACGAAGTCGGAAACCCCCTCACCTCCATCAGCGCGATCGTTCAGATGCTCGAAGCCCGCAATCTCGGAGAGTACGCCCAGGGCAAACTCAGCATCGTGACCGGGCAACTCGCTCGGATTCAAACGATTCTCCGAGAGTTGATTACGTTTAGCCGACCGGCCAGCGGGGTGAGAACCCGTGTCGCAGTGCAGGATGTGGTGGATGAAGCCTTGGGAATCGCCAAGTACTACAAAGGCGGCAAGAACCGAGACATCGTGGTCCGTGTCGCCCCCGGATTGCCGCCACTGGTTGGGGTCCGCGATCAATTCGTGCAGATTCTGTTCAACCTGACCCTCAATGCGATTGATGCGACCGACAAAGGCGGACGAATTACCATCTCGGCGGAGTTAGCGGCTGGCCCTGGTCAGCGCGAATGTACGACCACCGAAGATGGCCCGCCCCGGTTCGTTCTCTGCTCCCGCTCTGGCAATTCGTGTGCGCACTGCCCCGCTTGGGTACAGCTCACCGTTTCCGACAACGGCCACGGGATCGACCTGAACAACCACGATCGGCTATTCCGCCCGTACTTCACCACGAAGAAGCACGGCACCGGGTTGGGGCTGTTCGTCATTCGTCGGATCGTGTCGGATCATGGGGGCCGGGCCAGTGTCGAATCGGAACCGGGATTGGGCACCATCTTCCATATCACGCTGCCCGCGGAACCGGGGCCAGACTCTCGCTGTGACAAGGAACATGCTGGCCACGCGCACCCCCAGGAGGCCACGACGTGAAAACCGCGGATAGCATCCTGGTCGTCGACGATGAGCCCGTGATTCGGGAATCCCTGACAGAGTATCTCACGAATGAAGGGTTTGCCGTCATCCCGGCGGCTAGCGGCGAAGAAGCTGTCAAGTTCGCCACCAAACAACGGTTCGATGTCGTTCTCTGCGATGTCAACCTCCCCGGTATCGACGGAATCGAGGTACTGGAACGCATTGCACGGGTAAGCCCGGAAACCTTCGTCGTCCTCATCACCGCGTATGCCACGGTGGAAACCGCCATTGAGGCGTTTCAAAAAGGGGCACACGATTACCTGATGAAGCCGATCATCCTCCGGGAAGTTCTCGGCAAAGTCCGACGACTGTTGCGGCAACGGGATCTGTTTCGGGAAAACCAATGGCTCCGCCGAGAACTCAACCGCGAGGATGAAACCGCCGCCACGGGAATGGTGATCGGCCGCAGCCTCGTGATGAAACACGCTCTGGAACTGGCCCGCAAAGTGGGGCCAACCCCATCGAATGTGCTGATTCTCGGCGAGAGCGGCACCGGGAAAGAGTTGATGGCACGGGCCGTTCACCATTTTGGCCAGCGCGTCAAGCCAACAGAAGGGCGGTTCCTCGCCATTAACTGTGCCGCGATTCCGTCCGATTTGTTAGAAAATCAACTGTTTGGCCATCGCAAAGGCTCATTCACCGGGGCGGATAAAGACGCAACCGGGGTCTTCGCCCATGCCGGAGCGGGCACGGTCTTTCTGGATGAGATTGGCGAACTGCCGCTGGCCACTCAGGCCAAACTTTTGCGTGCCATCGAGCAAAAAGAAGTGTTCCCCGTCGGGGCGAATGAGCCTGTTCAGGTGGCGGCTCGGGTCGTCGCGGCCACGAACAAGGACTTGGCGAAGGAAGCCGCCGAGGGGCGATTTCGAGAAGATTTGTTCTATCGACTGAATGTGGTGTCGATTCGACTCCCCCCCTTGCGGGATCGGCGCGAAGACATCCCCGAATTGGCCGAACACTTGCTGGCGCGTCACGCTCGGACGATGGGGAAAACGATGACGGGCATCAGCCATGAAGCGATTCAAATTCTGATCAGCCACCCGTGGAAAGGCAACGTCCGCGAACTCGATAACGCCCTCCAGCGGGCCGTGATTCTCGGAGATGGACCACTCGTCACCCCCAGCGATTTACCGCCAGACCTCGCGCCACACCCCGGCGATCCGTTCGCAGTGGATGAACTCGGAGCCGCCGTGGAGCGGTTCGAGAAAATGCACATCGAACGGATGCTCCGTCAAACCAGCGACAAACGCGAAGCCGCCCGGCGACTCGGAATCGGCCTCAGTTCTCTCTACCGCAAGATCGAACAGTATGGCATCAGTGCGGGAATAGAGAAGTAAGTACCAATCCGCTACCACCCCACGGGCGGTTCTCCCGTGGGGGCATTGAGGATCCTCGGTCCTCCGGTTTACCGAGTGGTTTACCGAATATACGCCAGTGCCAGCAGCGCGAAGGCTGTGGCCAATTCGGGCTGGTTTTCGAGGAAGGCTCGGTTGTCGTTCGCCCAGCTGCCATCGGGCTTCTGTTTGGCCTTCAAGGTGGTGAAGAGTTCTTGCCGCCAGGCGTGTTTTTTCCCTTGGGCATCCGCGAATTCGTCTTCGCCGAGAGCCGCCATCGCCTTGGCGAAGGTCTGGTAGTAGTAATACAATCCCGCGGTGCCTTGGCCGGGGTTCTGCTC
>JAIXLE010000194.1 GCA_026931725.1 Bacteroidales bacterium
GAGGGGAAGTCGACTCCGCTAAACGTCCGCATCACGTCCAAAAGTATGACCAAAGCCCGAGCCGTGGCGGATCGAATGTTGGCGGAAATCAAACAAATCAACGGAGTGGTCGATGCCCGAATTATCCAGCGACTCGATTACCCACAATACGTCCTGGAAATTGACCAACCGAAAATCTCGTCGATGGGACTCACGCAACTGGATGTCATGCAGAATGTCGTGTCTGCATTCAACAGCAGTATCCAGTTCAACAAACGCAATTTCTGGATTGATCCCAAGAGTTCCAACCAATACTTCGTGGGTGTCCAGTACCCGGAAGAGGACATCAGCTCGATCGAGAGTTTGCTGGACATCCCCATTACCGGCGCGGGACAAAAACGGCCGATCCCGCTGCGGAACATCGCCACACTAAAGCGGACCACCGTACCGGCAGAAATCAACCATACGAACCTCCAAGCGACCATGGACCTGACAATGGGTGTCTACGGCCGTGACCTGGGACACGTCGCCTCGGATGTGTCCCGCACCGTAGCCAAATACGGTGTCGAACGGGCGGATGGTGGTTGGACACCGTTTGACCCGGATGAACAGGGACAAAAGCCGATGGATGGTGCCCGAATCGTCCTGGCCGGTGAGTACGAGAAAATGCAGGACACATTCCGCTTTCAGGCGATGGGAATGATTGGTGCAGTGATCCTGATTTACTTCCTGATCGTGGCACTTTTCCGCTCCTATCTTACCCCCATTGTGGTCTTATCGGCAGTTCCAGTTGGTGTGGTGGGTGTGGTCCTCGCCCTCTTCTTTACCAATACTGCACTGAACATCCAGTCTCTACTTGGTGTGATTTTTATGATCGGGATTGTCGTATCCAATACGGTACTCCTCATCGACTTTGCGGAGAACCTGCGGAAGGCCGATCGAGTGGACCCCACCGAGGCCATTCGCCGTGCGGCTGCCGTCCGAGTCCGCCCGGTGGTGATGACCGCTTTGGCGACATTCTTTGCACTCATTCCGATGTCCCTAGGACTGAGTCGCGGGAGCGAAGCTAACGTCCCATTGGGTCGTGCGGTGCTGGGTGGATTGGTTGCTGGGTTGGTGACAACCCTATTCGTGGTGCCGTGCATTTACTCCCTCCTCATCCCCAACAAATTTGAGGACGCGCCGACACCACTACCGGGTGATGCCGAATCGACCGCGACAGGCACCTGATGCTCGGGCAACTCCATCGGCGGGTCAGCGGGGACGTTGCCACCTGACCCGTCAATGGGTGTATTTCCAATCGCCACGAAGAGACGGAACTGGGCCGTGTTGAAGGCAATAATGGCACGGACCAGTTCTGTTCGTGAGTCGAGCAACTGACGAAAGCTGTCCAATACCTCGATGGGTCGTCCTTGTCCCAAACGAATCCGCTCTCGTTCCAGCTTGTACCCTTCCTCCGATGCCGTCAGCGCGATCTGAGCCATTGCGACTTGTTGATGGGCCGCGCGTGTCTCAGCTTGTGCGGAGATCACCTCTTGTCGTACCTGGTTCAACATTACGTCATAATCGGCCAGTGCTTGCCCCACGGTGGCGTTCGCTTTCCGTGTCCGCGCGAGATTACCAAACCCGAAATTCTGCAGGGTCCATACCGCGTAGACATCGAAATCGGAACGAGGAGTCAATCGTCCCAGACTTTCATTCACCAAGTTTCCGCCAGTCCCAAAGCCACCACTGCTGTACCCCGCGGAAATCACTGGGAACAGTGGGCGGTACTTCTCTTGCCGCACGCGGGTTTGAGCCTCGCGTACTCCCGCCACACGGGCCATCAATTCTGGGCGGGATCGTATGGCGGTCTGGACAAACGATTCCGTGTCCGCATTTTCGGAGACGAGCCGGATGGACTCGACAGGTCCACCAGGCGTGTGCAACTGAAGGGAGGGATCCAGGTTCAAAAGTTGACACAAACGCGCGGAGGCGACCGCGACCATCCCTTCGGCCTCGCTAATTTGACGTTGGACCAAATCCGTGTTCGTTGCGACACGGTTTGCGTCCGCAGGTGTCCCCTGCCCAGTGGCCGCAAAATCGGCTGTGATCTTGGCGATCTCGGCCACTTCGGATTCACTCTGGCGATAGATTTCCAGTTGCGCCTCGGCCGCGATCAGGTTCAAATACGCCACGGCGACATTCAACAAAATCTGATTCTGAATCGCCCAACTTCCATAACTGCGCACGGCAACTTGTTGACGAGCCGCCAGGGGTTCATATACCGCATCCCCCAGGTGGGCAAACAGTCGAACACCGGGGATGCTCGGCGGGTTGGTGCCCACCACACCGGACCCCAGCCCTGTATAAAAACTTTGGACATTGTTGTTCCAAAAGTTCCCCGGTTCGTCCTGCAATGGGCCAACGTGCAGGCGGACGTTTCCACCGGCTATTAGGGTTGGCAGTAACAGAGAACGGGCAGCAAGTTGCAGGGCCACGGCTTCTCGAACACGCTCCCGCGCCAGATTCACGGTGGGGTTGTCCACTCCGGCCAATTGCAGCGCGATTCCCAAGTCTAAAGTGTGGGCGTTCCCCATCACTTCCATTGGGGCTTCACCAATTGTCGCCATCCCCAGGATTGGGGATGCGAATGGCTTGGCGACCCGCTCTTCCGCCGGACTCACCGGAGACACCGCCGCTACCGGAGTCCATCCCAGAGATTCTTGAGTCCCGTCCGGTTGCAGAGCGGCAATTGTCTCATTCCGCGTCAACATTCTCGGGACACGCGGTTCTGGGCGATCCCAGAGTGAATGACAACCCAAACCCATGAGGACTGTTGCCGACGATGTCACCCCAACTCCCACCCGTGACCACTTGTACCACCGTGTCATACCGTTCTCCTCTGCTGAGTCCGATTCTCACCATGACCTTTCTGAGACATCTGAATATCCTCAGTTAAGGGACGGGGACCGTTTGCGGCATGGAGAACACACGAGGGCCAGGCAACATCTCACCCGTGGGCTGCGGGACCAAACTTGTCGGGATTGGTCGAGCCAACATGTCCGCGGGTGGTGAACCCAGGGCCACCCAGAGTTTAAAGTGTGCCTGATTGTAGTTAATAATCGTATTCAGGTATTCAAACCGCGACCGAGCCAACAACCGCATGCTGTCCACTGCTTCCAGGGGAAGACCCTGTCCACCTTTGATCCGTGTGAGATCCTGGGAAAAGGCTTCATGACCCGCTTTCACCGCTTTTTCGGCGACTTCCATTTGCGGAATCCCGGCCTGGACCAGTGCGCGACTCTCCGCGACTTGCATGCGCACGAGGTTGAGCATTTCGAGTTCCTGGTAATGCGACTGTCTCGCGCGACTGCGAGCGGCACGGATCATGGCGACATTCCCTACCCCCAAATTCCGCAAGGTCCAGAAGACCATGACGTCGAAGTCCGTTCGATTATTGAAGTCCCCAAATCGTGGTCCTGTCATGAGTTGTCCGTTGCCGCCGACGTACCCTGGCGGGTTGCTAATCAGGTTGCTTCCGCCACCAAAGCTGGCCGCACTGAACCCCAGAATCAGGGTCGGCGAAAAGGGCAGCACCTTGGCTTGAGACAGGTTATACAAAGCGGCCCGTACCTCCGCACGGCGAGCCGCCAATTCTGGCCGCTGCATCATGGCCACAGCCAACAGGTCCGCCAACGGGGTGGGGTCCGGGACAAGTGACGCTGGGACAACCCAACCCTCCACAGGTTTGAGACGTGTGGATGGGTCCAAATTCAACAATTGACACAGACGGGCAGTGGCGCTCAATGTGTCCGCTTCCGTTTGCGTCAGCAGAGCGGTTCGCAGTTGGAGTTCCACCTGGGCACGATCCGCGTCTGCTTTGCGTCCTTGTCCCGTTTCGGCGAAGGCGGCTGTCACACGGGCCAACTCTACCGCATCATCCCGGTTTTGCGTGGCGATGGCCCGCCGACAGTCCGCCCGTAAGAGTTCCAGATACGCCAGGCACACCCGCAATAGGACATCATTTCGCACGCCATCGGCCATCGCGGCCGCGGCCTCCGCACGCTGACGGGTACTCAGATAATTGAACCAGGCATCGCCGATATTGAGGTTGTAGTTCAAACCCGGAATATTCACCGTTCCCGCACCGACGGCATACGTCCCCAGACCGTAATACAGAGAATCCCGATTCACATTGAGGATGTTTCCCTTCGCCTGCTGGAGCGGCCCTCGGTGCAGGTTATAGTTTCCGCCAGCGTTGAGGTTCGGCAATATCTGGGCCGCTGCCAGTTGTCGCCATGCGACGGCTTCCGTCACGCGCTGACGGGCGAGCAGCAACTCCGGGTTTTCCACGCCCGCCAACTTGAGGGCGGTTCCCAAATCAATCGGCACCTCGTCGGCATTGAGGATGGTGTGGGGCGGCGGCGCGGGTTTGTCGCCGGAGTCCGCAGGGTCGGGTTGCCGAGCAGGTGGGGTTGCTGGCTGCCCCAAGACCGAGGATGTCAGACCCATGACGGCAGAAACCGCGAAGATGGGCAATTGGTGTCGAAGTCGAAATCGCATTGGCGGAATCTCCTCGTATCTTGACGACCGCACGGTTCGTGTTGTCGGTATGAACCCGACTCCCGCGCAAGCCGGGTCCAGCGTCGCCAGTGTTCTCATCTGCAAAATCGGTTGATTCGGTTGGAGCGATTGAGTGGAATTGGAGGACTTTGTGAAATTGGGAAGATTTACCGATTGCAAAGGGATATCTACCGCAATTCACCTGCAACCCCGTTAGCATTTGGGTTCGATTTCTTCTCACTGCGGTCACAGACACCGCTTCGGGTGGACCTGAACTATTGACCACAGATAATGGACGACCATGAGCCGAGCGGTTCGATACTCCCATCCCAGCGTGGAAAGGATGTCATGCATGATTGGTGCGACCGTGGCCCAACTTCGCCGCGATGCGGGCACAACCGTGGAACCGAATCGCCGTGGCCCGGTGCGTCTGGAGCCATTTCTCCAATTGCAGAACATTCGGCACCATGCCTTGCCGCAACTGACTTCAACGGCTGTTGTCGCGCATCTGCGGGCCAGTGGAGTCTCAATCGAAGATCGGGAAGAATCAGACACGCCACTGACGGGGTTCCTGTATTGGACAGAATCAGCACGCCTCGTGTATGTTCAAGCCGATCATCTTTTGCACAATCGGCGTTTCATCGTTGCGCATGAGTTGGGCCATGTGATCCTACACCGTGAGCAGATCGGATCGTTTCACACGGATACCACGGTCGGCGAATCGGACACATCCTCTCAACCGCTGGAACAGGAAGCGAACGATTTTGCCACGGAACTGCTGATGCCTGCGGAAATTCTCCAGGCCCGTGCCGAAGAACTCCGGCGCTTATGCGGTGCCTGTTCGCGGGGAGTGCTGGCCTACCGACTCGCGGCCGAACTTCTGGTCAGCGGGTCCGCGATACGGAACCGCCTCGACACCTTGGGAGTCGGTGATGACTAATTATAATCTGATCCGCGAGTTTCTTCAGACGCATGGTGCCTCGCCCGTAGGGTCCACACCGCCCCGGCCGACAATTCCCCCGGATGCCGAAAACCCCGAGCCACCCACGACACTCAATCTAACCGTGGAACGTGACCCAACCGATTGGCAACCGATCCCACTCGGTGAGACTCCCGCCCAACCCGGCGAGTTTCCCGAACGGTTCATCGACGGTTCCCACATGGGACAACCTGTCCTGTGTATCCGCTCGCCCCAAGGCTACCCGATTCCCCTGTTGCTGGCGGAAGTCGGTGCCGTGGTAATGAAACTCACTGGGCGGCGATTCGAGCGATCCTTTGCAATCGTGGAACGTGTCCTCGGTTTTGTGGCCGAACCGTTCGCCTGGGAAACCGTGGAAGCGTTCACCTCCGCTCTGGCGAATGTCCCAGAATTTGCGCTGCGCGTCCTGCCCGCCCGTCTGCCCGATCCACAAGTGGGAAGCGTGTTCGACTACGAAGCCATGCGGGAACAAGCCTACAACCGTTGCCAGAATGAGATGCTCAAACTCGAAGTCCTAGCGCTGGATTCCGTGGCCGATGCCCCGACCTTGGTTGATGGTCAAGTTGGTGGCCGAATCGGGGAACAAGCCGCCGCGGTACGTCCGTTGATAGTGGGGTCCGTGAAGTCGCCCCGCCCGCCCGCGTTGCACCCACAAGGACATCAGACAATGCTCGCCCTTAAACCGGGCCAGCGGACACCCTACTATCGTGATCAACGCACTTCGGATGTCCCCTTGGCCTCATGGTTTCTTCGTCTCGCCGGTGGGCCGCGGACTGCCCCAAACTGGGGAATTGTCCGTATAGATGTCCCATGGGTGCAACTGACCCGCTACCCGCCAGGGTTTGTCGATCGGCTCTCACGCTGGATCGTGGATGCCCGATGTCGCGTGGACAGCTACGCGCGGATGCCCGTGTCGCTGGACCCCATCGTCCGGGCGGAAGATGCCCTCAAACCATTGTTCACGCCGTTGCCCGTGTTGGTCAATCGACTCTATCGGGCTGCGGGTCTGTTCCGGGAGAATGCACTGTGACAACACCCTACCCTGTCCTTGGTCGTGCCGCGGCTCCGCCGGAACATGAGTCCACCAGTGGGACTTTTTACTTTTGGGTCGACCACGAACAAACCGTCGAACGGACTCAGATTGTCACGACACAATCCACGGTCGGTGGCCGTGTCATCACCTTTGTTGGGGTCGTGCAAGAAGTCTACCGCCGCAGTCGTCAAAAGGACATCGGTGAGGAAGCCGCGCGATTCGATGGGCGTTCCAGTTCCACGCCGCCGTTCGCCTCCGAAGGTGTGACCTTTGCTGAAGTCGCCATTCTGCGGACAGACCCAGTGGCCCACACCCCACCCAGGGAAGAGAGCGAAGTCCGACTCGCCACCCCCGCGGAAGCCGCCAAAGGATACGGACTCGACCGGATGAAAGAGGGACAACGCCTCGATGTCGGCTTGCTCCGCAACGGTGGCACCGCCTTCGCGGGGAGAGCCGCGATTGACCTCGACTTTCTCCTCGGCAAGAACGGCGGCCACCTCAACGTCAACGGGATCGCCGGGCTGGGCACCAAGTCCACGCTGCTGCTGACGGTCAACTGGCTCCTACTCCGTGAGGCGGAGCGTCTCCGGTTATCGCGTCCCAGTGATGCCAACCGCCTGCAAGTGGTCCCGGTCATATTCAATGTCAAGAATTACGACCTATTCTTCATCGACCGCTGGAACAAGGACTACCAGGCCGACGAACTCACTTACAAAGCGGACTGGCAGGAAATGGGGATTCCCAATCCGCAACCCTTCAGCCAAGTGACGTTTCTCGCTCCCCAGCAGAAAGGGTTGGCCAATTCCATCAACATCAGCAATCGCCCCGATGTCAAACCGTATAGCTGGTCCCTCAAGGACATCATCGAACATCGACTCTTTACGTTCCTGTTCTCGGAAGATGATATTAACGATGCAAACTTCGGCGGGCTGGTCGGTGAAATGGAAGATTGGTTGACCAACGAAACGGATGCGGGGCCAAAACTGCGACCCGATCGCCCCCAGACATTCGGCAAGCTCTTGGATGAATTCCGAGAGAATAAAGATTCCCTCTTCACGGACTACGTCAAAGGGACGAAAGGCAAGCTGCTCCGGCGTTTGAAATACATCGTCCAGGAAGGTGATGGGGTGCTACGTCGCAACGATTCAACGGGCAATCCGCTCATCATTCCCACCGTGGGCCGCGAATCCCCCATCGTCATCGACTTACACGGCATTTACCAGACCCCCAGCCTGCAACGGTTCGTCGTGGCAGCAGTGTTTCATCAAATCATGCAGGCGCAGTCGAAGAAGCAGGTTAAGGGGTTGCGTTATCTCATCACCCTGGACGAACTCAATCGGTTCGCGCCCAAGGATAGCCGTGATCCGATCACGAACCTCCTGGAGACAGTCGCCGCTGAGGGTCGTTCACAAGGGGTCATTCTCCTGGGGGCACAACAACAAGCGAGCCTGGTCAAGCCACGGGTCATCGAAAACGCCGCGGTGCGAGCCGTTGGCCGGAGCGGCACACTCGAACTCGGCGCGGAAGTCTGGAAGTTTTTGGGACCGTCCGCCCGCAGCGCCGCGGCCCAGTTGCTCCCGGAAGAAAAGTTGCTGTATCAACCTAGTTTCCGAGAACCGATGCTGGCGAAGATCCCGTTCCCGCCTTTCGCGCTCTCCGAAAATGATGCCGCGCAACCCGCCAACGCTCCGGGGTACTTGAGCCGAGCCGAAGCCGATTTCTAATCCCATTTTGAACAGACATGCGGAGCATTCCATGAAGATCATCCATACCGCCGATTGGCACCTCGGCGATCGCCTCGGCCGTTTGGACCGCACCGCCGACCTACGCAAAGGTGTGGAACGTGTGGCCGAATACTGCGAAGAACATCAAGTCGAACTGCTGCTCGTTGCTGGTGATCTCTTTTACGAACGGATCCCGCTGCCCGAAATGGCGGATGCCCTCCGGCACATTCACCGCGTGTTCAAACCCTTCTTCGCACGGGGTGGCACGATTCTGGCCATCACGGGAAACCACGATGATGATGCCAAAATCGACTTGGTGCGTGCCGGTTCCTTCCTCGCCGCGCCGACACCCAACGGAACCGTGTTCGACCGCGGCCGCATGTACCTGCAAAATGGGCTGACCTTCGGACGGTTCCACTCCGCCGCCGGGGAGCAGGTGCAACTCGTGCTGGTCCCGTATCCGCGAGCCGTCCGATTCGGTTTGGAAGACAGTTACCGTACCCGTGAGGAAGAACACCGACTCTTGCAAAATCATCTCACGGAGTGGTCCGCCCAAATCTTCCGTCGACCGGAGTTCGACATTTCGCTCCCGACCATCCTGATGGCGCACTTACATGTCCGCGGTGCGAATCTGCAACGGACCCTGTTCCGCGTATCCGAAGCCGATGATGTACTGATCGACCCGGCGATTCTGAAATCGGGTTGGTCCTATGTGGCATTGGGCCACATTCACGCCGCACAGGCCATCGACGATGTCCCCACGCTCCAGTATCCGGGGCCGCTCGATCGACTCGATTTTGGGGAACGGCATGATGAACGCGGCGTATTACTACTCGATCTCGGACGAACCGGACTGCAAAACGACCCGGTACGGTTGCCACTGGCAGCCACGCCAATGTGGGATCTGACACTCACAGACCCGGACTCGGAATTGCCTCGACTCCCCGAACAGTACCCCCAGCGGGAGAGTGCGATCGTCCGCGTCACCGTGGATTCGCGTCAGTCCACCGTCAGCCGGGACGAAATCGCCCGCAAACTCCGGAAAACATTCCCCAGACTTCATCAGATTACTTGGTCTGATGATGCTACATCGTCACAATCCCACACGCTCACCGCCGATCCCACCGACACGCAACGCACCCCCGCCGCCAGCGTGCGTGCTTATCTCGAAGCCCGACTTGCTGGCGACCCGGATCGCGGGGCGATTCTCGCGCTCGCGGAACACTACATTGCAACACTGGAGATGCCGGTATGATCCCCCATCGCGTGGTTCTCGAAAACTTCCTGAGCTTCGGTTCACCTGCCACCGACATTCGATTTCAAGATGAACCGCTGTGGGTCATCAGCGGGCCGAACGGAATCGGAAAATCATCCATCTTTGATGCAATCACTTACGCCCTGTTCGGCTGCCACCGTGGCGGTAAGGGACAGGGGATGGATCAACTGATTCACCATGGCGCACGCGGTTTTCGGATCGAATTCGAGTTCGGTTTCGCTGGCCGAAACTACCGAATCATTCGCAATCGTGAGAACAAGAAATCTGTTGATCGGCTTTATGAATTGCATGGTGATTCTTTGACCGAAATTGATGCAGGGAACATCGCCAATTGGGTTAATAAACATCTCGGTTTGACGTATGAACAATTCACGGCTTCCGTGTTGCTGCTTCAAGGGAAAGCCGATCAGATGATTTCGGAAGGCGGCAGCAAGCGATTGGAACTGCTCCGCCAGATCATCGGCATGGAACAATATGAACAGCTTTCCAAGCAGGTTCATACGGATGCCAGCGTTGCCGCGGCCAAGCGGAAGATGATTGCGGCTCAACTGCAAAATGCCGTCACCGTAAGCTCAGAGGAACTGGCGGCCGCCCAGCAGGCTGTTTCCCAAACCGAAACCGTTGCGGAATCCGCCCGGAAAAACGCCACGGCAACCGCCACCCGGATTGAGCAAGCCCGACAATTCGAGTCTCTGACTCGCAGTAAAGAGAGTATCACGGCGCGCCTCGCCGCCGCCGATGCCCGCGAACGCAACGCCGCCGCCCTGCTCCAGAAACGCGATCGCCTCCGGTTGCTCGCTGGCGCTTTGCCGAATCTGGCGAAGCGTGTTCAGGCACGGCAAATCGTATCGCAATTCGCACCCGAACGCGAAATCGTCCAACAGTCACTCGTAGAGTGCGAAACACGGGTGCAAACGCTCCAGGCGCAACGGGAAGAACTGCTGGCCGCGATTGCGGAACACACCCGAGTTCTGGCCGAAGCCACGAACACTGTCCGTGACCAGGAACGCGAACTCAAATCCTCGCAGGCCGTACTTCAAACCGCGCGAGACATTGCCGCCATTCAAGAACAACTCGTCGCGTTTCCCCCAGACCTGGACACTCTGCGAACCGAAGCCGAACAAGCCGCGGCCCAAATGGAACTCGAATCGGCACTGCAAGCCCAGGCTTCGACCCAGGCGTTACGGAAACGGAGCGAAGAAGAATTACAGGCATTCGATTCCATTGAAGTCGGGGCCATTTGTTCGCGGTGCCGTCAGAAAATTGGGCCGGAACACGCCGCGAACGAAAAAGCAGAGCTCACCGCAACCGTGGAACGCTTGCGTGCGGAAACCGCTTCCGCGACGCACCGAGTCGCAACCGCACAAACCCAGACACAACACTCAACCGCAGAACGCAAACGGTTGATGCAATTGGCTTCTCAGCGTGATCAACTGATCGCCCGTCGTGTCGGTCTGACCCGTGGAGGGACAGTACCTTCCGTGGAAAGTTTGATGCAACAGATTCAACAATGGGAATCCGAAATTGCAGAACGACAAGCGATCATCCACACCGAAACCCTCAAGCAGACCACGGCCACACAACAATCGGAAACCGTCAAACGCGAACTCCGGTCCCAGGAAGCCGAACTCAGCACCCTCCGGCAACAGCGGGAGACGTTGACCATGCGCCTCACGGAAGCAAACGCCACACTCTCGGCAATCACAAACACCATTCCCGATTCACTGGCAGATGTAACAACGGCGGAAGCCATCACCCCCTTGCAAGCGGAACTGGCCGAACTTCAGGATTCCGGTGTCGCGGAAGAAGCGCAGAAACTCGACGAAGATCGCATTCGCCGTGATGAATGGACGCAAACCCAACATCAACTGGAGCAGGAACTCGCACTCCTCCCCGAGGCCGTTCGGATTCCAGTCGATGAGGCCATTACGGTTGCGGCGCTCGCCGAGCAGCAGGCCGCCGCAGCCGATGTGGAACGCAACACAGCCAAACAAACGCTCGACACGATCAACCGGCAAATCGAAGAGCGCAAACGACTCCTGGCAGAAGACCGCCAAGCCGCGGAAGCACTCCGCATTCAGGAACGCCTCGACGATCTGCTGGGAAAAACCGGACTCCAACGGGATTTCGTACGCAACGCGGAACAAAAAATCGTCAAATATGCGAATGAAACAGTCTACAAATTATCCGATGGTGATCTTGCGATCGAACTCGAAGATGCCGATACCGGAAGTGACAAAGCCTTTTCTCTCCGTGTGCGCCGATCACAAGGTCAAGATCCGATCGGCATGGCCTATCTTTCGGGTTCACAGAAATTCCGAGTCGCCGTTGCGGTCGCATTGGGGATTGGTCGTTACGCGGCCACTTCTGTCGGAGCCACGCCCCTGGAAAGCGTCATCATTGACGAGGGGTTCGGCTCCCTGGACCGCGACGGTCTGCGCTGTATGGGGGATGAATTGATCCGTCTGAAAGAACACTGTGGCCTGAAACGGATTATTCTGGTCAGTCACCAGGAAGAGTTCGCGGGCAGCTTCCCGGTGGGTTGGAAACTCGCCCCCGGTGAGACAGGCACGATCGCCCACGAATACCGCCGTTGAAGAACCATCTGAAATCTTTCCCGGTGTGCCGCTCTGGCTCCGCAAACCGTCACGCAACGACAGAGAACCGGCACAACGCAAACAGTTTCTGTCGATTACCTTGTTGCATCGGGCTCATTCGCATGTGTAAGATAGTATTGTGAGCGAACCTGCCACCTCACTTCGCCGTCAACTCTTCCACTGGTCGCAACAGATTGCGAACCAGTTGGGGGGGAAATTCACTTTTCGACGAGGGCTATCTTGTCATGAATGCTGGGTATAACACTGCACTGGACACGAGCGTACTGGTCCTGAACAAGATGTTCATGGCCGTACATGTGGTAAGTGTACGCCGTGCGTTCTGCTTATTGTGCAAAGACCTCGCCGAAGTTGTCGCGTTGGAGGAAGGCCAGTTTCTGAGTTACGATTTTTCATCCTGGCAGGAACTGAGCGATTTGCGATCCCGGTTAACCAAGCATGAAGATGATGACTGGATTCGCACCCCCCATGTGGAGATTCAAGCCCCGCGTGTGATCCGGCTCCTGGGTTACGACAAGGTGCCGCGTCAGACTGTGAAGTTCAATCGGCGGAATATCTTTGCTCGTGATGGCAACCAGTGCCAGTATTGTGGCCGTAAATTCCCCATGTCCGAACTGAGTCTCGACCATGTGATTCCGCGTAGCCAGAACGGTGGAACCACCTGGGAAAATATCGTCTGTGCCTGCGTGGACTGTAATGTCCGTAAAGGGGGACGGACACCTCGGCAAGCGAACATGACGCTGATCCGCAAGCCCGAAAAACCGAAACGGAGTCCGGTCGTCAACTTGAAACTGTCGCAGAGAAAATATCACTCCTGGCAATCGTTCCTCGACAATGCCTATTGGTCGGTGGAACTGAAATAATCGCGGCCGTGGAGGGTTTTCCACGGCCGTTTCTGCTTCTGGGGTGGAATCATTTCACATTCCACCTCGCTTGATGGCATGTCAAATCTTGTCCAACGAATCCATCCAGCGTTGCAATTCTTCCATGACGGTCAACGTGAGATATTCTTTTCCAAAATCCTTGATGGTGCGGAAAATCACCGGGTATTTCTTCTCTTGAAGTTTGGCTTTCCCATCCATAATCGCGGGCAAATTCGGGTCTTTGTCACCCGCCACAATGAAGAATGCGAGCGGTTGGTTCGGCACGGTATCTTTCGGTGAGTTGCCGAGCGCGGCCCCGGATGTGGCCACCCCACGAATCAGATCACGAGCATGGAAACCGAGATAATAGGCCATCTGCCCACCTACTCCCATGCCGTGAGCAATCACCCGGCGACGGTCAATCGTATATTGGCTGAAAACATCGTTGAGCAGTTGCACAATCTCTTCCGCCTCACTGGCTACCCAACTGTCATTCCGCGATTTCGGGCCAACGAGAATAAAGTGGTGACGATCGCAGAAATCTCCCCAGAAATCAGCCATATCACGGGCATCCTTGCCACCTTTCCCCGTGGTATGTAACCAGACGATGACCCCGTGAGCGGTGGCTTTGTCATACGATGGGGGAGCATACACCCAGTATTCTCGCCCCAGTGCCCCATGAGTTTTCGTGACCACGGTGCCGAATTTTTGATCCGATTCCGCCGCGTTTGGCTTCGGTTCGGGTGCTTTCTCCTTGCCAGGTTCCACCTTCGGTGCGGGAGACTTCTTCCGCGAAGATGGCAAAGGAACTGCCGCGGCGATGGCATCCGTTGGGCCGGTCAATTTCACGGTGACGGTTTCGGATTTGCCATCGCTCCGTTTCAGTTCGAGCTTCGCGGAACCGCCGACTCCGATCTTACTGATGATGGCGATCAATTGCTCGCGGTCTTTCACAGGCTGCATTGTGGCCGCCCCAGCACCAGCCGGTACACCCGGAAGCGCCCCCGGCGGGCCGATTTTGAGAATCCGATCCCCCGCAACAATCTTGGCTCGCTCCGCGGCACTATTCGGATACACATACCGAACTTCCACGCCAGTTTCCGTATCGTCTCGCATCGGTAAAATACCGAGAAACGGAGCCTCATACGCTTTGACAATCCCACTCAGCGTAACCGTCCCGATGTCGATCCGCTTTCCGTCTCGTTCCACGACAATGGCCACGCGATCCCCGTCATACTTCGGGCCAAGATGATGCTGCAACGCGGAGAAATGCGGCATCGGTTTCCCATCCAGACTCACAATCGTATCGCCCGGTTTGATGCCCGCTTTTTCGGCGACGGAGTCCACCGCAACCGTGCCGACAACTATGGGCAAATTGTACTTATCCTCCGCTTGCTGGGGGGTGATTCCCAACAATCCCCGTTGCAGAGTCTGGCCATTCTTCAAACGCGGTAGCACGGCCAGTACGTCTTCGAGCGGGATGGCGAAGCCGATACCGGAGTCGTACCATTCCACCCCGGCCGTTTCACCATCACCTTGCGGAGAAGCGGGAACCAATACACCGAAAACCCGGCCATCCACGCTGATGAGCGGTCCACCATAGTTAGTAGGAGACACCTTGGCATCAGTCTGAACGGCCTTACCCCAGATGCGGCCGAGCGCGCTGATGATGCCGATACTGATCGACGGCACATCGGCAATATCCGGGTCAATGGCCCGCCCCAAAGCGAGCGACCACTGGCCGACCCGCATCTCTTTCTTGGGGAACGCGGTGGGAGTCGCCAACCCTTGTAGGTCCACTTTCAGTAGCGTGAGCATCCGAGTCGTATCGTTGGCGATGATCTTGGCCACCATGCGCGGATGACCGGGTACGGATGCGAAAATGTCAGTCGGCTTGTTGGCGAAATTAAAGGCACTGGTAATGATGTAACCATCCGCGGCGACGACGAGCCCCGTCGTAGGGCCAACACCTTTGCGAATGCCAGGGCCGCCGCGACCTCCGCCGGGACCGGGAATGAATTCGCTCCCACCCGAAGTTTCGATCTTCACGACCCACGGAGCCGCCACGCGGGCTGCGGATTTCATGGCCTGCTCGGTGGCCGCGTTGATATCAGCCGCGAACAGGGTATGAGCCCCGTTCACCCAGAACCAGGCCAACACCGCCACAGGCATCACGCATCGATTTGTCATAACATTCCACATGGTATCAGATTTTTTTCCCACTTCCCAAGGCACCGCGGAACTGCCAGGAGTCAAGAACCCTTTGGCGGTGATGGGGGTGCTTTCGGTGCGCGTTTGGGTTGCGGTTCCAGTTTCAATTCCACGGTTTCCAAGTTCTCGCCGCGCCGGATTTCTAGGCGGATGGTCATTCCGGGCCGAGTCTTTTTGAGGTAATCCTGAAAAGCCTGGATACTGTAAATGGGCTCTCCATCAATGAAGCTCACCAGATCATCGGGGCGTAGTTTGGCTTTCTCGGCAGGTGATCCCGGCGTGACATCTTCGATGTATGGCGGTGTACGTTCGAGGACGTTGGGCACGAAATGGATACCGTGATACCCACCAGGGCCAGCAACCGTGTTGTTGCGTGCGATGGGTTTGTAAGCCCCTTTCATCCCCAGGCTGACAAACTCAGGAATGCTGATGCGTGTGGTCTTTTCACCTTCCGTGATTTCGACTGCCGCTGCGATGGGAATAGCGTAATTCATCCAAGTATCAGTCAGGCTATTCCGAATTTCACGGCCAATGATCCCCAACAACCGACCTTGGCGATCGGTGAGAGCCCCACCGCCTGCACCAGGATTGTTCGTGATCGCGTCCACGATGTAGACGTTTCCCGTGAAGGGGAAATCAAAAATCCCACGGCGACCGGATAGCTTGGCGTAGGCCGCTACGGTGCCATGCTGAACGGAAACCGGCTCATCCCGCATGGCAATTTCAAACTGATTGCTGAAGGCCAGTACCCAAT
>JAIXLE010000272.1 GCA_026931725.1 Bacteroidales bacterium
GGCATGATTAAGACAGTTACAATATGAAACCGAACAGACCGATGGACCAAATCACCATGCCTTCGGCACTTCTGTCATGCTTCCTGCTGATTCCGCTTCGCGGGCAGGAAGCACGCCAGAAGCAAGCAGCGATTGGTCATCGGGGACGTTCGCAGAAAAATATGCGCTTCCCTTGTAGCCGCGTATTGATACCATCGACGGGTGCCAGAAGTTTTTCGATATCAGGGATACAGATTCTTCTTTTTCAGTCGGGAAGCGCAGGAACCTGTCCACATTCACGTTGAAAACGCCGAGAATTATGCCAAGTTCTGGATGGACCCGATCATGCTGGCGGAATCATATGGGTTTCGTAGCAAGCAACTTAAAGAGATCAGAGAGCTGATCGAACAAAACGAACCACTCATACGGAGGATATGGAATGACCACATTGCTCGCCACAGGCAGAACCAAAGCTGAAGCCAAGGCAATCGACGTTGACATCACGGACGACTCCATTGACGTGACCCTCGTTGATGGTCGGCGAGTTAGTGCGCCTTTGGAGTGGTTTCCACGATTGCGCAACGCATCCCCGCAGCAGCGACTCAATTGGCGCTTTATCGGACCGGGGATTGGAATTCACTGGGAGGAAATCGACGAAGATATCTCGGTGCGCAGTCTCCTTGCCACGGAAGAATAAATGCGAACAGGGCCGTGCAGTTAATCGCTGGCCGCTCCAACTTTCGAGCTGAGGCTACCGTAGCTTGGCGTTCAGGCACAGGGGATGCTGGCAGAAGAGCATCCCGAGTGCCTTCACTCCCGGTTGCTGCGATCCACCATTTCCGCCAGCCAGCGATACCTGACGGCGGACGTTCGCTGAATTAATAAACCCTATGAATGATGTCATCTGGAATGAAGTTGAATTTAAGGTCTTTCCAAGGTTTGGGACGACATGGAGGAATGTTTCAGGCATATACATATTTGCTGGACTTACTCCACAGAATCTCTGGAGGGCGTATTACGGTTCTTGAAGGATTTTAATGGGTAAGGAAGGGAAAGAGGTCGAGTTTTCCGCAGAAGAAGAGAACGCGAGTTCTGTAGTTGAGGAAGTTGCGGAAGCCTCTGGCATCGGCCTTGATCGCCTGGATCTTGGAGTTGAAGCCTTCTGCCACAGCATTAGTGATAGGAAAGCGCACAAAGTTCAGGAGGCCTTGGAGGTGACGCTTGAGCATCTTGGCGACCGCCTTGATTTCATGCAGTCGGCAGCGGATCGCCCATCCATACCATTTCTTAAAAACCCCTTTGGCCTCCCTCATTGTCCGGCACTGCCAGAAGGCGCGGAAGCTTTCCTTGATGGCCCAGGCCTTGGCCGCTTTCAGATCCGAGTCCTTGAGGGCGTCGAACTCCGCCACGCGGTCGGGGGGCAGGTTCTCGGGGTTGAAAAGAAAGAGTTGGCGAGCTCCCTTGAGGCGGTCGTCGCCCTCGGATGCAAGGATCTTGGCCTCCCGGCGACGCACTTTGTCCACAGCTTCATTCAGGTGTTTGGAAACATGGAAACGATCATGCACCACGGCCGCCTGCGGGACCATGGACGCCGCGACATCCTTGTAAATGCCGCTCATGTCCAGACAAACCGCCTTGATGCTTTCCCGGATCGGTTCGGGAACCGTTTCCCAGAGAAGCTCGGCCGTATCGGCATCCCGGCCTTCCATCATTTCCAGAACCCGCGTGTTCTCCGCATCCAGATCGTAGAGCACCGTCGCGTAGCTCTGCCCTCGCAGAAAGCTCTTCTCATCCATCCCCACCGTCTCCAGCTTCTCCAACACGCGCCGGTCCATGCCCCGTTCCACGGCACGCTCCATGATCGAGTGAGCTGCTTCCCAACTAATTTTCAAGAGTTCGCACGCCGACTTCACGCTCCGGCTCGCGAGCAGCACCTTGATGGCAAAGGCCTCGAAGGCCAGCGTGAACCGGCTGTGCTTTCCCGCCCATGGCACTTTCATTTGCAAAATCCCATGCTCTTCGCAGCCCGATCGCGGAGTTCGCGAAACGATCTGCGTTTCAAAACCCATCGCATCCAGATGTCTCCACCGCCGCTCGGGCGCAAAGTCGTGCCGGGCGCATTGGGTGCCACACTCCGGACAGACCGCCCCAGAGCAAACCCACCCAACGGCAAGTTCCAACCGCATCTTCTCCACGCTCAAATCCACGCTCGTAACCTCCCAGCCTTCTTCCAGTCCCAACATCTTTCCGTAGTGCGCGCAAAGGGCTTGATCGTATTCTTCCATCCCTCCATTCTTCCATTTTCCGCTCCTTTTTCACCCCCAAAAATCCCCAAAGAACC
>JAIXLE010000103.1 GCA_026931725.1 Bacteroidales bacterium
GCATGAAAATGGCGCGTTTTTGCCCTGGGAATGGTGTCTGTGACACTTAATATAAATTCAATTTGAGTATGTGAATTTATACTCACACGACCTTTAGTCTTACAAAATTGCGATCGACATCGATGGTGAGCAGGCGATCGTTGTGGCGATGGCCATCTCATCCCGCCTCGCAAACGCATCGAAGCTTTCTGATGTAATTGCGTTCTCAAGTTTGTCATCGATTCCGTCGGCATTTCCAGTTGCCGAAAGGGTACATTCCAGCAACAGCCGCTTCCTTCGAAGACATCGACACGCAACTTCAGATGCTGACTCGGGTTGTGGTGGCACTTTGCCTGTCACTGCCAGGCTTTGCGGGATTCCCGTTCCCCGGTAAGCTATCCCAACCGCACGTTCCACTCAACCGGTTGGCGATGCCGGACAGCCTCAGGGGCTTCCGGCAAACGTTCGCATGGCAACCCGGCTCGCGGAATCGAAGAGGTCGCACGCATGTCGTCCGAACAGCAACTCGAAGAGCGGCTCATTCAAAAGCTGCTCGGCCTGAAGTACGAGTACCGCCCGGACATCCGCAACCGGGCTGCGCTGGAAGCCAACTTCCGCGAGAAGTTCCGGGAACTGAACCGCGTCCAGCTGACCGACGGCGAGTTTCAACGCCTGCTGGATGAGATTGTCATGCCGGACGTGTTTGCCTCGGCGCGCACGCTCCGCACCATCAACAGCTTTACCCGCGACGACGGTACGCCACTGAACTACACGCTCGTCAACATCAAGGACTGGTGCAAGAACACGTTCGAGGTCGTCAACCAGCTTCGCATCAACACCGACCACAGCCACCATCGTTACGATGTCCTGTTGCTCATGAACGGCGTGCCGGTCGTGCAGATCGAACTCAAGATGCTCGGTATCAGTCCGCGGCGGGCGATGGAGCAGATCGTCGAGTACAAGAGCGACCCCGGCAACGGCTACAGTCGCACGCTCCTGAGCTTCGTGCAGCTTTTCATCGTCAGCAACTACACCGACACCTGGTACTTCGCCAACAACAACGCCCGGCATTTCAATTTCAACGCCGATGAACGGTTTTTGCCCGTGTACCAGTTCGCGGCCCCGGACAACCGCAAGATTGTTCACCTCGACACCTTCGCCGAAAAATTCCTCGAAAAGTGTACGCTCAGCGAGATGGTCAGCCGCTATATGGTGCTTGTCGCCAGCGAGCAGAAGCTCTTGATGATGCGGCCGTACCAGATCTGTGCGGTGAAGGCGATAGTCGATTGCATCCGCCAGCAGTGCGGCAACGGTTACGTCTGGCACACCACCGGCAGCGGCAAGACGCTCACGTCCTTCAGGGCCTCCACGCTGCTGAAGGACAACCCCGACATTGAGAAGTGCCTGTTTGTTGTGGATCGCAAGGATCTCGACCGGCAGACCCGCGAGGAGTTCAACAAGTTCCAGGACGGTTGCGTCGAGGAGAACACCAACACGGGCACGCTTGTCCGGCGGCTGCTCTCGGACGACTACGCCGACAAGGTTATCGTCACCACGATTCAGAAGCTCGGCCTGGCCCTGGATGGTTCCAGCAAGCGGAACTACAAGGAACAGCTTCTGCCGCTGCGGGACAAGCGGATGGTCTTCATCTTCGATGAATGCCACCGCTCGCAGTTCGGTGATAATCACCAGGCCATAAAAGAGTTCTTCCCGAACGCCCAGTTGTTCGGCTTCACCGGCACGCCGATCTTCGAGGAGAACGCGACCCGCCAGCAGATCGTCGGGGAGCAAGCCTCGTACAAGACCACGGTGGACCTCTTTCAGAAGGAACTGCACGCCTACACCATCACGCACGCCATCGAAGACCAGAACGTGCTGCGGTTCCACGTCGATTACTACAAGGCCGACGGGAAGCCCCTCAGGCCGGGCGAAACGCTGGCCAGGAAGGCCGTCGTCGAAGCGATTCTCGATAAGCACCATGCTGCCACTGGCGGCCGGCGGTTCAACGCCCTCCTTGCGACGGCATCCATCAACGATGCCATCGAGTACTTTGCCCTGTTCGCTGGCGTGCAGAATGGTCGCATGCTCGCCGACCCGGACTACGCCGCGTTGAACGTCGCCTGCGTCTTCTCGCCGCCGGCCGAAGGGAACAGGGACGTGCAGCAGATTCAGGAAGATTTGCCGCAGGAAAAGGCTGACAATGCGGAAGACCCCGAAGGCAAGAAGCGGGCTCTCATCGCCATCATCGCCGACTACAACGCCCGGTTCGGCACCAGTCACAGCATCACCGAGTTCGACCTTTACTATCAGGATGTCCAAAAGCGGATCAAGGATCAGCAG
>JAIXLE010000052.1 GCA_026931725.1 Bacteroidales bacterium
GCATGAAAATGGCGCGTTTTTGCCCTGGGAATGGTGTCTGTGACACTTAATATAAGTTAAATTTGAGCATATGAATTTATATTCACACAATTTTCAGTATTACAAAATTGCGATCGACATCAATGATGAGCAGGCGATCGTTGTGGCGATGGCCTGCTCATCCAGCCTCGCAAACGCTTCGTAGTTCTCTGATGCCAGCCCATTCTCAAGTTTGTCATCGATTTCGTCGGCATTTCCAGTTGCCGAAAGGGTACATTCCAAGGTACGCCCACAACGCCTTGTCGTGAAGGCCGCTCCACTTCGCAAACTCGTCCCGTTTCGTCGGGTATCGCCACTCGAGGTCTTCGACGAAAACACGCGGGCTGCGTTCGTCGGCCAGTTCGTTCACGTCCTGCAGCACGACTTCCAGCTTGCGTCGGGTGTCGTCATCGATGGCACCCCACCCCTGGATGACCGGGCCGACATCATGCGACTTCAACGTCTCCCACGGCACATCGGCCAGAACGCCGAACTCGGCGAAGAGTCGGCGTAACGGCGATTTATCGAGCAACTTGAGTTGCTTCTTCAGGTCGAACGCTTTGGACATAAGCCCTCCAATAATGTTTCCCGTTCCATGAACAGTAAACGCTGAGATAAAAAATCACCGCCCTTCAATCGAAGAGCGACGCTTCCTTCTTCCGAACGAGGAAGCCGAGGTCTTCGAGCCGAATCCGCATCGCCAGTGCAGAGACATCGAACTGCTCCGCGAGCGGACGGCTCAGGTGCTCCAGGATCACGTTCTCCTGGGCTTCGGCAGTCAGTTCCATGCTGCCGCGACGAAGCAACTCGGCAGTGAGGATCTTCTGCTTGCGAGCGTCGTCAATCTCGCTCAGCGCGATTGCCCCCACTTCACCGCGCCATTGTTCCCAGGCGTCTTTCATCAACGTTCGCGGCATCAGCAGGTACGCCGCGAACGTGTCGGCCTGCCACTCGACCGGCTTCTTCTTCTCACTGGATCGGCAGACGAAGTCCGGCTTCGACGGAACGCCTTCGAACAGGAACTGTTCGCCGCCGCGACGCAGGAAGTGCTTCCGATGCAGGCACCAGTGGCCGGTTTCGTGCCCCAGCGTGAAACGGTATCGCCCGCGTTTGTTAGGGTAGAGCTTCGGGTCGAATTGCATGTCCACGGCGATCTTCTTCTCGTGGAAGAAGATCGCGCCGTGAATGTCGCCGTGGCCAAACTCGGCGTTCATATCCAGGAAATCGGAATATAGCCCCAGGTGCAACTCGATGATTTCGTCGAGCGGAACGGGTGGCGCGACGACTGCCCCGTGAACCTTCCCAAACTCCGCGAGCAGGAAGTCGGCTTCGGCTTCGATGGCGGTTTTGTTCAGGAACGGCACTTCAACGCTCATTGCTTTTCCCCCTCACCCTCTTCCGATTGGTTCTTCTCTCGCATTTTGCGAGCTTGATCTTTGAGCTTCCGCAACTGTTCGATGGTCAGCCCGCTGGCCTCACGCAGCAAATCGGGGAATACCGATGGCTGTTGCTTGATGATCCCCGGCAGGTCGTTCGGCAAGCGGTCGGCCAAAACGATCCACTCATCGGGGTTCACGTCGAGTGCCTCGGCCATCTGCTTGATCCGCTCCGCGGTCGGTGGATCAACGTTGCACTGTTCGACCTGCGACAGGTACGTTGGGCTGATGTCCATCAGGTCGGCAAATTTCCGCAGCGTGAAGCCTTTCTCCAAACGCCTTTCGCGGAGAACCTGGCCGAACGGTTTTGCTTTCTGGGTCATGCGTTCCCTCCCAGATTCGATGTTGGGCCGGTTCCTTCAGTCCACATTCGAGACAATGCCTCCGCTTGTTCCAGAACGGTTTCGGTCGCCTTCGCCTGCTTGTCCGGCGGGTAGCCGTGCTTGCGGAGAATCCGCTTGATAATGACCCGCAGGTTGGCCCGCACGTTCTCCCGCACCGCCCAGTCGATGGTGAGGTTGTTCCGCACCGCCTTGACGAGGTCCTGGGCGATCAGCTTCAACACGTCGTCGCCCAAAATCTTCACGGCGGAATCGTTCACTTCCAGCGCGTCGTAGAACGCGACTTCGTCGTAAGTGAGGCCGAGTTGTTCGCCGCGCTGCTGGGCCTCGCGCATATCCTTTGCCAACCCGATCAACTCCTCAATCACCGCCGCCGTTTCGATGGCCCGGTTCTGGTAGCGTTTGACAGACTTCTCCAGCATCTCCAGAAATGACCGCGCCTGCACGACGTTCGTTTTCGACCGCTGCTTGATCTCGCCGTCGAGGAGTTTTCGCAGCATCTCCACGGCCAGGTTGCGATGCGGCAACCCGCGGACTTCAGCAAGAAACTTGTCGTCCAGCACGGAGACATCCGGCTTCTTCAGCCCCGCTGCCGCGAAGATGTCAATCACTTCATCCGAAGACACCGCCCGCGACACGATTTGCCGGATGGCGTGGTCAATCTGGCTGGGGTCGCGTTTCTCGTCGCCGTCGGGTCTGGTGAGTTGCTTCACCAGCGCCGCCTTCACCGCCTGGAAGAACGCCACGTCGTCCACGACGGCCATTGCCGCATCGGCGGGCACCGCGAGCGCGAATGCTTTCGACAGGTCGTCGACGGCCTTCACGAACCGGGGTTTGCCGTCGGTTTGCTTCAACACATGCTCTTGTGCTGTCGGGAGCAGGCCGAGCTTTTGCGTGGCGTTGCCGGTCGCCCACGCGGAGTGATCGAAGCCGTGGAAGAAAGCCGCACAGACTTCGTACTTCTCCTGAAACACTTCCAGTGCCTTCGCCTGATCGAGCGTCGTTTCCCCTTTGCCGCCGCTCTCGGTGTAGGTGGCGAGCGCCTGCTTGAGTTCCTGCGCGAGGCCGAGATAATCGACGATCAAGCCGCCGGGCTTGTCCTTGAACACCCGGTTGACACGGGCGATGGCCTGCATCAACCCGTGGCCGCGCATCGGCTTGTCGGCGTACATCGTGTGCAGGCATGGGGCATCGAAGCCGGTCAGCCACATATCACGGACGATCACGAGCTTGAACGCATCCTTCGGGTCTTTGAACCGCTTGGCCAGTTCCTCGCGGCGGGCCTTCGAGCGGATGTGTTGTTGCCAGTCTGCGCCGTCATCCGCCGAGCCGGTCATGATGACTTTCAGCACGCCCTTGTCGTCGTCGGCGTGGTGCCAGTCCGGGCGGAGCGTGATGATCGCGTGGTAAAGGTCGATGCAGATCCGCCGGCTCATGCAGACGATCATCGCCTTGCCGTCCATCGTTTCGAGCCGCTGCTCCCAGTGGGCGACCAGGTCCGCCGCGATGAGCTTCAACCGCTCCGGTGCCCCGACCAGTGCTTCCAGCGCGGCCCACTTCGTCTTCAACTTGTGCTTGGCGCTGTCCTCCTCGCCTTCGGTCGCCTCCTCGAACTCCGCGTCGAGTTTCGGCTTCTTCGTCTCGTCGAGTTTCAGCCGGGCCAACCGGCTTTCGTAATAGATCGGCACCGTCGCGCCGTCCTTCACGGCTCGCTCGATGTCGTAGACGCTGACGTAGTTCCCGAACACCGCCCGCGTATTCGCGTCAGCCTGTTCAATCGGCGTGCCGGTGAAGCCGATGAACGATGCCTTCGGCAGGGCGTTCCGCATGTGGGCCGCGAAGCCATCAACGAAGTCGTACTGGCTGCGGTGCGCTTCATCCGCCATCACGACGATGTTCCGCCGTTCGGACAGCACCGGGAACTTCGCCTCATCCGCCGCGAGAAAGAACTTGTGAACCGTGGTGAAGATCACGCCGCCGGAATCGGTCTTCAAGAGCGCCCGGAGTTGTTCGCGGCTGTCGGCCTGCACCGGTTCTTGCCGCAGCAGTTCCTTGCAGCGAGCGAACGTACCGAAGAGTTGATCGTCGAGGTCGTTGCGGTCGGTGATGACAACCACCGTCGGATTCTGCATCCCCGGTTCGAGAATCACGCGACCGGCGTAAAACGCCATCGTCAGGCTCTTCCCGGAACCCTGCGTGTGCCACACCACGCCGACGCGACGATCACCACCGGCACCAGTGGCTTTCAGCGTCGCGGCGAGCGCCAGATTCACCGCGTGGAACTGGTGATACCCGGCCACCTTCTTGACGAGCTTGCCGCCGCCTTCGTCCTCGAACACGATGAAATGCCGCAGCAGTTGCAGGAACCGCCGCTTCTCGAAGGCCCCTTCCAACACCACTTGCAGTTCCGGCATCGACACCGGCGCGAGATCTTCCCCCGCGATGGTGCGCCACGGCATGAAGCGTTCCTGATCGGCCGTGAGTGTGCCGATGCGGGCTTGAATGCCGTCCGAGATCACCAGCGCCGCGTTCCAGGTGAACAGCGTCGGGATTTGCTGCTTGTACGTCTGCAACTGGTGGAAGGCGTTCCAGATGGTCGCGTTCTCGTCGGCGGCGTTCTTCAATTCGATCACGGCCAGCGGCAGGCCATTCACGAAGAAAATCACGTCGGGCCGGCGTTCGTGCTTGTTCTCAACGATGGTGAACTGGTTCACCGCGAGGAAGTCATTGCTCTCCGGGTTGTCGAAATCGAAGACGCGGACGATGTCGCCGCCGATGGAGTTGTCGGCACGCTGGTACTCGACCGGCACGCCCTCGACGAGTAGCCGGTGCATGGCGTGGTTGCCCGCGACGAGCGACGGCGAATCGGGCCGCGTGAGCTTGCGGAACGCCTCGTCCAGCGCACTCGCGGGAATCTTCGGGTTGAGGCGTTCGAGCGCGGCGCGGAGCCGCCCTTCGAGAACGACCTGCCCCCAGTTGTCGCGTTCGGCCCCCGGCTGCCCGCAGCCGATCTCCGGCCCGTGCGCGATGGTGTAGCCCAGCGCCACGAGCCATTCGAGGGCCGCTTCTTCGACAACGGATTCCGTCATGATGACGCTCCCCGTTAGTTGAACCGTGCGAGGAACCGGCTGAAGTCTCCATTCGCTTCAGTGATCGCCGCATTGATAGTTTGTGATGCCGCTCCGAGACGGAATCGCCGTTGATCGCCGCCTCCCAGATTTTGGATTTCTTCGAGAACACCGTGTTTCAGAAGTTGAGGCACGATGTCATCGATAAACGCCTGCCCTCGTGGGCTAAGTTTCATGAGGATGACGCTTTCGCTCATGTGCGTGCTCCGCATGAAATATCGAACCAGTTTTTGTAGAGCGACGATTTCCTCATCCGGTTCGCGTACAGGAAGTTGAGCATTCGTAGCAGGAGCAGCGGTGCGGAATGTCACGCCAACGCCTTCCAGCAACTGCTGAATTTCTGCGGGATTCCACGATTCGTGATTCCGCACCGTCAGAGCGAGTGCATCAACAGTACAATTGTCGAATACCACACCAGAAAGCCGCGTCGATTGCGTGACTCGTAACTGAGTGAACTTGCAGTCGATGAACTCGCTGGAGGAAACCTCCGCCAAGTCGAGGCTGGTTGTCGAGAAGAAACAGTTCTTGAAAATCACGCCGGTGATCTTCTTGTCCCGGAGGGCATCGTGACCGAACGTAAGGTTCGGAATGCTGATGCCGTCGCCTTTGATGTTGCTCAACAACCGAATGACCAGTTCAGCCGCGTTTTCGTGCGTGTAGGACGCCTGAGTATCCAAGACAGCGACCTCGAGCAAGAACTTCACGACCGATTGACGATCCAGCGTACCGTCCCGTGTCAGTGAGCGGACCATCGCTTGCATGGCGTCTTCGGGGATCGCGCTGCGGCGGAACGTGTTCAGGACCTCGACTTTCGCCCGCTGGGTCATCGGGCGAAGTTGTCGCGCGATTCCTTCGCCGAGGAAGTAGAGTTGGAACTCCTCGTGATCGAATTCGACTGCATTCGGCGCATTCGTGGACGGAATCAGCATCGCGTGCCCGCGAATCCGCTCCCGTACTTGTTGGGCTTGGAACGTGTTCTTTCGCGTGACTTCGCAGAAGAAATCGGTTGTGAACTCAAGAGCATCTCGCTTCAGATAGCCGACTTTGGCGGTCCACATCTCCAACGCGATTTGCGAGAGGAGTTCGCAATGCTCATCGACGGTGAGCAACGGAGTTCCGACCTCTTTCTCCCCCGAACGATCCAGCCATTTCTCGCGGGCTTCGCGTTCGATCAACCCGCGAACGAACGTAGAGAAGAAGTCCGCACCCGATTTCTGAAGTTGATCGAGGAAGCCATCGAGCGAATCGCTTTTCGTGGCGACATCGACAAGACGCTTGACCAACACCGCCCGCGTGAGGAGTGCATGCTTCGGATCGAGCCGTTCACTGACCCGTTCATAAAGCTGTTCGGGATCATCCACCGACCGCTTGGTGCAGTAGTCGATGAATTGCTGCTTCTCCCAGCGGTTGAGTTCCAGTTTTCCGAACCCGACCGAGTACCCCTTGATGGTGTCGAAAAGCCGTTCCTGAGTGCGGAGATTCTCGAACTCGAAGTATGCCTTGCGTGCGGCTACCACCATCGCGCCACGGGAATCGAGCGAGCCAACCAAGATGCCCATCGCGGAGAGGGCTTCGCCGGAACTGCTCTCGACGAACATTTCCTCGAACCCGTCGAACGCGGGCACGATCACGCCCATCTTCACGAGGGCGAGGAACGACTGGTAGTAGAGGAACGAGAACCGATAACGGTTCTGCATCACGCCAACCGTTATGTCGTCGAAGCGCAGGAAGTGTCGCCCGCCGAGCGGTATCGGCACCAATAGCCAATCGGCCTTGTTGTCGAGGAACAACTGCGCCTGCTGACGGGCCAGTTGGTTGATGAGCGATGTCTTCCCCTCACCCGCGTCGCTGGTGACGTACAGAACCATCGTTTCCAGTGGTCCGTGTTTGTTCAGCGTTTCCAGAGCGACGTTGAGGCCATCGCAGGATTTGGACGCCTGCTCGTCGGGTTGCTGAGCCAGCGTTTGTAGCAACGTCACTGCTGGCGATACGAAGTGCTCCGTTGCTGGAACGGTTTCGCGGAGCCGTGACGCGAGCAGTTCCAGTCGCGCCAACCGAGTCACCACCCACTTGCTCGCGGGCATACGACCGTTGCCATCATCTACATAAATGTCGCCGAAGTTCTGGGTGATCTTCCCGGTGATGATTTCGGCGTTGATCGAGACAGCAAAGCTCGTGGCATCGCATTCCAGTTCCGTTCCCGGGTCGGCAAACGTCGCAACGATGGATTTGAATTCCGTGATCTGCATGGTTATAGCTCCACTTCGAGTACTTGCGCACTGCCGAGCATGATCGGTTGGCGCTGCTGCATCGACTTTGGATGACAACGAATGACCGCCCCTCCGCGAAGGAGAATCGTTCGGAGCGGCGGCAGGAAATCGTCATCGCCACTCACTAAAACAACGTGGCTCGAAACACGGTCCACGGCATGAACCATGTCGCACGTGAGCATCGTGTCCACGATCTTCTGTTCGCTTCGGTAAACCAAGTCGCAATTTGTGACTGTGCAGCCCGTTTTCGGACAATTGCCCTTACTCAAAAGGTGCTTCACCTGCGGCAAAACGCAGGTGCTGTCCGAACACCCAATGTCAATCGGCTTCTCAACTCGAACATTCGACGGCCTGCCTTTGCGACGGAACGTGTTGAATAGATGATGTCCCGGATCTTGAAGGAGTGACACGGCCACTTCCGCGTTCACTTTCAGGGTCAGATTTTGCCCGCTCGCCTGTGGAATCGGGATGACCTTCGGGAAGTCTCGCTGGAGTTCGGCGGTCAAATCCTGGGCCATTCGCGTCATCTGGTTCCCTTCATACCACCCTCCATAGACGCGAACTTCGCAAGTGCCACGGGTCAACGAGACATCCCACGGCACCTGTGCCAATGCCTTCGTAACAACATCGAGTACGCCAGCCGTTTTGTGGTTCGGGAGCAAGTTGTCGTAATCGATGAACACAATGGCAATCAAATCATCCATCAGGTGGCCCTCCCGACGATTCGTTCGGCGTCCGGCACGCGCAGTTCGCCCGAAATCAGCTTCGGTAAGAGGGTATCGCGGAGGGAGGCAAGGGTGCGGGATGCCCTTTCAAGTGTCACAACCAGTTCAAATAGCGGCGATGTCAGCCGGTCGAACGCCTCGTGAACCTTCTCTTCAGGAATCACGAGCGGAATAGGCCGGAAGTTGGTTTTGCTGATTTCAAGGAAGGTAGAGCCATTGGCACGGCTCACGATCTCTTCGTGTGACGTTGCCGCCCACCGCAATAAGAATTGCGGTGATACACCTTTACGCGGCTTCATTGCAATGAAGCCCTGATTGATGGCAACCGGAACTTGGTTAATGGCGAGATAGCCTATCGGGGCACGCGAAGACAACAGCACCGTCCCGATAGGCAAGAGGCCGGAACTGATTTTGCTCAACCCAGCGTCGGTGACTTGTCGTTCGGTTCCGAGCAGCACCGGAAAGTCGAGTGCGGACAAATCTTTTGGCGTTGCCCAATGATGCAAGCCATCCCAATAGTCCGGTTCCTTCGTACTTGGCGTACTGCCGCCGACGATGTCGGCCAGTTCTCCCACCGCCCCCACCCTCCAGCCCTTCGGAATCTGGCCGAGGGCGCTGTCCTCGAAGGTGTCGGGGAAGAGGGCGGCGATCTCTTTCGACAGGCCGGCGGATTTGTGGCCGGCGGCTTTCGCGTGGACGGGGTCGAAATCGACGAACCAGCTCTGAAAGAAGGCGCGGGCCATCGCTTCGAGCGTGCGATTGCGCCGCCGGTTCAACTCGATCTTGTCGTCGAACGCCCCGAGAATGCACGCAATGGCCTGCTGCTCGCGGAGGGGGGGAAGCAGAAATGGTACCGCTTCCATAATGCCGGTATTCAAGTTTGGCATCGTCGCGCCGACTGCGTGTTGAACAATCCACGCGCGAACGTCGGGATGCCCCAAGTAGTGTGAAGTGAACAAGGGATCAACAACGCCGGTTCCCAGACGAACTTTCAGGCACCCTGTACCACAAAGCCAGCCTGCCTGTTCCTTCCTAATTAACGCTCGCCGTTCAACGTCGCCGCGGCGGCTGTAGATGATGTCGCCAACTTGCACGCGATGCCGTGAAAGACGTTTGGCATCTGCTTCTGTGATTCGGGCAATTCCTTCTTCGATAATCCGATTGTCACCAATGTTGATCGGCATAATCGACGGCACACCAATGGGCACATAGTCCGATGCGTGTAGTTGGCTTCCGAATGGCCCGGTTTGGATTGAGCCTTTTCCGCGTTCAACGACAACACCCAATGTCGTTTGTTCCCAGTCATCGGGGAGTTCGACGGCAAAGAATGACTCGCTCATTCCGCACCGCCTTTCTTCTTGCGGGCGGGCGTCTTCTTCGGCGCTGGCGCGATGTCGTGAGCTATCCGGAATTTCCGGATAACTGCTGGGATACCCTCGGTTTGAACTGGTAAGGAATCCTTACCAGTTGCCCGGTGAAGTTGTGTGTTCATGGCGTCCCCCATGCCGGGTGCTTATCCCAGTCTGTAATCAAGCCCAAACCGGCACGCGGAATGTTGGGGTGATCGGCCAGCACCTTCTTGAAGCGATCCGTCCAACTGTGCCCCGGCGCAATGATGTTCAGGCAGTGGTGGCAGATCGTGAGGATCGAAAAGACGCGGTCGTTCGGGATCGGCACCGGCTTGTTCCAGCGCGGGCTTTTGTTCGGAATCATCGGCTTCACGCCGAGTACGCGATTCCAGAGCCGGGCATGGTGAGCGCAGATGTTGCGGATCGTGTTCAGCGCCTTCAACCACGACAGGCAAACGACATCCGCAACGCCGTATCGCCCGGCCAACGCCTTCTGAACGCTCGGCGCGCACCCGCGATAGAAGGTGAAGAGGGTGCCGAAGGTCATCAGTTCGCAGGCCACCCAGATCGGCAGGTCGTTGTGGTCGCGGCCGTACTTGGTGCGGAAATGCTCCACGAAATCCTCGCGGCTGGTCGTGAGTTGGTCGCGGAAGTAGTCGAGGAACTTTGTCCGGTCGGGCAGGATCAGACCGGGGAGCGTGGCGGGGTCGTCGGCGTAGCCGAACGGCCCGTGCTTCTCGGCGTGGAGGTAGGCCAGGCGCGTGCGGGCATCGACTTCAATTCGTTCGAGGGCATCCATCACCAACAGCCGCAGGCGGCGGTCGAAGATGTAGCGATCCCAGACTTTCTCGATGGTGGCATCGGGGGAGAAGTCGTCGAGTTTCTGGCCCGGATGCGCGGGATCGGGTTTGCGGAACGGATACCAATACCCACTGAGGCGGTAGTAGCTGACCGATTGTAGGTGCGCAACGAGGGTGGCTTTATCGCCTTGCAAACCGCGGGCGATCAGTTGATCGGCTTGCTGATCGTAGCTGAGAAAGGGCTTGGTGAACTTCACGGCCGCACCTCCGGGATGGATGAGGTGCGGAAAAAAGCAAAACCCCCCGAAGTGTGCATGCCGCCTTTCGGCAGCAGAGGCCCGGAGGGTCTACTGAAGGGAATATACCCGCCGATCGGCGGGTAGTCAATGACCGAAAACGACAAAACGCGACCTAGGCCGACCGAAGCGGTCGGGAGCGGACAGCCGCCACGGCATCGGGGGCGATCATCCACCATAGCCGATGTCCTCCAGGTTGGCCCAGATGAGCTTGTCCAGCTTGGCGGACTGCTTGGTCTGCTCGCGGAGTTCGGCGGTCAGGCGTTTCATCTTGTCGTCGAACGGTTCGCCGTCGTCTTCGACTTCCGCCGCGCCGACGTAGCGGCCCGGCGTGAGGATGTGGCCGTGGTGGCGGATGTCGGCGAGCGTGGCGTTTTTGCAGAAACCGGGTATGTCGGTGTACTTCTTCTTCGTACCCTTGTCGCCGCGCCAGGCGTGGTACGTTTCCGCGATCTGGGCGATGTCGGCCTCGGCGAGTTCGCGGTGAACGCGGTCGATCATCGTGCCGAGCTTGCGGGCGTCGATGAAGAGCGTCTCGCCGGTGCGCTTGCGGAACCGGCCGTTGCCTTTCGAGCGCGACAGGAACCAGAGGCAAACGGGAATCTGCGTGCTGTAGAAGAGTTGCCCCGGCAACGCCACCATGCAATCGACGAGGTCGGCTTCGATGATCGCCTTGCGGATGTCGCCTTCGCCGGACTGGTTCGACGACATGCTGCCGTTGGCCAGCACGAACCCGGCCAGCCCGTTCGGGGCGAGGTGCGCGATGAAGTGCTGGACCCAGGCGAAGTTGGCGTTGCCGGTCGGTGGTGTGCCGTACTGCCAGCGTTTGTCTTCTTTGAGTAGATCGCCGCGCCAGTCGCTGTCGTTGAACGGCGGGTTGGCGATGACGTAATCCGCCTTCAGGTCCGGGTGCAGGTCGCGGTGGAAACTGTCGGCGTGCTCTTTGCCGAGGTTCGAGTCGATCCCGCGAATCGCCAGGTTCATCTTGGCCAGCCGCCACGTCGTGTGATTCGACTCCTGACCATAGATGCTGATGTCGCCGATCTTGCCGCCGTGTTCTTCGATGAACTTTTCGGACTGAACGAACATGCCGCCGGAACCGCACGCGGGGTCGTAGACGCGGCCCTTGTACGGGGCCAGCATCTCGACGAGCAGTTTCACCACGGAACGCGGGGTGTAGAACTGCCCGCCCTTCTTGCCTTCGGCGCTGGCGAACTCGGACAGGAAGTACTCGTAGACGCGGCCCAAAATGTCCTTCGAGCGGTTCTCCTTGTCGCCGAGGCCGATGTTGCCGATGAGGTCGATGAGCTGGCCGAGGCGTTGCTTGTCGAGACGCGGGTGGGCGTAGTCCTTCGGCAACACACCCTTGAGCGTGGGGTTGTCGCGCTCGATGGCGAGCATGGCATCATCGACGATTTTGCCGATGGTAGACTGCTTGGCTTCCGCCTTCAGCTTCGACCAGCGCGCCTCCGGCGGCACCCAGAAGATGTTCACGGCGCGGTATTCGTCCGGGTCTTCCGGGTCGGCTCCGCCGTTCTTGTCGGCTTCGAGTTCGGCGTGTTTTTCCTCGAAGGCATCGGAGATGTACTTCAGGAAGATGAGGCCGAGGACGACGTGCTTGTACTCGGCCGCGTCCATGTTGGCGCGGAGGGCATCGGCAGCCTTCCAAAGCGTGGCCTCGAAGCCGAGGTTGGCCCCGTTGGAGGAGTTTTCGTTCTTCGTCTTGGCCATGGCGTCCCCCGCCTGTCTGCGGTGTTTCGTGAACACTAAACAATTCCAGCCATCATAACCCGCCGGTCAGGGGAAAACAATGTGCGCAGCGGAAAAAGTAATCGGAACAACAACAGCCGGGTGTTCCCGACCCCGGCACGGTCAGGAAAGCCCGGCTATTCGCCAGAATCGGCAGAAGCCTTACTGCTCCACGCTGCTCCGTTTCAGCACTTCCCACAGGCGGTAATGCCGATCTTTTATCAACATCTCCTGAATCTGTAGATTGTCGGAAGTTTTGAAATGGCATTGGCTTCCGTGAATTGAGGTGCCGTCGTGGGTACCGCATCCTGCGAGAACTGGGCTCAAAAAATTTCGGCACAGTCGACCTCGGAGACATACGCCGAAACCGGTGTCTGATCGAATTGGCCGCCCAAATTGCCCGCTATCCCGAACAATCCCTGCCACGCATCCACAACTGGAATATTACCTCGGCCTGAAACAACATCACATATTATCTGCCGATGCGTATTGCACGAGTGGTGCTTGAAAATAACTGCGGACATGATCCGGGAAATGCGCCAGCTTACGCAAAAACGCCTGAATCCGACTCCGAAGCTCCGACTGATTCTTCGATAAACCCTCTGCGTTTATCTGACCCTTCAGGTCATTATTCAAATATTCATCCACGTTCCGTTCCGGAGCCGAACGCGGCAAATATACCAACTCCAGGCGATCCGCGTGCGCGACCACCCACTCCGCCACCGCAGCCGATTGATGGACCTTCAACCGGTCCACAATCAAGTAAATCTTCCCCGTCGTGCTGCGTAACAGACGTCCCAAAAAGACAATAAACAAGACCGCCGTCATCGTCTGCGTATAGGTCATAAACCGCACCGAACCTGTGTTGCTGATCGCCGAAATCGTGTTCATACGAATGTGCGACGATGGCACGGCGACCGTTGCCGGATGTCCAATCCTTGCATAGCCGGTTCCCGAAAACGCATCCGCCACCGCACCGGTTTCATCACACCAGAATATCTCGGCATTCTCAGTTTCTGCCTTCTTTTCCAGCTCGGGATACGTCTTGTCCAGCCATTCCTGGACTTCCTCCGGGTCCTGATTGTACGCACGACGCTGGGGACGCTTCGAGGTGTACCCCCAGCGTGCCAGATAGGTGCCGACGGTTCGCACCGCCAGCAGGACACCGCATTCCTGATGGATCAAATCGCGGACCGCACGGCGTGTCCACAAGGCGGCGGGGATGTTGTGCTGTTCGGGTGATTGCGTGTCCAGGATCTGCTGGACGTGTTGGGCCTGTTCGTCGGAGAGTTCGCGTCCGGACCCGAGGGGTCGCCTATCTCTTACCAACATCTCCTGAATCTGTAGATTGTCGGAAGTTTTGAAATGGCATTGGCTTCCGTGAATTGAGGTGCCGTCGTGGGTACCGCATCCTGCGAGAACTGGGCTCAAAAAATTTCGGCACAGTCGACCTCGGAGACATACGCCGAAACCGGCGTTTGATCGAATCGGCCGCCCAAATCGCCCGCTATCCCGAACAATCCCTGCCACGCATCTTCAACTGGAATAGCCTCCGCGCATTCTATAACCTCATGCATTGCGAACAGGCAACATTGGACAATTTACAAACGCCACATTGGACACAGACACGCAAAGAAATGGGACACCATCCCATAGTCATCATATTACATGATACCACAGAACTGGATTTCACGTCGCATACAGCCCTCCAGGGAGCTGGACCCATTGGCAATGAACATGGTCGCGGGTTCCTGCAGCACAACTCCCTCGCCGTTGTCCCGAATCCGCGTCGCGTTCTGGGATTGGCCTGCCAGCAAGTCGCCAATCGCGTCCCACGCCCGGAATCCGAGACGGCCGCCCAACGACGTGATCGCCAGCGTGAGTCGCACTTGTGGGTCAAAGGGATCCAGGCCGCGGGACGTGCACCAAAGGAATCGCGGTGGGTGGATGTCGGAGACCGTGGGGCAGATGCCTATGAGATGATGTGTGCTTCTCGGGATGTTGGACATGACTTCCTGTTCCGTGTGTGCCAGGATCGGGAAGTAGGGATAGATGCGAATATGTCCCAAGTCGTGAAAATGCGTGAATATGCGACGAATTTACCGAGTTTGGGATGCGATACTGTCGCAATTCCATCGCGTGGCGGGCGGCCAAGTCGAGTTGCCAGTGTTAGCCTGGCGGTGGCTCCGGTCTGGATCCCGGCACCGCAAAATTCCCTTCAGCGTCTGTCCCAAATGGTGATCCCGGCATGGGTTATTCAGGTAGCCGAAATCGACCCGCCCGATAATGTAGAACCGCTGGAATGGACATTAGTGACATCAGTCCCAACCGAGACGTTAGCCGACGCGATGGAACGTCGGGATTGGTATGCGTGTCGCTGGATGGTGGAGGAATTTCATCGGATTGAGAAGAGTGGTTGTGGGGAGGAGGATCGTCGGTTTGCGACAGCGTCGCGTATGCAGGCGTGTTTGGCGATATTGTCGTTGGTGGCGGTGCGTGTATTTCAATTGCGGACGGCATTGGACAATATGCCAGAGGTGTCGGCGACAGCAGTAGCGACGACTGATGAATTGGTTGTATTGAATGAAATGCAGACGGCTAATAATCGTATTATTACAGTAAGGGATTTTGTGTTAGCGGTGGGTCGGCTGGGTGGTCATATGGGTCGGAAAAGTGATGGCCCTCCGGGAACGCGAACGCTGTGGCAGGGCTATCAGCGTCTGCAAGATTTTGTGCTCGGCTACCAGATTCGACGTAACCGTTCACAGGGTGAAACGCTGAAAAATCAAGGGATTTTCGAGTGTCGAATGTCCAAAACGGGGTGAAAAGCGACCAATTTTGGACGTTCGATACTCAAAAACGCCTAGAAAACGTCACATTCACCCCGTGAACGGTTACGATTCGACAGCGGAAACGGCAGGGAGATGTTGGTAAGGATCCGTCCAAAATCTATTCCGTGTACTTGGCGAGAAGGGTCGCTATACTATCGAAAACTCTCCGGGAGCCTTCGATATGGTCCGAACCGTTCACCAGTGCCCCTGTTCTGACTGCCAGGCCGGATCGAACCCGACAGCCGACGAACACCGGCGGCTCAACCTCATCCTCAGTCGACTGGACGAACAGCAACGCCGGTGGGTCGCTGCTGCCGAGTCGCTCCGTCTCGGGTACGGGGGATTCAACTGCGTCGCCGCGATCACCGGGATGCACCCCGAGACCATCCGTCGCGGCCGGGATGAACTCGATGCCGATCTCGCCGAACGTCCGGTCGACCGTATCCGCCTTCCCGGCGGTGGTCGACCGACTGCCCAAAAAAAGACCCAACCCTCGTCCACGACCTGATGACTCTCGTCGAACCCGAGATAGCCGGCGACCCGATGTCCAATCAGCGATGGGTGCGGACCAGTCTGCGGGGGTTGTCCCAAAAATTGAACCATCGGGCCTGCCCGACCACCATTGGTCGACTGCTCCGGGCGAACGGATTGGGACTCCGCGGGCACCGCAGGCGGCTGTCCCAAAAATCTCATGCCGATCGTGACACCCAGTTTCGATACATCAAGGACCAGCGAAAGAAATTTGCCCGATCCGGGAACCCGCGGGTCAGTATCGACGCGAAAAAGCGGGAATTGATCGGCCCATTTCGCAATCCGGGACAAAAGTGGACACGGACTCCCGTGGATGTGAACAGCCACGATTTTCCGGATCAGGCTGAGGCCAGGGTGATCCCCTATGG
>JAIXLE010000105.1 GCA_026931725.1 Bacteroidales bacterium
GCATCAGGCGACGAACAACCGGGATCGGAGAGGTTAGTAGTTTCATGTCACTATCTCAGCACACGGGCACGCCCTCGCCAATCAGAATCCCAGGTTCCTGGAAATCTGGACGGTTCCAAGGGCGATTCTTTCGGCAGAGACGGTCAAACTCAACATGACCGTTGCTCGGTGGGGCATCGCGGGAATTTTCGAGAGATCGCCCATTTGGCTCAAGTTCGTGCATCACGCGGTTCATTCCTTGATCATTCTATCCCGCCCCGGTTGTCGGCGGGTTACCCGGTGAGTGATTCGGGCGATAAAACCGATTGGCGATCAGGCCTTCCAGCGCGAACAGGACCAGCACGGCGATGAGCAACCAGGGGAAAAGATCAATCGGCTGATTGAATTTCGGATCCAACCCGCCGCGGAAGTCGATTTCCTTTGCGGCCGGGATGATGCTATTGGGGCCAAACACCGCCGTGATGGCGGCTTCGGACACTTTGGTCAGGTCGCTTTCCTCGGCGGTCAGATTCAGGCTGAACGCTTCACGCCAATCGTTCGCCTCAGTTCGGAGGACAAAGTTTCCCGCCGTCCGGGTGCGATCCGGCAACAATCGGTATTCGGTCTGGTCTTCGCTCACTTCGGGGAACGCATCGCTACCGCTGACACCCGGTCCTTCGAGAATCAGCTTTCTCGGCTCCCCTGCGGAACCTTTCGGTAGCGGTAGGGTCACAGTCTGGCCGACGGTCCATTGGAAGTTGGCATCCGCGGAGTCCCCCGCCAGATAACGCATCAACAGGTTCGGGAAAACGACTGTCCAGGAACTCCCGGCTGTTTCCCAGTAATTGTGCCAGCGGCGATCCGCGTCCCACGGTGAATCCATCCGGGTGGTCAGAAGCAGCACCTTCCCCTGGCCGACGATCCGTTCCAGGATAGCCGGGTCGTGCGGGTCACGGTCGGTCGGCCAATCATAAGTGATGACTACCGCTTGAGGGTCGGCTTCCACACGCCAGTATTTCCAGATTCGCCGGGGGTTCTGCAAGAAGTCGACGTTTCCGCGGAGTTTCCATTCCCGAAACGGAGCCAACAGGGCGTGTCGACGGAGGGCCGCATCGGAGAGTTGCCATTCCGTGCCGGCCGGGCGTTCAGCGCTGACATCGACGATTGCGGTGAGTTTTCCTGGCAGGAGGGCCGCAGCGGCGGGGTTCGTCGTGGGGTCATAAGCCGAGCGGGTCACTTGCTCTGGACCGCCGGGGATGATGAGGAGTTTGCCGCCACGGGAAACGTAATCCGTGAGCCTACGCCACAGGTTCGTGGGGTCCGCGACACTCAAAAGAACCACGGCTTCATATTGACCGAAGTCGATGCGTTGGGTTTCGACCTCGGCGGGGGTTTTGACGATGGCTGAAAATTCCCCCAGCTTGTCATGGGCTAACCGCCAATAGATCGCATCGTCGGGCTGATCGGTGATGGTCAGAATTTGCCGGGCCTCACGGACGCGGAAGGTGGCGTAGCGGTTGTCGTCTGCTCGCAGGGCATCCGGCGTTTCCAGAGATAGTTCTACCTGATGAAACCCCGGTTTCAGGTCTGTCAGTGTGAACGTGATGGCCTGCGGGGTGCCCGCGGTGAGTTGCAGCGGTTTCGACAGCGGCGTTCCGCTTTGGTCTAGTCGGCACCGTACCGCCGCTTCCGGTACATCGGCACCCGTCGCCTGGACCGTCACGGCCACCGTCACCGGCTGATGCGCGGGCACCATTTGCGGGGAAATGGTCGCGCTGGTAATGGCCACATTCGTCGGTTGATCGATACCGACATCGACGAAGAGATGCGCTGTTTCGGGCGGATGGGGAATCGCCTCCCGGAGCGAGGTCAGTTCCTCCGTCCGGCTCGCATCCCAGCAGGCGGCGGCCCGATCCGAGAACACGACAATCAATCGTGGTAACGGTGTTGGGGTTTCCGATTCCGCATCGACGGTCTTGAGCAGGCGGTAAGCCGTGGCCACGCCGGTCGTCACGGGTTGCGTGGAGCCTTGTGGTTCTTTCAGACGTTCGATCTTGTTGCGGGCATCCGTGAGCGAGAGTTCCCAGGAACCGGCCGCGTCCTGGGGGTTGCCGGGGTCCAGGATGGCGATGCGGGATTGGGCGGGAAGATCGTCGAGCAGGCTGAGGGCTCGTTTGCGGGCTTCTTCCAGGCGGCTCGACTCCCCCACGCGGTAGCCCATGCTGGGGCTGGTATCGAACACGAACACCGCCGCGACGGGTTGTTCCGCCGCCAGATGGAAGCCGCCAGAAAGCATCAGTGTTGGCTGATATAATGTCAGGCAGAACAGAGCGATTAACAGCATCCGCAGGGCGAGCAGCAAGAAATGCCGCAACCGCATCTTGCGTTGGTTGGTCTTCTGTTTCTGTTTGAGGAAGCGAAAAGCCGGAAACGGGAGCCGCTTGGGCTCCTGCTTCATGATGAGGTGCAGTAGAACCGGCAAGCCAACCAGTGCGGCCCCGGCAAGTAGAATCGCGTGCATAAAGCCATTCTATCGCCGAGGCCAGTGCGTCGGACAATCCCAAGCCGGAAAGGTTATTCCGCGACTCCTTCGCCTTCGACCCGAATCGTCGTGACGGTGCCGCCGCCCAGATCCGTGACGAGGCGGATTTCTTGTCGTACTGAGCCCGCTTGCGTTGGGCGGAAGCGGATCGTCACAATCTGCACCGGAGCCGGGGCCGGGAAGGTTTCCACGATAATCCCGTCATCCCGTGGTGCCATCGGCTGAATCTTGAATGGCCCGGTTGCCGCGCGGATCACGATTTTCTGCGACGCTTCTCCACCCACTGGCACCCGTTCGAAACGAACATGCTCCGCACTGACTGACAAGGGGGCTTCCACAACGCCGGTGACATTCACCTGAACAATCGGCGCGGTTGGGTCGGTTGTCTTCAGGCTAATGACTTCGGAGAGAACCCCAGCGGGTGCGTCGGGTTTGAGGCTGACCGTGAGAGCGTATTTCGTGGGCGAGAACCAAGCCCGACCGGAAACATCTTTGATTTCCACGTTCAGCGGACTATTGGTGGGAACGGCCTCCGTCACTTTCCAGTCCCGCTGACGACCGTTGTACTCCAGCATCACGGTTTGTGCCGTTTTGGCACCTTGAGCCACCGTGCCGAAGTTCACGACACCGGGGTTGAGGGACACATCTGCCCGGCTATTGGCTTGCATCCGAATCACGGCTGTGCTGACGTAGTTCGGCCCGAGCGTGATGTACAGTGTCTGGGCGTTCGCGCCGTGGAACTTGGCCGTGTTCATGCTGACCACGAACTCGGCGGATTCCTGCGGTTGCAGCACTTTTTGCGGGGGGTAGGCTTCGAGGCAACCACAGGATTTGCGGACATCGACAACCTGCATCGGAACATCGTAGATATTCGTCAGAGTGAACTTGTGGACACAGAGCGTTCCGTGAGGAACCGTGCCAAAATCGTGAACCAGGACGGGCGGGGCATCCAGGGCGGGGTTCTTCCCAATATTCGGGAGAAAGAGTTTATTCGCCCACGGTGTCGCCGGTGTCTGCGCGAGAGCCACCGCCGGAGTGACGAACGCCAGAACGAGCGGAGCGAAAATCTGTATGCGTCTCGGGGAGCGGAACATCCTACTAGCCTCCTACCGCCAACGGGGCAGGGCCGATAGGCGGGTCGTCCTGGCACCGGGGCAGGAGTTGTATTCGGCCATCGCGCGGGTGCCGCGCCAGTTTTGAGCCCATTGCAAATGATTTCCTTGTGATGGGCCGTGTCAAAATACTCCCAAATTGCCTATTGCACCTCGTCAAGATGGGGTGCGTGCTTATTCGCTCATGAGGATGACCATGCCAAATGAGGGAACGACGATGCCCGAACGGGGTGCCACGATCGGCCCGGTTCCTTCCGTCAGAAAATCTTCGGGGGATGGTTTCGATGTGTCAACGAGTCGATGCCAGGCACGGCCCGTGGGGGACGGCGGAACTTTGAAGATTAGCGGACCAGGGCCAGTGTTCATGGCAATGTAAAAATCATTATCCGGGTGATAGTCCGGGTCGCCGTCCCGGCCCGTGAAACGGCCATCGAGACTGAAGGCCAGATGCCGACTATCGGGGCCAAAGTTCGGTTTGTACGGTTCGGTGCCGTGCCAGTGAATATCCGCGAGTGGGACGGTCGTGGTGGCCGGGTTGGGTGTTCCGGTGGTCATCGTGCGGGGGACATCGCCTTCGACGCGGGTACTGGCGGGTTGGCGGCCCGTTTCATCCGTGGGGACACCCGCTTCCCCCGGACGGACAGGGCCAGCCGCTGGGAAGGTAACTTCGGACGCAATCGCGGTGCCGAGTGGCCCCAACTCACCCGCGAAGAACCGCCGCCGCCGAAACACCGGGTGCCGCCGCCGTAGCCAGATCATTTCCCGGACGAATCGCAAAAAGTCCTTGTTCGTGTCCTGAAAGGTCCAATCGACCCAGGAGAGTTCATTATCCTGGCACCAGGTGTTGTTGTTTCCCTTCTGAGTGCGGAGGAACTCATCACCTCCAAGCAGCATCGGCACTCCCTGGCTCACGAACAGCGTGGCCAACAGTCCTTTGGCTCGGCGGAACCGATTTTCGAGAATGGCTTTATCAGTGGTCGGGCCTTCCGTGCCGCCGTTCCAACTCCAATTGTCGTTGGAACCGTCGCGGTTTCCTTCGCCGTTGGCCTCGTTGTGCTTCTGGTTGTAGCTGACCAGATCCCAGAGGGTGAACCCATCGTGACAAGTGACGAAGTTGATGGAATGGCGGGGGAGTCGACCGGACCATTGGTACAGGTCCGCGCTGCCGCAAATCCGGCTGGCGAGTACGCCGGTGAGCCCGGTGTCTCCTTTCCAGAATCGGCGGACATCATCCCGATATTTGCCGTTCCATTCACTCCAACGGCGGCCGAACGGAAAATCACCCACCTGATAGAGTCCACCCGCGTCCCACGGCTCGGCGATCAGTTTGGTATCGGCCATGACACCGTCTTCAGCGATTTCTTCGATGACCGGCGGTTCGACCATGACGTTCCCCTTACGATCCCGCCCGAGGATGCTGGCGAGGTCGAAACGGAACCCATCGACTTGCATTTCTCCGACCCAGTATCGCAGACAGTTGATAATCATCTCCCGAATGAGCGGATGATTACAGTTCACCGTGTTGCCGCACCCGGAGAAGTTCAGGTACTGGCCGTGGTCATCCATCAAGTAGTACAGTTCGTTGTCAAGCCCCCGGAAGCTAAAGGTACGCCCCCGGTCATCGCCTTCGCCGGTGTGGTTGAAGACGACATCGAGAATGACTTCGATACCTGCCGCGTGAAACGCTTTGACCATGTCCCGGAATTCATCCAGTTGTCCGTGAACATCAGCCGTTGCCGCGTAGGCGGCCTTGGGAGCCGCGAAGGCGATGGAGTTGTACCCCCAGAAATTGACCAGTTTTTCACCCGTCACTGGGTTCGTGAAGGGGCAATCGCATTCGTCAAATTCGTGGATCGGGAGCAGTTCCACGGCGGTCACACCCAGCCAGCGGAGATACGGAATTTTTTCGATAAGTCCGGTGTAGGTGCCCGGTTTCGCCACCATGCTGGAACCGTGCCAAGTGAACCCGCGGACATGGAGTTCGTACACCACAGAGTCTTCGGGTTGTGTCAGCGGTGGAGCATCATCATCCCAGATATAGCGGTCCCCGCGTGAGTACAGACTCCGCCGACTGGTACGAGCCGGGTCCGTTTCACACGTTCCCGCCCAGACCGCGCCACCGGAAACCATTCGTGCGCTGGGATCCAGCAAGACTTGGCTCGGGTCGAATCGCGTGCGGGGACCGTGCGGGCCATCGACACGCCAGCCGTAACAAAAGATATTCGGAAGACCATGCACCCGAATGTGCCAGTGGTCGCCCGTGCGATTGCGTTGCGGGTCCAGGTGGAATTCCGCGATCGGTGTGGAACCGCCCGTCTCGGGGAGAATCACCAGAGAAACGCTGGTGGAATGCCGCGAGAGAACGGCAAAATTCATCCCATCGGGTGAGTGGTTGGCCCCGAGGGGCAGTGGACGACCACGGGTGGTCCGAAAGGTAGTCATCTGCGTGTCGATCCTCGGTCGGCCGCATCGAGCGGTGAGGTTATCGTTAGCGATGATGAGGGGAATCGGCGATGGGGAAACGGAATCACGGGCAGAACCTCGACTCCGAGATACCTATCCGAGTCGGGATCCCACCCGTGAACGTGATGCAGAAACCGTTACTTGGACGCGACAGCCACGGACTTCAACCGTTCCACTTTGGCCTTCGCCGCAGTCAGTTCGGCTTGGGCCGCGTCAGCGGTGGCTTTGGCGGGAGCAACGGCGTTTGCGGCATCCGTGGCGGCTTTTTCCAGCGGAGGAACACGTTTCGGGGCTTCCTTCGCGGCGGCCGCCGTGGTGGGCACGGCTTTCTGAGCGACCGTGAACTTGTCCACGGCTGCCCGCGTGGCCGCTGTGGTATCTGTCACGGCTTTCCGAGCCGTATCGAGGTCACCCTTGGCTTTGGTGACGGCGGCTTCGGCTTTTTTGGCGGCTTCCGCGAGTGCGGTGTTCTTCGGATCCTTCGCCGCGGCGGCTTTCGCCTTCTCCGCCGCGTTCGTCAAATTTTTCAGTGTGATCTCAGAGGCTTTCGCGGTCTGTTCCGCTTGCTTTTGAGTCATGGCCGCTTTGTCACGCTCCGCCTTGGCGACGGGCACCGCTGCGACGGCAGCGGCGGCAGCTTGTGCAGTATCCGTGACGGCTTTCTTCGCGGCTTCCAGGGCTTTGCGAGCGTTATCCGCATTGGTCTGGGCTGCCGCGAGAGCGGTTGCTGTTTGTTTGACCTTTGCGTCGATCACGTTGATGTTGGCTTCTGCTTGTTTTAATCGTTCGGTCAACGTCGGGGGGTTGGCATCCAGCAACCCCAGCAGGCGGCCATCCGCAACGGACCAGACCCGGACCAAGCCCGACCAATCGCCACCGATGACCTTGGTATTGTCGTGACTGACCGTGACCCGCAAACCGAGATCGGGGAAGGCTTCAAACTGCTTCTTGGCACCGCCGTTGCCATCCCAGAATTTCGTGAGTCGGTCCCGGCCGGTCGTGGCGATGTTGCCATCCATCGCATATTGGACCGATTGAACACCTTCACCGTGGGCATTCCACGATTTCAATTGATTGCCGTTCTGCATATCCCAGAGTTTGACGGTGCTATCTTCGCTGGCGGAGGCCAGGACGTTGCTATCGGGTCGCCAGGAGAGATTGGTAATCATCTTCTGATGGCCGTTCAACGTGTAGAACTCCCGTCCGGTGTTGGCTTCCCAGACGATGAGTCCGTTGCTGCGGTCGCCCGTGGCCAACAGAACACCATCGGGTGAGAACTCCACAGCCGTGACCCAGTCAGTGTGCTTCTTGATGGTGTTCATGACCGAACCATCAGCGGTGCTATAGATGCGGACCATCTTCGTTGTGGTGCCTACCGCAATCATGGACTGATCCGGCGAGAGGTCGGCATCCAGGATGGCATCGGATTCGGTCGCACCAACATCGGTGAGGACTTTGCCCGTTTCCACTTCGTACAGCACCGCTTTCCCGGATGCGCCCCCAATGCCGCCAGCCACGAGAAGCAGTTTCCCATTGCGGGAGAATTTGATCGAGTTGATCTGACCATGTGTAAACGGTAGGACACCGAGTAGATCGAAGGTATCGGCATGGTAGAGCAGCACTTGATGTTGCCCGCCCAGCGCGATCACGGGAGCCCAAGGGCTTGCGGCCAAAGCCAGCACCGCATTGGGTCGAGCCGTGACGATGACGGGATTAAGGGGCAGTTTGCCGAATGTCGGCATCGGCGGTGGGCCTTCAGGCTTCCCTTTGTTGGAAACTTTGAGGGCTAGATCCATTTTTGGTTTGACCGCGACGACTTTACTTCCTTTATTCTCACGGGCACCTTGTTCAATCCACAGCTTGAGCAAGTCAATCTTGGCCTGATCGATCTTGTTCGAGTTGGGCGGCATCTTCGGTTCGGCGGTGTGGGCCGTCAGCGTGTAGAGCCGGGATTTATCGGGATCGCCCGCCGCGACGACTTCCCCGGACGAACCACCCGCCTTGAGTGCGGAGAAGGTCGAGGCATCTAATCCACCCCGCATCTTGTCCGTGTTATGGCAGTTATTGCAGTGTTGCCGCAGAATCGGGGCGATGTCGTCGTCGTAGGTGGGGTTTTTCGGATCGGCGATCGCGGCAGATGACACCAACGTCAGGGCAGATATGGCCAGCGTGGTGAGTCGGAGGGAAGCGGAGGTCATCGCAATATCCTAATAGATGTCAGTGTGATGGATTCTGGCGGGTTCGGTGAGAGATCGCTTCTTGGGTACTTATGGAGCATCGGCACGATTCGGGGCGTGTCCGTTCATCCCGCAGACCCCGCGTGCGTTCCGGGCGGAAGCCAGCAGTTATTCGTGCATGGTATGGAAAAATAAATCCATCATATCGTTCTCGTGATGATGTCGCATTCTTGTTCGGCATGATGTTAAATATCACCTAGCAATGGAGAAGGCAGTAGCCGGGCAGAATGCCATATCATGAGTATCTCAATACCATCATCCCTTATACGGTATACGACTCTGTACTTTCCATAGAGTCGTTCACGAATGTTCTGTTGCTCGTATTCAGGAACCATAGGACCGTGGTAAGGAAATTCTGCCGCGTCTTCAGCGAGTCGCAGAATGTCTGTGGCGAACTTCCGACTCGCCTGTTCGGAGTGTTGCTCCAAATAACGGCAGATATTCTCATACTCGGACCATGCGCAAGGCATCCACTTCAAGAGAGCCATTGCGTCATCCGCTTTTTGAACTCTTCGTGATCAATCCCTTCTCCGCGTTCCGATTGTCGGAGAGCTTCATCCAGTTGCACTTTGAACGCGATTTTCTCGGCCACATCTTGAGGGGTGACATCCTCGGGTAGTGAGCGGATGAACGCGATCATAGCTTCTTTGGTGCTCATGAAACTTCTCACGATTCGGGGCGTGTCTGTTTACCGCAGACCCCGCGTGCGTTCCGGGCGGAAGTCGCACACGGGGCAAGGGTTGAATCAGTGGTTGAACATGAATTCCCGAGAATTCAGCAGTGCCCAGAACACATCTTCGAGCGATTGTTTCTTATCCTTGGCCTGATCGACGATGGAGGTCAGGCGTTCGAGTTCCTCGGCCCGTGGCTTGCGGCTGAGGGTACGGATGAATAGTTGTTCGATCACCTCACGGGGTGCTTTCTTTTCGACGTTCAGCAACCGCTGGACGATCCCACCCTGCACGACTTTCGGTTCGACCGTACCGCCGTTCATCAGGTGCAAGCTCTGGCTCAACGTCGGTTCGAGTCGCACTTCACAGGAACAGACGGTTTCGCGTGTCGGTCGGCCGAAGGTTGTGAGGAAGTAGTTGCTCACTTGTCCATCCGCGATTTCCACGGCACGCGATCCGAGCGGCAAGCCGGGGAACTTGTTCTTGGTTTCCGTCACCTGAGTGATGATGTCCAACATCGTCTCGGCGCGGATTCGGCGAATCGGTCCCCGGGCGAAGTTTCGGGTATCGCTGGCATTGGACTCGTTCGGTTCCGTGCTGCGCTGGTAGGTGTGCGAGACACAAATATCCCGGACGAGTTTCTTGAAGTCGTAGTTGTAGTTGGTGAATCGTTTGCCGAGTTCGTCCAAGAGTTCCTGGTTCGAGGCTGGGTTGCTGATCCGCACATCATCGACTTCATTGATGATTCCTTGACCGAGGAAGTGTGCCCAGACGATGTTGGCTAGGTTCTTGGCGAAGTACGGGTTCTCGGGTGAAGCCAACCAGTTGGCGAGGACTTCGCGGCGATCCTTCCCTTTGACATCAGGGACTTCGCCACCGAGGAATTTGGGCGGAATGGGTCGGTTGGTGACCGGGTGAGCCCGTTCACCACCACCGCCGTTGAAGATCACCAGTTCGCGCGGATCGTCCCCCCGTTTGCGACCGACTTGGGTGAAGAAGGAGACGAAACCGTAGTAATCGTCCATCGTCCAGCGGTCGAATGGGTGATTGTGGCACTGGGCGCACTGAATCCGCATTCCCATGAACACCTGTGCGACGTTCTCGGTGACTTTGAGAACATCACGCTCCAGCTGATAGTAGTTTGTGGCCGGCATTTTGAACGTCCCACCGTTGGCGGCGAGCAGTTCTTTCACCCAGACATTCGTGGGGACGTTGCGGGCGATTTTATCTTGCAGCCAGTTGAAGTAGAGGAGCATCGCTTTTTTCGAGACGTTGTTCCCATCCGAACGCATCTGGAGCAGTTCCGCCCACTTCAGCACCCACAGCTCGGAAAACTCTTTACGGCCAAGCAACTCATCGACGAGTTGTTCCCGCTTGTTGGGTTGCGGGTTGGCCATGAATTTGGCATAGTCTTCGGGTTCGGGGAGGATCCCGCAGATGTCCAGATATACGCGGCGAATGAACACCTCATCCGAGCAGAGCGGGCTGGGTTCGATCCGCAATTTCTTGAGTTTGGTATTGACAAATTCATCGACGTAATTGGCGGCAGTGTATCCGTTTCCGGCGAATTTCAACCCTTTCGGCAGTGTGATGAACGGGACGCCGATGGTGTAGGTGTGGAAGCGGGCCATGATGAACGCTTCGCCGCGTTCCCCGGCTGTGGCGGTGCCGTCACCATCGGCAATGATCCGGGTGGCGTTTTCATTATTGGTCATGAAGACGGTTAGGCTGGTGACATCGCGGTCAGTGCCATCGGAATATTTGGCTCGCACGATGACTTTTTGTGTTTCATCCTTCCCATCCAACACGGCTGAGGGCGGGAAGACTTCAATACCCACTGGACTCGCCACCGTGTTGGCATCCGCTGGTGCCCCGGCGGTGAGCCATCGCACGATGCTTTGATAGTATTGGTCGCCTTCCCGGATTTTCTGACCGCCGCCGTGCGATACTTTTCCGGTCGCCTTGTTCAACAAGAGAGATTCTTGCGGAATCGCCAGATTGATCCGGCGGCCATTGAGTTCGCGGGTGAGTCGATAATGGTCGCCGTCGGGGTCGAACCCGAACAGTGAGATGCGGAACCCATCTTTCCCGCGGGCGGCACCGTGGCAACCGCCGACGTTGCAACCGGCCCGCATGAACACCGGCATGACATCGAGCTTGAAGCTGATGGGACGATCTTCGGCCGCTTTGGTGACTTTCACCGGCACTTTGACTGTCTGCCCGGCCGCGACGACTGTCATTTCCGTCGTGCCATCCTTGACGGGATACACGACATTTTTCTCGACTCGCACCAATGCAGGGTCGGCGAAAGATACCTGAGCTTTTGCGGTGAGATCCCGAGTAATGCCATCGGGTTGCGTCAATTGCACGATAAATGATTGCTGATCCCGAGCGGTTTCGAGATTGATGTCGGGCGGGTACACGGCCACGGTAGGGGCCGCGTGCGCGGAACTGGTAGCGAGTGCGGCCAGCGTGAGAGTCGTCAGAGCGGCGGTCAAGAGACGCATGGTCATCTGCCTCATGCGGGTGGGGTCGAGGTTGAGGGGGAAAGTCTGGGTCATGGGGTTCGCGGTGGGCTCCAGCAGACGGCCCGGCAACCGGGTCGGGTGATCGTGGTTACAGGGTCGCGTCCGGGTAGGGAGGGCGCTGTATCGCCCTCGGGAAAATCTCGGGAGTCGATAATCCAGACCCGGCCGTGCGTGGGGTGTTCGGCTAACCAGCGTGCCGGTAGTGTCCGGTCGGTCCCTGGAAGTAGGACAACCGGGACCGGCCAATTATTGCCGTGAATCTGTTCCGGTAAACGCAAGTGTTCGTGATGGGGTGGAACCAGGAAGCAGCGTGCGACGGTATCACGAGAGTTTTTCGTGAGAGCATAGGTGAGGCCCATTGGTCCATGAACACCCGCGGCCAGAACCGTATCATGGGGGTGAACGTCCGCACGAATATCGTTCATTACGGAAAGAATATCAAATCTCCACCAATTGGGTGCATCCAGGAATGTCACCTTCCCCATTATGCCGATCAAGCCAAGGGATACTGCCCAGGAGCCAAACCGAATCAACCGGCTCCGCGATTGACCCAGCCGATTGAGCCCGGCTGCCAGACCCAAGAGGATCAAGGGAGCCAACGGCAAACAATGGCGGACACCACCGAACGGATGCAGTCCCATTCCCGCGAAAAGGAGGAAGACGGCCATCACGCCGAGTATCCAGATCCGCCACAAGCGTGGGCCAAGTTCGGCACGTTCTTGGGGCCACGCGGCCAGGGCCACGAGCATTCCCATTCCCAAACCCAGCCAGCCGTGTTCGATTCCGATTGTGGCATACGCCATCAGTTTCCAGGGTTGCGTCAGGAGGAACGTACTCGATTCCATCAAGTTTGTGGGGTCAAAGTAGGCCGAACGGAGGAACGCGGGGGCACCTCCTTGGAGAGCGAACTGATGGCGGGCGAATATCGCATATATTGCTGCCGCCACCGCGCCGCTAACCAAACCGACCTGCGATAACGCCATCCAAACGGTTGCACGATCTGCTTGCCCACGAGTCACCAGGATTGCGGCCCCTAATCCCACGGCCGTAACAATCAGGGCTGCATATTGACTGAATGCCGCAACGATCACCGCTGCCACGGTTGCGAGAATGATCACGGGGTTGGGTCGTCGCACCAATTGTGCCAGGGACCAAATCACCATTGCGACACTCAACATACCCAACGCCGATGGCCGAGCTTCGCGGGAGTAAAATACAAATGCTGGCGAGAATGTCGCCCACAAACCCGCCAGAAAGGCTGTTCCTGTGCCAAATAGTGTTTGCCCGGCTTGCCACATCACGGGAATCGTGAGCAACCCCGCACACATTGAGACGGAACGCAATCGTTGTGGTTCATCACGTTCGGCACCGTTGATGAGCCAACCCAGCAGAGTAAACCCTGGAGGGTGGCGATCTGCTTGAATTACGCGGGTTGTCATTCCCTCTGTGCCGCCCAACACCATATATTGTTGGGCGATCTCATCCATCCACGGTTCACGGCTTTGGAACCCTGGCCAGCGAACCACCACCGCCATCAGGATGAAGATGGGCAGGATCCAGCGAGGATACTGGCCCAACCAATCGAATATCGATTCGGGTTGGTTGGATGGATTCAATATCTGGCCGTTCAAGGTTGCCTCAACGGATGGGGAACGGAGTTCCCGGAATCGAGACTACTTGGAGCCCGCGGCTTCCTTCTCGGCTTTTTCCTTGGCTTCCTGATCCAATCGCAATTGTTCGAGCCGGGTGAGGCGTTTGGGTTCTTCCTTCTTCGGGGGGGCTGGGGTCGCGGTTTTTGTGGGCGGCGGGTTTTTGGCCACGGGCTTCGGAGGCAACGGTACATCGACCCGGAGTTCTGTACCTCCGGTGTTCATGGACAGGGTTTCCCCGTTCATTTTGGCAATGACCTGACAGAACACCCGATGTTTACCGGCCGGGGTGGTTTTGTCTGTGGTGACGGGGATGACCAGATCACTCGTCCCTTTGGTGATTTCGAGATCCGGCGCAGTGGCCTTGACCGGCAAGCCAATCAATTTGACGGTGGCTTTGCCATCAAAATCGCCGTGATATTCGATTTTGCAGAGCATTTCGGTCGGTTTACCCTGATCGGTGGCCGAACGCTGCATTTTGAGCGTGAGCAAGGCGGGAACAACTTCAATCGTGAACATTTGGCTTGAAACCCAGACATTGCCTTTGCCGGGGTTGGCGAATGCCTGGATGGCGGTTTTCCACTTACGCGGGGCGGCATTCCCAGCCGCGTTCATGCTGAGGGTGGTTTCGGTTTGCCCTTCGGGAATCGTCGCGGTGGCGGCGATTCCGACACCAGGAGGAACCCAGAGTGGCCGCAGGGTAATCGCGCCTTTGAAGCCTTCTGCACGCTTCGCCACGACGCGGAGAGTAGTGGAGGCGTTTTGGGGAATAGCGGCTTTCAGTTCGATGACTTCAATGCTGAAGGGAGCGGGCTCCGTAACGACGGTGGCGATACGATCGACTGTCAGGGCATGGTACACCGTCTGACCCGGATTCCCTGATGTCAGCGCGACATTCAAGTCGATGCGACTCGGGATCGTGGATTGATTGGGATCCGTGGGTTTTGCCACGATCGGCAGGAGCATTCCCCCTATTGCCGTTCCCGGTTTGGCCTCGAAAACCACGGGGAGTTGAGACTGTCCCGCGTCCAGATCCGGGTCGTAGGTGGCTGTTACACCGGGGGGCAGACTGGGGAATTCTATTTTCAACGCACCGCCGAAATCACGCCGCGTGACCGTCACAACTTGACCGAATCGTCCACCTTGAGGGATGGCGAATGATTGTCGATCCTGGTCACGGGGATTGTTCGGATTGGCTCGCACGACCGCCAGTACGGTTTCCGGGTGAACTGGGGCCACTTCGACACGATAAAAGTAGTCGATACCCCCTTTATTCAAGTGATCGCGGACCACAATGTAGTAGTCCCCATCCGCTGGGGGATTGAATCGCAGGACGCTATCTTGTGAGCCCCCCGCATCATCATTGATGGCAAGGCGTTGGCCTTTGCTGTTTTGGATTTCCAGTACGGAATCCAGTGCGGAACCGATTGCCCGTGCCAGGCAACGAAATTCAAAAGATTGTCCTTTTTTTGCCGTGAATTGGAAACAGCCGATGTCGCCCGCCTTCGCCAGGAAACCGTTGAAGGCACCAGGTACGGGGCCAACCGTGGCATGGGCACCATCCAAGTTCTGACCGCTGCCAATCGTATTCGGTAGGTCTACAATCCGAATCGGAAAACCAGCGGGGTGAATCCCATCGGGTGTCTGCGCGTGCAAGCGATACAACGGAGGATCGCCTTGTGGCAGGGTCACTTTTTGGGTGAACTCACCTTTGGGGTCGCCGAGGAAGCGGAATTCCACAGTTTCACCCGGTTTGCCACCCGCGGGGATGACCGCTGTGGGCCGAGGGAAGTTCCCAACGTGCAAATGGTAATGCGAGGCACCATTACCACCATAGGAGCATTCCCGTACCAGGACGTAATACTTCCCATCAGCGGGGATCACAACAGAGCAACCGCCATCCTGATTCGTTGTTGGAGCGTCATCTCCGGTGGCCAATTCAAACCGTTTGGCATCGAGGATAGCGACATACGGATCAAAGAAAGTTGTCGCAAGCCGCATTCCTTCCACTTCAACGGAAAGGCGTTCACCTTTTTTGCACTCGACTTCAAAGTAATCGACATCTTCGGACTGCACGACCCCATGAACGGTGACATTCATGGGAATCGGTTGGGCTTTATCGAATTCGGTATTGGGCTCTTTCTCCGCAACGACGGGCAGGGCACCGACCCAGAAGGTATCCAGAGTGCTAATGCCGCTGGCCGTGCGGATGCGGAAGGCGTGCTCTCCGAGTCGGCAATCCGCCGCGATTTTCAAGGTCACGGCGAGCCGATTATTTTTGGCCGGTTCAATCTTCGTGACGGTGATGCCCGGATAGTAAGTCACAATTTCCTGAGCATCTTCCAGGTTTTGACCTGTGACCATAACAGTCACTTCCGTGCCGCGTTGTCCACCGCGCGGCAGGATGTTATTGATGACGGGCGAGGCCGCCATGGCTTCACCACCCAGAGCGGTGAGAACACAGAATAGAGCGCCGAACAGACGAACCATGATGCACGATCTCCCGATTGTATGTCCTGAACTGTCT
>JAIXLE010000150.1 GCA_026931725.1 Bacteroidales bacterium
GCCTTATACCGTGCGGGGTGTTTCCTATACTCCGATGACTCCGCACGAAGCGGTCGGCTATGTCGAGGAGGGGCTCGCCTCGCATTACGATGAGAGTTTTCTTGTTTTCTTCCCAGGAAAGACCGCGATCGGCGAAAGCCAGTATGCCTGGTCGAAATCGGCCGCACACAAAACCCTCCCGCTCCCCTGCAAAGTGCGCGTCACCAATCTCCGCAACGGACGCTCGACCGTTGTCCGCGTGAACGACCGGGGTCCATTCATCGGGGAGCGGAATCTGGATGTCACCACCGGCGTCGCCAAAAAACTCGGTTTCCATGCCGCCGGTCTCTGCCCGGTCCGCATCGAAGTTCTCAGCGTCGGAGACGGACGCTGGCGGATCAGGCGGTGAGCAAGTTCCACCGCGCGGGCTTCCGCTCTAGGGTGGCACCGGGTTTTTTCATTTGCCGAGGTTGCTCTTTGCGTGGATACTGTAGGTTCTTTCCAGCGCATGACAAACCGACGATTGACAGCCACGATTCTGGCAGGATTGGCCCTGGTGCCGACGTGTGTCCGGGCGGAAAGCGGGCAGGATTTTCAACGGTATGCGATGTCCCTGCGGGAGAATGCCATACTCAAAGTCGAACCCCAGGTGGTTGCCCCGACGAATTTCCGCTCCGGCTTCAACCGGTTTCCCTGGAAAAGAAATGTGGTGACGACGGTTTTCTGGGTTGGCGAACGCCCGACACCCCGGAATCCGGTTCCCAACTATAAAAGTTCCTGGGATGCGAGGTGGGCCGCAAATTACGGCGGCTACGATAATCCCGACCCCGAATCCCGCAGAAATTTTGTCCCAAAGGGATTTGTGCCTCGCCAAAATCCGTTCTACGTCGCGCTTCCCTACAACGATGTGACGCGCGGAACCACGAAGCCGGAGTCCCGCAAAGCCATCCCATGGTTCAAGCAGGCTTTCGAGCGCCCGGGCAAATCGGTTTGCAAGGGAAGATGGCTCGCCATCCGTTTCCGGAACCGCATCGCCTATGCCCAATGGGAGGACTGCGGGCCTTTCCGCACCGATCACTGGCAGTATGTCTTCGGCAACGCCATCCCCCTCCCGAACCTCAACCAGGGGGCCGGCCTCGATGTTTCGCCCGCCGTGCGCGACTACCTCGGCATGGGCAGCAAAGACGTCACGGATTGGAAGTTTGTGGAAGCCCGCGACGTGCCCCCCGGCCCGTGGACAAAGTATGGGGACAACAACACCTTTGTCCTCCAGCGGCGTGGCGCGGATCTCTTCGTCGCGGACCGCAACAACGCTTACGGGGCCCGCAAATAATCCGGATAGCAGTTGACGGCGGCCTGCAAAAGTGTTCATATGAACACCATGCGCCTCACTGATAAGCAATCGGCAGTTCTGGAGTATATCCGGGAGCGGAGGACAGAAGGTTTTGCGATGCCCACGGTGCGGGAGATCCAGCAACAGTTTGGATTTTCGAGCCCGTTCGCCGCAACCCGGCACATCATGGCGCTTGAAAAAAAGGGGTTCCTGAACCGCGCGGGCGGACGCGCCCGGTCCATGCTCCTCAATGATCCCCACACCCCGCGCTGGCTGAATATCCCGCTGCTTGGAGCAATCCCGGCGGGATTGCCAGTCGATGCGGTCGAGCAACCGGGCCGCTGCATCACCGTTGATGCGGACAGCATTCGTCTCCCAAAGAACTCGCGCACATTCGCTTTGGAAGTGCGGGGGGATTCCATGGTCGATGCCGGCATCCTCGACCGGGATATCGTCATCCTTGAGCTCGCCGAACCCAGAAACCGGGACATCGTTGCGGCTCTCATTGATGGGGAAACAACGCTCAAACGGTATCTCGTTAACAGAAATCGCCCGTTTCTCCGGGCCGAGAACCCGAAGTATCCGGACCTGATCCCCGCGCAGGAACTCGTGATCCAGGGAGTCTTCCGCGCCCTGATCCGCATCAATCACAGCCTCACATGAAAACAACCGCCCAAAAGAAAAAGGCCGGCCATCCAACCGGAGAAGATCTCTGGGAGTGGGCGGAACGCAGCGCCACGCCAATCGTCCGTGAAGAACCGGCAGAGCCGGAACATCCTGGCTGGTGCCACGAACTTCTCGAACGGATTTCCGGAAGAAAATCCCTGCCCGTGGAACGCCCGGCTACCAGCCGCGGTTTTCGATGGCGTCGAGGTGGAGGCTGAGCGGATCCGTCCGTTTGGGAGCTGTGGGCGGGCTGGTGACTTCGAGAAAATTCTCGCTCAACGTGTCGAGTTGGGTGGCTTCGAACCAGTTCAGGTAGTCGTCCA
>JAIXLE010000242.1 GCA_026931725.1 Bacteroidales bacterium
GTTGTAGCCATTGCAGCTCTTGCGACCGAAAGCCAGATCATCACCACCCGTCGACATCGCCATCATGAGAACCATTGTGTACATCGCCGCAACCCCTCCAAAATCCGGTTGAAAAACAGTCCGCCCCGCCGATCAACTCCTGAATCAACCCCCGTTGCCTCTTCACCCATGTGAAGAGGCATGTTAATCCAGGAGGGACAGATAAACTTTTCGCGTGTGGCGATCGGCGTAGACGATATTAGACTGGGAAAGGGAGATGGTCAACTATAATTTGGGAACTCTACGACGTATCGGCTGATTGGCACGATATTAAGGGCGTGTATTCTGCATCATCGTTACAATCCGTCGTGGAGCGGGAATACGGCCCCGCGCCGCTGCTGATTAGACGGGAACGGTCACGCCGAGCAGATGCCGTGTGCCCCGCTAACATTTCGCTGGCTCCGCAGTTCTGACAGAGTGAGCCCACCCGTTTGAGCCGATTGAATAGGTTGGAATCTGATCGCGGTCTGACCGGACTACACCCCTGTTTTCTCACAAAGGAGGGTGCCATGAATAGGACTGGCCCCCCGGCGACGGTGGATGACGTGATTCCTCCCACGGATCCCAAGACGGTTTATCGAACCGGCGGCCTGGGGGTGGGCTTGTGTGCGGCTGCCGCGGCTTTGGGGGTGCTGGCATCGGCCATCGGCTCGGTGCCCGCGCTGGATACCGCACGTCTGATTCTGGTCGCCCTGGGAACCTTGATCGCGGGGGCGGCCGTGTCGCTGCGGCCGGGATTGCCGCTGGGCTGGCTGATCGGTGGCGTGGCGGCCGGATTGGCCGTGGGTGGGCTACCGGGCCACTGGGATTCCGGGCGATTCCTCGCTACCGTCGTGGCGGTCTTGGGTTGTGTCGGGGCCGGGTTGGCGGCGATGCCCCGCACGCCTCGGTATTCCCTACTTTCGTTACTGGTGCTGTTTCACTTTGGTGGCATTCTCACCGCGACGACTTGGCCGGATCCGACTCCCTGGTTGACCAATCAGGTGGGCTACCGGATTTACAGGCCGTATTTGTGGTTCCTGTATCTCCGCAATGCCTACCACTTCTACTCCCCCGAGCCTGGCCCGGCGAGTCATCTGTTTGTGCTGTTGAAGTACGAACTCGACGAGATCGACCCCGCGACCGGCAAACCGAAAATCGTCCGGGAATGGATCACTCTCCCCCGCCGGGACGAGCATATGAAAGACCCGATGGGGCAGGCGTACTATCGGCGGCTGTCCATCACGGAAATGGTAGCACCGACGATGCCGGGGATGCTGACGGCGGAATCGTTTGAGCAGCACGATGTGTACACGCGCCGCACGGTGGCCAGTTATACTTCGTCGGGCAACGCACCCACGCCGATTCCGATTCTGACCAATGTGGACTCACCCCAGTTGCAGTATCGGGTGCCGCTCGCGCACATCTCCCGCTATATGTTCCCGTCGTATGCTCGACATTTGGCCCATCAGTATTCCGGGCCGGGGCGAAAAGTCGTTGAGGTGAAGATTTATCGGGTCGAACACCGGATCGCGAGTCCGCTGGCGTTCCACAATGGCGCGGATGTCTACGCTCCGATCTGGTATCGGCCGTACTTCTGTGGGGATTTCGACGCGAATGGCAAACTGCTCGACCCACAAGACCCGATGTTGTACTGGCTGGTGCCGATCGCCCCGGTGCCGGACCCATCCGTGCCCAATAGCCCGGATTACACCGATTATCTGTCCAAACATGCAGGCTTTGCCTTCGATTGGGGGAGGATCCACCCATGAACTCGACGAACCCATTTCGGAAATGGTTGAACTTCTGGTTTGCCCCGGTTGATCCGACGACCCTCGGGTTCATCCGGCTCGTGACCGGGTTTGCCGTCCTCTATGTGCATCTGGCGTACTGCTTCGACCTGCAAGCGTTCTTCGGGCCGAACGGCTGGTACGGCCTGGATTACGTCAATCGGGAGCGGAACGAGTCCCCCCTGCACATTGGAGACTTTTGGGGGGAAGGAGCCTGGCAGGAAACCTTGCGCGGAGCGCGCGTGCCAGAATATCCGCATCGCCGGGCCGCGGTGATGAAATGGATTCGCGGGTTGCCGAGTGACCGGACTAAACTCGAACCGGCGCTGGCTTATGTCGACCGACTTGGTCAGCTCAACAATCAGGTGGCCAGTCAGGGCGGCCTCGCCTACGTCGCCATGCTGAGCGGTGATCCCGACGTGCGGAAAAAGCAACTCGGGGACATGATCCACTACAAACCGGATGCCACGAAGACCATTTCGGGGCCGGATGTGCAGCAGTTCATGACGAACTTGCCGGAGGAAGGGCCGAACAGCCGAACGGCCTTGGCCGCCGAGATCGAAACCTTTTTCCAATCGCTCCCGGCTGTGCAGGAAGATCGGCAATATGTCATCTTTCACCTGATTGAACTGGGGCCAGTTGGGCGGACTTCGTTCCTCCAGTTCCTCCGCGATCTGACCACGGTGACGGCGGAAGAGCGTGCCCAGCGGATCGACTACCTCGACTATTGGGGTTCGGAAGAACGATTTGCCTATCGTCTCGGATCGCCAATCTTCTCGCTGTGGTATCACATCACGGACCCGACCGGCATGGCCGTGGCGCACGGGGTGATTCTGGTCATCATGTTCCTGTTCGCCATCGGCTTCTGCACGCGGGTCACGTCGATTCTGACCTGGTTGGCCGCGATCAGCTACATCCATCGGACGCAACAGGTGCTGTTCGGGATGGATACGATGATGAACATTCTGCTCATCTATCTGATGATCGGCAACAGCGGAGCGGCCCTGTCGGTCGATCGCCTGATCGCCCGCTATCGAGCCGCGCGGAACAGCCTGGCCCGCACCGGCACGATTGACCCCGTCACCCAGCAGTTTCTGGATCGTCCGCCAGAGAGTGTCTCCGCGGGGCTGGCATTGCGGTTGTTGCAGGTCCATTTCTGCTTCATCTACATGGCCGCGGGGCTGTCGAAGCTGAAGGGGGATGCTTGGTGGAACACGATGGCCTACTGGGATACGCTGGTGAACCCAGAGTTCACGTTGATTCACTATCATTGGTACGAGTATCTCGTGCGGCAAATGGTGCAATCACGGCCGGTCTTCGCCATCGCGTCGGCATTGGGGGTGGGCTTTACCTTCGTTGCCGAGTTGGGGTTGCCGTTCCTCGTGTGGACACGATTGCGACCGTACATTATCATCATGGGCTTTCTGTTGCATGCCGGGGTGGCTGTCTTCATGGGCTTGTGGATCTTTAGCCTGTTGATGATGACGATGCTATTGGGGTACATTCCCGGTTGCTGCATCCGCGAACGGCTGTTCGGCTCCGTGGCCAGTACGAAAGTGGGCTATCGGTTCAACCGGCAGTCACCCGGTCAGGTCCGGTCAGCGGCGTGGGCACAGGCACTGGATTTTGACAACCAGTTGGAGTTCTCCGCGGCCGCGGATGTGCGGGTCGTGGCCAACGGGCAGGAAACCGCGGGTTCGCCAGCGGCCCGGTCGCTGCTGCGGAACCTGAGTTGGACGAAATCGCTCGCGTGTCTGCTGTTCGTGCCCGTGTTGGGAGGGCTGATCGCCCGCAATTTGGTGTCTGTGGAACCCGCGACCCATGAACCGCAGGAGATGGCCAAGAGCTAACCGGGTGTGATCGCCTGTCGGTATGGCGGTGGGTAGGGGAATCGTGCGAACCGAAGCCTCTCGATGAAGAATCGAGAGGCTTTTGCTGTTTGTGGCGAGTTTGTCGCTTGTGCTGACAGAATCGGTAAACTCGCGCCGCCCATCCGACCGATACAGCAGTTACCAGAAACACTGTTCCTGTTCGGACCGTGGCCGCGGGCCCGACGGGGGAGGTTGGCCATGCGGCGGACATGCGGAGACATCCTGGCACTCACCCTGACGGCGTTCGTCCTGGCTGGCGGTACGCTTTGGGCTCAGGATTCCGGCGATGTCCGGTACTGGCCGCTGCGTGAGATTAACTTCCCGGTGCCCGTCGACCGGATTCAGGCCATGTCGCCGCGGCCTGCCAAGCTGCGGTTTTATGCTGCTCGTGAGCGGGGACGCTTTGAACTCGTTGCCGAAAAAGCCCTGGCGGATCTGGATGTCATCGACTCGGATCGCAACCGGCGAGGGTTCCGGTATGCCAGCCCGTCCGATGGGGCGTATGAGTTCGCCCTACAGTTCGTCTACCCGGATGGGGACGTGACCCCGACCGACGCGGCATTATCTGCCCAGTACAAGATTGTCTTCGACACCCGCCCCCCTCTGGTCCGACTCGAACCCGCTGGGGCGAGCGGGGTGCAATGGGAAGTCTCGGACGAGAACGCGGACCCCGAAGGGGTGGTGCTGCAAGTCCGCTGGCAGGGTTCCAACAACTGGAGTCCGATCAACCCGCGGCCGCTGAACCTCCGGGACCGCTACACCTGGCAGGGGTTGTCGCCGTCGCAACCGCTCGAAGTCCGCATCGTGGCGAAGGACCGCGCCGGGCTGGAAATGGCCTCGCGGCCCCTGGTCCTGCCGAACAACGGGACGACCACATCGAACCCGATCTCCGGCAGCTTTGGCGACCCCTACGGTGCCACGCCCAATCGACCGCAGATCGACTATGTCAACAACGTCAATCTCACGATTGCCAGCAAGTTGACCCGTGTGACCCGCTCCGGCGTGAAGGCTGCGCATCTGTGGGTGAACGAAGGCAAGAGCGGCTGGCGCAAGTTCGCCGAGGAACCGTTGGCCCAGCCGATTGACCCGAGTACGCCGGACCCCACCATTCGGATGAAGTTCACCGCGCCGAAGGATGGGCTGTACGGCTTCATCGTCATTCCCGTCAACGGGGCGGGCGGCAAGCAGGACGACCCCCGTGCGAATGACCCGGCCCAAATCCTCGTTGAGGTGGATACGGAACTGCCGTACATCAAGCTGAAGTCGATCCGGGTGGCTCCCGGCGGCGCGGTTGGCCCGCGTGTGGAGATCGAATGGGATGCCAAGGACAAGAACCCGATGCCCGAACCGATCGTGCTGAGCTACGCCGAGACACCGAACGCCCCGGATGCGGCCTGGAAGCTGATTACGCCGACCCCGATCGCGGACACGGGCCGGTACGTTTGGGAAGTCGAGGACAAAAACCTTTGGCACTTCTACGTCCGGGCTTCCTTCGTGGACAAGGCTTCCAATCGCAGTGTGGACGTGTACGAAAAGGAAGTCATCATCGACCTGGAAACCCCTTCCGCGATCATCGACCGTGTCGAGGGCAGCGGCCGCATGACCGGCGGCGGAACAGCCCGACCATCGACCTCGGTGAAGCCGACCACCACGGTCACACCCACCGCCCCGGTTCCGGCACCCACTCCGAAGCCCAAGCCCGCAGGTGGGCCGCCCAATGCGACCCTCCCGCTCACCGCCCCGCCGTTGATCTCTCCGGGCAATGCTTCGCCCATCAAGTAGTCACACACTCCCGCGGTTTTGCGTGAGCCTGGGGTTGTTCCAGACCCCGGCAGGCCGCGCGGAGGCGACGGATGCCTTCGCTGATCTGCTCCTCCGTGGCGATGCCGAAACAGAGCCGAATTTCATTGTTCCGTACCGTTTCGCCGAACGTATCGGGAACATGGGCAAACGCGCCCGGAACGTAGATCACCCCCTGCTCCACGGCCCGTTTCACCAGTTCCCCGGATGGTCCCGCGTTCAGGTGTGGGGGGAGGGTCAACCAGACGTAAAAACCGCCGGTCGGGTTGGTCCACTGGACCGCGGGCCAGTCCGCAAACTCTTGCTCCAACGCTTGTACGATGCAGTCCTTCTTCTTCCGATACACCGCTCGCACCTTTTCGGCTTGCCGGGCATACACCCCGGAACCGACCAAATGATCGAGTAAATGCTGAGTCAAGTTGCTACTGCCGAAGTCGTGGTTGCTCTTGAGGTTACAGAGCGGCTGCATCAACTCGCGTGGCACCAGGGCGTAGCCCGTGCGGAAGCCCGGCGCACACGGCTTGCTGAAAGTGCTGGTGTAGATGACGAATGCGTTGCGGGTGTCGTACCGCTTGATGCTGGGCAAGTCTTCGGTGCCGTAACGCAGTTCCCGGTACGCGGCATCTTCCAGAATCAAAATCCGGTGATCCGTGCTGAACCGCTGCGCCAGTGCGAGGAGTTGGGGTCGGCGTTCCGCGGCGAGCGTCAAGCCGGTGGGGTTTTGAAAGTAATCGACCGTGTAGATCAAACGGACTTTGCGAAGTTCGCCCGTGTGTTCCAGTCGCAGAAGTAGTTCTTCCAACGCCGTGAGATCGAGTCCGCCCGCGTCCATCGGTACGGTAAGCACCCGGACCCCTTGGCTGGCCAGCACACCATGATAGACGAAGTACGACGGCGCTTCCGTGATGACGATGTCGCCCGGATTGCACAACGCCTCGCCCAGTAGGTAAAGCAACTGCTGCGAACCCGAAGTCAGCAGCACCTCATCCGCAGTGGTGGCGATGGCCTCGGGCGTGATGCCGTCGGCCGTGCAGACCAGATTCAGCACCTTTTCCCGCAGTGGTCGGTAGCCAGGCGTGGACCCGTATTGCAACGCGGCCCGTGCCGTGCGGGGATCACTCAGCAGGGCCGCCGCCGCATCACGCGTTTCCGTGACGGGGAGAGAGGGTTCATCCACAAGCCCGGCCGCGAAGGAGATCAACCCCGGTGTGCTGAGAGCCTGCTGAATCAGGGCGCTGATCGGGGAATCGCCGGTGCGTTGGGATTGGACGGAGAACGTGATCGGGGCCGTTGGCATGACGAACCTTTTGGTCGAATGGGTCGAAACGAGCATCGAAACCGGAGTCGAAACGCAACCGGCCCCGGAGGATCACTCCGGGGCCGGTGAGACGATTCGGCGAGAACCGGAGGATCAATCAGGAACAACGACGGCTGCTGCGGCAACGGCTGCTGCGGCGCTGGCGGTTGCGGCAACGGCTGCGATTCCGACGACGACGGACCCCACCCCGGCGGCAATCGCCACGCGGGTGGAATGGAGCATCGCATTCGTCATCGCAACCAGCATCGGTTCTGATCCCTCAGATTCGTGTGTTCCCATAATACGGATTCCGCCGCGACGTGAGTAGTGCCGACGCGGAAAATTCCCGCATTCACTGAGAACCTGAGAACGGAAATGGACCCTCCAGGGGGCGTTTCCACCCCAGGATGGGTCACGCTAAAAGTTCCCGAGTGTCTTGCGGAAGCGGTCGATGCAGGCACGCACTTCGGCGGCTCCGTCTTCCTGGGAGGCCCAGCCGAGCGGTTCGGTCTGCACGCCTTCGAGCTGCTTGTAGGTGCTGAAGAAGTGTTCGACTTCCCGTAGGAAGTGCGGTGGCACATCGTCGAGCTTGCGGATAGAGTCGAACAGCGGGTCTTTGTTCGGCACGGCCAGAACCTTGAAATCGTTGGACCCCTTGTCCCGCATTTTGAAGATGCCGACCACGCGGGCTTCGATGAGGCAGCCGCTGAACGTCGGTTCGTTCACCATCACGAGAATATCGAGCGGGTCGCCATCGTCCGCGAGGGTTTGCGGGATGAAGCCATAGTCTCCGGGGTAGACCGAAGAGCTGTACAAATACCGATCCATCTTGATGAGGCCGGTGGCCTTGTCGATTTCAAACTTGGTGCGTCGACCTTTGGGGATTTCGACAATCATGTTGGCCACGGAGGGCTCGCCGGTGCCGGGCGGGATCATCATGAAGTCGCGGGGCGAGCGAGCAGAGAACATCTCGAAAATTCCTCGAATGGCGAATGGCCTGGGTGAGCATTCTATCGGTTGGTATATGCAATCGGGCGGCGGGTTACCAGACCGCTCCGGTTCGGCATCGTGAACCGGGTTTGGATTCCGTGGGGAATTACCCCATGAGCCGGGCGACTTCGGCACAGTCTTTGTCGCCGCGACCGCTGAAGCACAGCACCACGACATCCTCCTTGGGCCGTTTAGCCGCGATCCGCAGTGTCTCGACGATGGCGTGAGACGTTTCCAATGCGGGTAAAATCCCTTCCAGGCGACCGCACAAGCGGAAGGCTTCCAACGCCTCCGCATCGGTGACGCTGGTGTAGCGGACGCGGTGCGCATCGTGCCAGTAGCTATGTTCCGGGCCGACACCGGGATAGTCCAACCCCGCACTGATGGAATGGACCTCGGCGGTCTGCCCGTCCGGGTTTTGCAAAACGTAGCTGAAACTGCCGTGCAGCACGCCGGGTTGCCCATAGCTCAAGGTGGCCGCGTGCTGCCCGGCCGCCGCACTGCGACCGCCCGCCTCGACACCGACCAGTTCGACCGCGGCATCATCCACGAACGGATAAAACATCCCCGCCGCGTTGGAACCGCCGCCGACACAGGCGACCACGACATCCGGCAATCGGCCAATCTGCTCGATCGCTTGGGCTTTGGTTTCCTCGCCGATGACAGACTGAAAATCGCGCACCATCATCGGAAACGGATGCGGCCCGACCACGCTGCCGATGATGTAGTGCGTGTGTTCGACCGTACTCATCCATTCCCGCATCGCCTCGTTGGTGGCATCCTTGAGGGTTTTGCTACCGCTCTCCACGGGGAAAACTTCCGTCCCCATCGCCCGCATCCGAAAGACGTTGAGTTCCTGTCGGCGGACATCTTCCGAACCCATGTACACTCGGCAACTCAGGCCAAAGAGTGCCGCGGCCGTTGCGGAGGCGACCCCGTGCTGCCCGGCTCCCGTCTCGGCGATGACGCGACGCTTCCCCATCCGCTGGCACAACAACGCCTGACCGATCGCATTATTGATCTTGTGTGCGCCGGTATGGTTCAGATCTTCCCGCTTCAAATAAATCCGGGCACCGCCCGCTTCCTGAGTCAGACGTTCCGCGAAGTACAATCGACTGGGTCGGCCAACGTATTCCGCCATGAGCCGACGATATTCGTTCTGAAAATTGGGGTCGTGCTTGGCTTCCCGGTAGGCGGCATCGAGTTCTTCCAGCGCGAACATCAGCGTTTCTGGTACGAACCGACCGCCGAACGCGCCGAATCGCCCCAATGCATTGGGAACAGCCGAGATGGCAAGTGCAGAAGCCATAGACAATCACCGCGCAAGCGAAGGAAACCAGATACCCCTATGGTACGAATCCCCTGTGCGGAAGCGTGAGAAATTTAACGAGTCCCCCAACCGGGGCTGTCGTCCGCGGTTCCGTATGGTGGCTGGATACCACGAATCCGTATAGTGATCGAGAATGGCGGATGTGCCGATCGACCCGCGAGGCTACCGATGAGTTTCCACATTGAAACGAGGACCGGGAAAGCGGGCGAACGGACTGGGGCGGTCTATGTTCTCACCAATGACCACGTCCGGGCGGAAGTCTGGCCGTTCGCGGGCTTCAACTGCCTTCGCTGGCAAGTGCGCGCCGATTCGGGATCATGGGGGGACTTGTTTTATGTCGCGCCGGACTGGGAGACGAACCCGGTCCCGACCCGCAGTGGTCATCCGGTCCTCTTTCCGTTCCCGAATCGTCTGAAAGCGGGTCGGCTGCAAACCGCCCACCAAACCTACCGACTGCCGCTCAACGATTCGACTCAGGCGAATGCCATTCATGGATTTGCGCCGCGTGTGCCCTGGCGGGTACTCGACACCCAAGCCGGGGCTACGGAAGCCACAATCACTGGCCAGTTCCGCCTCTCCGTGGATGACCCCGCCTCCCGCGATCTGTGGCCCGCCGATTGCATTTTGAATTTGACGTATCGCCTGTCTTCCTCATCACTTCAAGTGGATGCCGTGGTCGAGAATCCGGGACCGGCACGCCTGCCGTTCGGAATCGGCTACCACCCCTATTTTCGGTTGCCAGCCGACCCGGATTCCCTCGTCGATGCCTGGGAGTTGCAATCGACCGCGGCGACACTCTGGCCCCTGCGGGACAGCCTGCCCACGGGTGAGGAAGTGCCAGCGCCGCCGGAGTTGGACTTTCAAACACGTCGAAAAATTGGCCCGCTGTCGTTGGATCATCTGTATGGGGGGTTGGCCCACGTCCCCATGCGGCCCGATGGGTGGCGAGCGGTGGCCCAACTCCGCTCTCCCGGTCGCCAAGCCGCGCTGACGGTGGAAGCCGATGCGACGTTCGAGAAGTTGATCCTGTTCACGCCGGTTCACCGGAAAGCCGTGGCGATTGAGCCGTATTCCTGCATTACGGACGCGGCCCATCTTCAGGAGCAGGTGCCGAACACCGGCTGGCGGGAACTCCTGCCCGGCCAACAGTTTACTGCTTCGGTACGCTATCGGTGGAGTCAGGATGATGTGTCGTGATGTTCGGCAAATTCGGTATAATTGCAACAGGTGACTGGTTGCGTGACGGGTGAATACACACTACTGTTGGATGCATACCGAATAGCGCACTTTTGCTGTGATCCTGAGGAAGGACTCATGCGGCCGCCCGGTTTGTCCGACCGAAACCCGCCCAATTCACCTCACACCCCAGATCATAAATCGGGTGGAGTGAATGACGTAATCGGGATGACCGCGCTGGGGCGGTATCAGATCCTGCGGTTTCTCGGTGCGGGCAGCAACGCTGATGTGTTTTTGGCCCGCCCGACCACTCCACCGCATACGCCCGTTGTGGTCAAGCGGATCAAGCCGCATATCACTCAGACACCCCGATTTCGACAATTCTTCGATAACGAAGTGCGGTCGATGCAATCGTTTCAGCATCCGAACGTCGTTCAGTTCTGGGATGCATCCTTGGATGACCCGCTCGGCCCGTGCCTCGTGCTGGAATACTTACAAGGCAAGACCCTCGAAGAGTTGTTGACGCAGTTTCGCCGATTCCCGCCCGATTTTGTCGGGCTCATCTTGGGGCCGTTGTGCCATGCGCTGCAAGCGGCCCAAACCGCCCATATCGTCCACCGGGATTTGAAGCCCGCGAACCTGATGATCCTCAACCCCGGCCAACCGAACATGACGCTCAAAGTCATGGACTTCGGTTTCGCCGGGTTCACCAGCAAACCGCACATCCAACTGGCGGACTTAACTGGCCGTGGCCAGATCTTTGCCTGTGGGACACCGGCCTACGTCAGTCCCGAGATGATCCGCGGCGATGCCGTCGATAGCCGAGGTGACCTCTACGGAGTCGGGGTCATCCTCTACGAGATGCTGACTTCCCATCTCCCGTTTGAGTACGATGCGCAAGACATGCTCCTCTCCGCGCACGTTCATGAACCGCCGCCCCCTTTTGCAAGCTGGGGTGTGCGGGATGTTCCCACGGAAGTGGAAACGGCCGTGCTGATGGCATTGGCCAAGTTCCCCAACGAACGCCCCCAGTCTTTCCGTCAATTGGCTGAATTTTATGGCCGCGCGATCGGCATGGATATTTGGGCGGAATCGGCCCCGGTAAACTACACCCCGCCTGCGCCTCAAGAAGAAATCGTGGAATGCGTGCTGGCAGTGGAGTCAACACTGGAAGATCGGTTCGTGTTCTCCGACCGATTTGAAGCGATGATGCCGGAACGGTTGGCGACCGCGAAACTCAAGGGGTTTATTGACGATACCGGCGCGGAAGCCGTGGAAAGTGAACCGGGCCTCGTGCGGGTCCGCGTCGGGATGCCCGCGCGATACGAGCCACAACAACCGCAAAGCCGGAGTGCCATCCTGGGCTGGATTTCCGCGATGCGGCGACCCACGATTCCCCGCGGGCAGGAACCGATCGAAATCATTCTCACCTTGAATAAAATCGACGCGAATCGGGTGACTGTGCTGGTGGCATTCCGACCGTTGAAAGATTTTATGCCCGATGACCTGCGGACCTGGCAAGCCCGCTGCGAAACGCTCAACGCCACACTGCGCCGTTACTTAATGGCGGTCAACTGATCGTACTGAGTTGGCCCCATCACCACGCGCGATACCGTTCTCTCGTGGTGATGGGGTCTTTGTTTGCCGCGGGTACGGAGGGACCGGGTGAGCGGTTCTCTCAACGTAGCCATTGATCCGCGAAGGTGAGATACGTTTGCCAGTCCGCGGGGCTCATGTCGTGCTTGCCGGGGCGGACCCAGTAGCCCAGACGGCTGGCGATCAGCTGGTTCTCGGCGGGGAAAGTGGTTGCCTGCAAGCCTTCCACGCCCAACAGGCGGTACACCGGAGTCGCCGCTTGCAGCACCTCAAACTGACCGGGCGGATTGGCCCATTGATCCTCGGTGGCACAGGTGAACAACACCGGACGGGGAGCCACCAGGGCGACCAGCTCATGTTGATCAAACGGCAACCGGGCTGTATCGTCCGCAAAGCGTGAGAAATTCGGGGCGAACCAGTGGGGGAAGGCCGTTGTGATCCGCTTCACGGTTTCCGCTTTCGGATTGTGATTGCGGCTCGGCCCCGCTCCGCCACACCCGGACTGACTCGGAAATGCCACGGCAATCCGTTCATCGAATGCCGCAGCGAGCAAGGCTGTCTTACCCAATCGGGAATGGCCGACGGCGGCGATTTTCTTCGCATCGACTTCTGGCACCGTCGTCAGATGGTCGACCATCCGATGCAGTCCCCACGCCCAGGACATGATCGCGCCGGTCGCATCGCCGGGCACATCGGTTGCTGGACGCGCCATCAGAACGGCTTTCAGTCCGCCATCCACTTTAGCATCATCCGGGACGATCTCGCCGTAGTAGGCGGTGGCCAGGGCATACCCACGGCCCGTAATTGTCTCCAATGGCCAACGGTGCGAAACACCCCTGCCCGCTGCGGTCGCCCGGTTCTTCTGCACCACGGGGCTTGGTCGCATCCATTCTGTCGGAATGCGCACTTTCGGGTGATCCGTGAGCGTGTGATTCCCCGTGAAATTCAGACCCACGAACGTCGGCACTGGCCCGGAACGACCATTGGGCAACGCGAGGAGAACGTGAACTGGCTGCGTGCCTTTCGCCAGGGTCACGGCATATTCTCGCAGCGTGATCTTGCCATGATATGCGGATGGATCTTCAAACAAGAGCTGCGCGGACACCGCCGGTTTGACGGTCGGGTAACGGCCATACATATAATGCTGAAACAGTTCTCGGAGTTCGGATCGGCCCTGCTGGGTCCAGTCGGCGGGGGTCGTCCACTTCTTCCCGGATGGTGTGGTGAGCGGATCGGGGAAATTTGGGAGTCGGGGGCATTTTTCGGGTTCCGCATAGTCCGCGGCTGCCGTTACATTCATCGTGGTGAGGACCAGGGTGAAGAGGAGCAATCGTCTCACGGTCGGCTCCGATCGGGGGAGGATCAAAAATCGGGCGGGATGGTGTGGATTGTCCGTGCTGGGGCGGCTGGGATCAAGATTGCGTCTGAGAAATCTTCACCGGAAGGGGCCGAGTCTCGACGCGTGAGATTCGGAGCAATGGGGATGGAGTGATGTTCATGGTCTTTCTTCCGTTCATCATCGCGGGGGCGATCACGCTATTTGCGGTGGGGGTCATCCTTTATGCGGTCTATGCGGAGCGGGTACGCACCTTGGCTCTCGCGGAACTGGCCGAGGAATTGGGGTTCGACTTTGAAGCGGAATCCTCCTCTCCGCTTGCGGACGAACTGCGGGCTTTGTACCTGTTCCAGCAAGGCCGCCAGCCGCGTGTGCGGAACCACCTGCACGGGACCACCACGGAACTGGATGTCTCCATCTTCGATTACAGTTACACGTTGGGCAGCGGAAAGAATCGGCAAGTCGTTACGCAAACCGTGGTTTGTTTCCGAGCCGAAAGCCTGCAACTGCCAGCGTTTACGCTCCGACCCGAGAGTTTCTGGCACCGGATCGGCCAGTTGTTTGGCATCAAGGATATTCACTTTGACAGCCACCCGCAGTTTTCTCGCGCATTTCTCTTGCAAGGCGTGGACGAAGAAGCGATTCGGGCCGTGTTCACAGAGTCCGTGTTAGACTTTTTCGAGAACCAACGGGGAATCTGTGTCGAAGCCCATGCGGACATCTTGATCTATTACCGCCCGCAACTGCGTACCGATGTCGTGGCCGTGCGGGAGTTTCTCGCCGAGGGGTTCGATATTCTGAGCCTGTTTCGGAGCCGTGCAACCGCGACTTGACCCACGTTGGCACGATCCGAGGGAGTGGGTACAATTCGCCGCACCTGCCCGCCCGGAGCCTCGTGATGGTCCCGCTACTGTTTCTTCCGTTCTGCCCGCTGGCCGCTGTTCCCGATGTGCCGCCGCCTGCGGATCGCCCGATGCGGGTGCCGTTCACGCCCTTGACCCCCACGCAATCGGCCCATCGGGATTCGCTCACGCGGTATGGGGTCGGCTGGCTCCGACAGCGGCGGGAGTTGCCCGTTGATGCCCTCACCGCGTTCGAGGCCGCGGCCCGGCTCGCCCCCGATGCTCCCGAACCGCTCCGGCCACTGGTGAATCTGTATGAGGAACTGGGCCGCCATCCGGCCGCGATCCGCACCGCTCGCCGGATTCTGGAACTGGACCCCGACGATGCCACGACAGGCCATCAACTCGGCAAACTCCTTTACGAATCGAAAAAGTACGCCGAGGCGGTTTCCGCGTTGCGTCAAGCCGCTGCCAGTCCACGGATTCAGAAGCAGTACGCGATCCGCTTCGGCTTGTTGCGGGATCTGGCCCGTGCCGCAGAGGCCGCCGCCGATTGGACCAGCGTGAAACAGGCATTGGATGAGGCACTCACGCTCGCAACAGCGCACCGTTCCGCGTTGTTGCAGTCGGAGGAATTCACGTCCGCTCAGGAATTCGATCGGCAACAGGCCCAGGTTCTCGAAGCGTTGGGCCGAGCCTACACCGCCCGGAGGGAGTTCGCGGAAGCCGTGGAATCCTACGTCGCCGCCGCGAAACGGTACGCGGACCCGCATGGTGCCCACGACCCGGATGCCGCGAATCGGCTGGCGGATCATTTGTCGCGGGTTCTGGAAGCGCGTGGGGAACCGGCCGCCGCCGCCGAGGCACTCGCCCGTTATCTGGAACTGGGTCCGTTGGCACCCGAACCGTATCAGCGTTACGCCGATCTCCTCCGACAAGCGAAACGCGGAGAGCAGGTGCTATCCGCACTCTCCGGCTTGAGCCAGCGTCACCCCACGATTGAGGCGATCCGGTGGGTGCGCATCGCGGAAGAGGCGACCCGTAACCCGACCGCTGCCGATCATGCGTTCCGGGCGGTCGCTCGTTCGACACAGAATCCCGCCGCGTTTCCGGTTATCGTTCACTATTATCGTCAAAGCAACCGGCCACGCGAACTCCTGGGGCTGGTCGATGAACTCTACCGGGCCATTCATCCGCAGGATTCGCAGCAATCGGACGATCAGAAGTCGCCCCCTCGCCCCGAAGATGTGGTCCGGGCACGGGCTCTGACCGCCGCGATTCAACGGGAGCCGGGGCTGAGCCATCTGTTGTTGCAGGCCATTGCCGCGGATCCGTTTCGTTCCCCCTTCACGGCTGATACCTGGGAACTGGTCGGCTGGCTGGCCCGGCGGGATGGTCAAACGATCCTGGCGGAACGGGCTTTCCGGGAGGCCACCACGTCTGGCACCAGTCGGGAAGCCGCTACGCAACTCTTGGAACTGCTGACCGAGCAACGCAAATGGACTGCGGTTCGTTCCGAGTGTACCCGGCTCATCACACTCCATCGCGGAACCCGCCCGCTGGTATTTGATGTTTACCTGGCTCGAGCGCTCGCGGAGTTGGGC
>JAIXLE010000161.1 GCA_026931725.1 Bacteroidales bacterium
CGGTTGTCCGACAAGTGTAGATTTTGAGACACCCACATCGGGTTTGTGTATCAGAACATCATGGATCGAACCGATGCGTCAAGTTGGTGAAGTCTTTCTCGCCCCGAACGCCATTGTGACGGCGGATGTGACACTGGGACCAGGGGTGAGCCTCTGGTACGGGGTGGTCGTGCGCGGCGATGTCGGCCCGGTCCTGATCGGGGCGGGGTCGAACCTGCAAGACGGGGTGATCGTCCACTGCGATTACGGTATTCCGAACGAGATCGGTGAGAATGTCGTGGTCGGCCATGCGGCGGTGCTGCACGGTCGGCGTGTCGGTTCCGGTTCCCTGATCGGGATTGGAGCCAAGTTGCTCGGGCGCACGGAGATCGGGGAAGAATGCGTGGTCGCCGCCGGTGCCGTGGTGCCACCCGGTCTGATCGTGCCGCCCCGCTCCGTGGTCATGGGTGTCCCGGCCAAAGTGGTCCGCCCCATCCGCCCCGAGGAACTCGAATACACCCGCTCCGTGGCGAAGCGTTATCGGGAATTAGCCCAGCGTTACGCCGCCGATGCGGTATCCTGGCCTTATGGTCGCCCTTGCTGTTGACCGCCCTTCCTGAGTCGCTTTCCGCGGAAGATCATGCATTCCTCCGTTGATTTCAACCTCCGCCGAGCCGACATTGATGCCAAGCAGGCCGTGATCGGCGAAATCCTCCAGGCGATGGAGTGCGAATGGGCACTCCTGCTGATGCCCGCTCATGTGGCTTGGATCACCGGCGGCATGAACATCCGCGGCCTCATCGCCGACAGCGAACGGCCCGGCGTGTTCACGAATGGCCGCCAACGCTGGTTGATCTGTAGCAACGTCGACACGCAACGCCTCTTCGATGAGGAACTCGACGGCTTGGGGTTCCAGTTAAAGGAATGGAACTGGTCACACGGTCGCGCCGGGCTGATCGGCGAGATCGTCTCCGGCAAGCGCGTCGCGGGAGATCGGCCCTTCCCCAATATCCCCCTGCTCACCGATCGCTTGCGGCCTCATTTGCGGGTACTCACCCTGTTCGACCAGGAACGCTACTTGCGACTGGGCAAACTCGTGTCTCATGCGTTGGAAGCCACGGCCCGTACACTGTCAGCGGGGGAATCCGAGGAAGAAGTCGCCGGGCAGATTGCCCATCGTTTGCTGCATCGTGGGGCGGAAGTCGTCGGTATCAGTGTCGTCGCCGATGGCCGTGGCCGCAAGTTTCGCCGCAGCGGCTTCACAGCCGTTCCGGTACGGGAGAATTGCGTACTCCAGGCAACGGCTTTGAAAGACGGTCAATATGTGACCGCGGCCCGCACCGTGAGCCTCCATCCACCAGATGCCGAGTTTCGCAAAGAGTATGACGCGGCTTGCCGGGTGAGCGGAATCTATCGCGCTCTGAGCCACCCCGGCGGGACGGTTGCCGAGGCCGCGGAAGAAGGATGCCGGGTACTCGAAGGCAGCCCGTTCGAGCATGAATGGCGGCAAAGCCAGGTGGGGTACGGCACCGGCTGGTTCCCCGCCGAGGAACTCCGCCGGGGTGGGCAGGATGACCCGTTCGCCGTGGGGCAACCGCTCGTCTGGCAATCGCGTGTCGGTGTTGCCGCGATTATTGACACCGTCCTGGTGGGCGAGAGCGGCCCCATTCCCGTGACCATTCCCGAATACTGGCCGTTCAAACGGGTCAAGCTCGGTGAATCCGCCTACGACGTACCAGACATTCTGATTCGGAATACCGAGAGTCCTTGACCACGCAAAGCAGACCGGCACGCGTGAAGATGCGGTAGACCGAACCGGGGACTGTCATCTCCGGTTGTCCGACCCACGCAAAACCGGAGACACCCACTTCGGGTCTGGGCATCCGGGGAAATCGGTTTCTCGCTTGTCCTGACGGTACAGGCTGTCTGATAATGCACTATATCCCGCCCCCTGATTCAGTTCCCGCTCGCGGGTATCGGAGGTAGATTGTGAAGTCGCTGCGTCGACCCGCTATTGGATGGCTTGTGACCCTGAGCGTGATTCTCGCGTTTTCGGTCCCGGCCCACGCCTGCCCATTCTGTTCCACACAAGGACAAACCCTCTCGGGTGAAGTGAACCAAGCCGATTTCATCGTGCTGGGAACGATGACCAATGCCAAACGTGATTTGAATGATTTCTCCAAAGGAACAACCGAACTGACCATCGACACCGTTGTCAAACCGCATCCGTATCTGACCGGGAAAAAGCGGCTGACCATCCCCCGGTTCATTGATGCCCCGGCGGATCAGTCCCAGTTCCTCGTCTTCTGCTCGTTGTACAATCGGCCCGCCGAGTTCCCCGCGTCCACGGTGGCCTCGTCGATGATCCTCGGCAATTTTGGCTTCGCGCAATTGGATGCCTACCGGGGCGAGCCGGTTCCCAAGGAGAGCGTCCTGGCGGAGTATCTCAAGGGGGCCATCGTCGTCCGTGAGAAATCCACCCCGGAAAAGCTGCGGTTCTTCTTTCAGTACTTGGATGCTCAGGAACTCGTCATCGGCACCGATGCCCTGATGGAGTTCGGCAACGCGGACTACAAAGATGTCCGCGTCGTCGCCAAGGATCTCCCCGCGGAACGGATTCTCAAATGGTTGAAAGACCCGAACACGCCGCCGTCTCGGTATGGGTTGTACGGTTTGATCCTCGGTCATTGTGGCAAACCGTCCGATGCGGCCACCGTGCGGGCGTTGCTGGATGACTCCGGGCGGGTCTACAGCAGCGGGCTCGACGGCATTCTGGCGGGGTACATCCTGCTCGACCCGAAAGCGGGTTGGGAGTACGTCACCGGCATTCTGGCCGACCCGAAGAAAGAGTTCCCGGTACGCTATGCGGGCTTGAAAGTGCTGCGATTCCTGAAAGAGTATCGGCCCGATGTGATCCCACCGGAACAGATCCTCGAAGCGATGAAGTTGCTCGTGGCCCAGCCCGACATGGCCGACCTACCCATTGAGGATCTGCGGAAGTGGCAGCAATGGGACATGGCCCCGGTCGTGTTGAAATACGGTCAGCAAGACTCACACAAGAAGATTCCGATTGTTCGCCGGGCAATCTTGCGGTTTGCGCTGAGCATTCCCGGTAAAAATGCGGAGGCGACGGCCTTCATCGCCCAGGCGCGGAAAGACGACCCCGAGCGGGTGCAGTTTGTCGAGCAGATGCTCAAGGACGAACAACCCCGCCCGGCCGCCACCGCCACAGCCCCCACCAGCGGGAACGCCCCGGCCAGCGGCGGATCATAAGGCTTCCCCCGAATGTCCTCACACGCGCTGTCCCACAGTCCAGCGCGTGTTCCCATTTCCGCAGGCGTTGACCGAAAAAACAGACCCTACCGGGGCACGGTCGCCTGCACGTTCTCGCCGAATGCCGCGTGCGCCAACCCCAATAGGACATGGGCGGCATGCCGCGGATAAAAAGGCGCGGACCCCACCTTAGCCGCCGAGGAAAGCCGCAGTTTGGGCAACGGCCCATGCTGTCGCAGCAGTTCCCGATACACCGCGTCGGCTTGCGCCGGGGAGCCGTACCGAGCGCAGACGGCCAAAGCCATGCCTGTTCCCCAAAGTCGCGGAGCAGCCTGGAGTTGCGCAGCCGTGACATCGGGGTCATCGGTCCCAAAGCGTCCCAGTGTCCCATCCCGCCAGAAGGCATCGAACGACTGCAAGGCTTGTTTGCGAGTCCAGGGAATCGTGACGTTGGCCGCGAAATCTCGATAGGCTTCGACTCCCCACACGATATAGGCATGATGGACCAAATCATTCGCCGCCTTGCGATTCAATTTGTTAGGCAAGGGTGTGTAAGGCCAGTAGGGTAGTCCGCCACGTCGCTCAACCGTGCGGAGGATCGCTTTGGCCAAAGCATGTGTCCGCCGTTCGAGTAACGCACGATCCGCCTCCGCGAGTGTCGAACCGTGCTGCTGCAAGAGACGCACCATACTGGCTAGATACATCGCCGGAGCGTTGACGGAAAACACCGCGTCGCTCGGACGAACGCTATAACGGAAAAACCCGCCACCGAAGCCTTCGACCCATAGTTCCTGGCACCAACGCAACTGAACATTCGTGACCAATTTTCGCATCTCCTGCCGCTCCGCGGGCTTCCAAAACTCTTCCAGGGCAAGAGCTTCCAACAACCCTTCCAGGACGATGGCGGTGGTGATCGTATATGCGGTATGCGGCGGGTTCTCCGTGCCATCGGCGAATGCGTCCCACGCCTGCGGAATGCCCCAACCCGGCTTGCCGTCCTGGTCCAGATCACGGTTATCCATCAGCCACTGCGCCGCTTGCCGGACACGGCGACCGCTTTCCGCATCGTGTTCCTGTCGATGCCGAATCGCTTCCGAGGACAAGACCAGCCCATAGGTCATCGGCTGCGCGGCCACGACGTTTCGGAAGGTATCCAGCCCGTGGCCCTGGTTCTTTTCGTCGAATTCCGCGAGCAGCAGGCGATAGCCTTCCAAAATCGTCGGTTGCTTGTCGGACGGCTTGTCGGATCGCGTTGCGGACACCGGGACGATGACACGGTCAGCGGGTGGGTAGAGCAACCCCGCACAACTGGACTGCCCCGCACAATGGGAATGGGGAAGAAGCCGGAACGCATCGCGGTCACGAGACACCGACTGCATCGGAGTCCAAACGGGGCTCGCCATGCTGACCGCGCCCGCCACGATGGACAGGACGATAGGACTTCCACCGATCGCGGACCACATACGCACCTCCTCGGCTGTCAAACTGTTGCGGTTGGCAACCCGGCGGGAAACAGCCACGCACAGGCTGCGGACCACGGGAACAAAACAATCCACGAAACCGAGCCGACCACGATGCCGCGCCGGATCGCCCCGTTCCCACGATACCGGAAATGCCCGACGCACGCTCCTATTCTCATGCCCCGCACGGCATTGCCAAGCCTGCCCAGCATCCCGAACCGAGCGAACCGAGCATCATGGCTCCGCCACCGTCCCGCCTCCAGGCGATACAGACTAATCGGGAGCGGAATTGACTTTCCCAGGGGGACTGCCTACATTCTGGAATACAGCGAATTTCTTCCTCGGGTTTGAGATGAACCGAATCGTTGCCACTTTCGGAATCGTGATTACCGCGGCGCAGGGAGTGCGCAAGGTCGTTACGGTTCATATTGGGGAGTAACTTCGGGGCAGACTCGGTCTTTGCGACCAACATACCTGGCCCTGAAGCCAATGCTTCAGGGTTTTTTCGTTTCATCCGAGGACAGCATGGCACGCGTTTTTCTCTACGATACCACCCTCCGCGACGGCAGCCAGGGCGAAGGGGTCAACTTCTCCCTCCAAGATAAGCTCCTGCTCACCCGGCGACTCGACGAACTCGGCGTGGACTTCATCGAAGGCGGCTACCCGCTCTCGAACCCCAAGGATTTCGAGTACTTCCAGGCCGTGAAAACATTGCCGCTGAAGCACACCCAAGTCTGCGCTTTCGGCATGACCCGCCGCAAAAACAGCCCGGCCGCAACCGATACCGGCCTGAAAGCCCTCCTCGATGCCGGCACGCCCGTTGTCACCATCGTCGGCAAAACCTGGGACTTCCAAGTCACGGAAATCCTCGGCACCACGCTGGAAGAAAACCTCCGCATGATCGCGGACTCCGTGGCGCACTGCCAATCCCAAGGTCGACGGGTCTTTTACGACGCGGAACACTTTTTTGATGGCTTCCGCCACAACCCGGATTACGCCTTGCAAACGCTCCGGGCCGCCGCGCAGGCCGGAGCCGAAGTGGTGATCCTCTGCGACACCAACGGCGGCACCATGCCCGAGCAGGTCGCCGAGGCCGTGAAGACCGTCAAAGAATCGCTCGATTGTGCCATCGGCGTTCACCCCCATAATGATTGTGAACTGGCCGTCGCCAACGCCCTCGCCGCCGTCCGAGCCGGGGCCACCCAGGTTCAGGGCACGATGAACGGCATCGGCGAACGGTGCGGCAACGTGGACTTGGTCAGCGTGATCGCCAACCTCGCCTTGAAGTACAACCGAGACGTGCTGACCGATGGCAGCTTGCAACGTCTGACCGAGACGAGCCGATATGTCTACGAACTGGCGAATATGAACTTCCGCAACGGTCAACCGTTCGTCGGAGCCAGTGCCTTCGCCCACAAAGGCGGGATGCACACCCACGCCGTCGCCAAGAACCCGGCCAGCTACGAACACATCAACCCCGAGACGGTCGGCAACGAACGCCGCATTCTCGTCAGCGAGCTTTCGGGGCAGAGTACCATTCTGTCGAAGACGACAAAATATGCCGTCTCGCACGATAAAGCCCTCATGGGGAAGATTCTGACCGCCGTACAGGATATGGAGTACGCCGGGTATGAGTTCGAGGCCGCCGAGGCATCGTTCGACCTTCTCGTCAAGAAACTCGCGGGGCTGTACGAACCCCGGTATGCAAGACTGAATTATCGCGTCAACATCGAGCAATCGGGTTCTGATGCCCCCGTGACGGAAGCGACCGTCAAGCTGAAAGTCGGTGAGGCCGTCGAACACGCCGTGGCCGATGGCGATGGTCCGGTCAACGCGCTCGATGGGGCACTCCGCAAGGCGCTGTTGCCGCACTACCCCCGCCTCGCGGAAATGTCCTTGGTGGATTACAAGGTCCGGGTCGTGAACTCGAAGGAAGGCACCGCCGCCCGCGTGCGGGTCATCATCGAATCGCAAGACAAAACGGACATCTGGGGCACCGTGGGTGTCAGCGAGAACGTCATCGAGGCATCCTGGCTCGCGCTGAGCGATGCCATCGAATACAAACTGTTCAAAGACCAGGAAACGCACTAACAGGCACGACTCATGGCGACCGAACTTCCGAAGGCTTACGACCCGCAAACCGCCCAGGCACAATGGCTCGCCGTCTGGGCGGAGAAGGGATACTTCCACTCGGAACCGGATGCAACCCGCAAACCTTACACCATTGTGATGCCGCCGCCGAACGTGACCGGCGCACTGCACATGGGCCATGCATTAAATAATACATTGCAAGATGTATTGATCCGCTGGCGGCGGATGCAAGGTTATAATGCCCTCTGGGTTCCCGGCACCGATCACGCCGGGATCGCCACACAAGCCGTGGTCGAACGCCTCGTGATGCAGACCGAAAAGAAGACCCGCCACGATCTCGGACGCGCGGAACTCGTCGCCCGGATCTGGCAATGGAAGGACAAGTACGAACAGCGGATTCTCGGCCAGTTGCAGCAGATGGGAGCCTCCTGCGACTTCGCCCGCACCCGGTTCACCCTGGATGAAACGTGTGCCCGCGCTGTCCGAGAAACCTTCTTCCGCATGTTCCGCGATGGCTACATTTACCGGGGCAAACGACTCGTCAACTGGGATACGCAACTCCAAACCTCCGTCGCCGATGACGAGACGTACACCGAGGACACCAAGGGCGGTTTCTGGACCTTCCGCTACCCCGTCACTGGCGAACCGGAGACGTTCATCCGTTTCAGCACCACCCGCCCGGAAACCATGCTCGGTGATACCGCCGTGTGTGTGCATCCATCGGATGAGCGTTATCAGCACCTCATCGGCAAGACGGTGACCATTCCGCTAAACGGTCGACAAATCCCGATCATCGCCGATGCGTTGCTCGCGGACCCGAAGCTCGGCACCGGCTGCGTGAAAGTCACACCGGCCCACGATCCGAACGATTATGCCTGCTGGCAACGGAACCCACACATCGGGATGATCAATATCCTGAACCCCGATGGCACCATCAATGACAACGGTGGATCCTACGCCGGTATGGACCGTTACAAATCCCGTGATGCAGTCATTCAAGCGATGGAAGAACTTGGCCATTATGAAGGGAAAGAAGACCGTGTTATCCCTCTGAAATACAGTGACCGCAGCAAGTCGCCCATTGAGCCGTATCTTTCGGATCAATGGTTCGTGAAAATGGGCGACCGTGACAACGGTCAACCGGGCCTCGCGCAACTGGCCATCGACGCGGTGGAACGCGGCCGAGTGCAATTCTTCCCCGAGCGATACCGCAACAGTTACCTCGATTGGCTCCAGGAAAAACGGGACTGGTGCGTCAGCCGCCAACTCTGGTGGGGGCACCGCATCCCGATCTGGTATACCCAAGCGCCGGAATCGCTCGTCCGAGAAACCTTGAGCCATCGTGAAGATGTCCGCGTGCAATGGGATGAGCCAAACCAGCAGTGGCTGATTTGTTCCACTGCGGATCTGGCCGAAGACCTGTTCGGCGCGGAGTACCCGTTACGCCAAGACCCCGATGTTCTCGATACCTGGTTCTCCTCCGCGCTCTGGCCGCATTCGACACTCGGCTGGCCGGAGAAGACACCGGAATTACAGTATTATTATCCCACCAGCACCCTTTGCACGAGCCGAGACATTATCACCCTCTGGGTGGCTCGCATGGTCCTCACGGGGCTATATAATGTCGGCGATATTCCCTTCCAGCATGTCTATATCCATCCGAAGGTGATGGATGGATTTGGTGAAGGGATGAGTAAATCGAAAGGGAACGGCGTTGACCCGCTGGATGTGATCGAACTATACGGCTGCGATGCGATGCGCTATGGCATGGTGTCTCTCGCCACCGAGACACAAGATAGCCGAATGCCCGTCGTGAATGTATGCCCCCATTGCGGAACCGCGGTGCCGGTGAAGCAAGAGCATATGTACATGCGCACCAGGAAACTCGCGTGCCCGTCGTGCAAGCAGCCGTTCCGCCCTGGCGGCCCGTGGCCCACGGACGACCCCGAATGGCCGACCGCCAAGCAGGGGTCCGATCGGTTCGAGGTGGGCCGGAACTTCGCCAACAAACTCTGGAACGCCACCCGGTTCCTGCTGATGAACCTGGAAGGGTACACCCCCGCGCCGGTGGACCTTACCACGCTGCCCACCGAAGACCGCTGGATCGTCAGCCGATTGGCCACGACCACGGCGGCGGTCACGGAAGCCCTGGAACACTACCACTTCGCCGATGTCTCCCGGCTCATCTACGATTTCACCTGGTCGGAATTCTGCGACTGGTACATCGAGATGAGCAAAGGCCGACTCCGCGAAGCCGAGACGCGGCCACTGGCGCAACGGGTTCTCGCTGGGGTGCTGGATGGCATTTTGCGGCTGGTGCATCCGATCATGCCGTTCGTCGCGGAATCGCTGTGGCAGGCACTGAACGCAGCGGCCCCCGAACGCGGGTTGCCGAACCCCGTGCGGGGGGAAGAATCCGTCTGCATCGCACGGTGGCCGACCTACCCAACCGGGCTTGCCGATGCCGCCACGGAAGCCGCCATCGCACGCATGCAGGATCTGATACGCGGGGTGCGCGAAATCCGCAACCGTTATCAGTTGGATAAGGCGGAACTCCACCTGTTCGTCAAAGCCACGCCGACCATCGCAGCGGAACTGAACGGGTTGGCCGTTTTCGTGCGGGGGCTGGCACGAGTGCAGTCGTTCACCTGCTCGCCCGATGTGGCGAAGCCGAAACAGGCGGGTTCCGTGGTGCATGCGGACTTCGAGGCGTATGTCCCACTCGCCGGGTTGATCGACCCCACCGCCGAGGCGAAACGCACCGAGAAGCAGATCGCGGACATTCGGAAGCAGTTGAACGGCATTCAAGCGAAGCTCAACAACGAGAACTTCCGCAAGAACGCCCCAGCGGAAGTCGTGGCGGAGTCACAGGCGAAAGTCGCGGAACTGGAAGGGCAGTTGCGGGCACTGGAAGGCAACCTCCGCGATCTGCACGATACGCCGTGATTTTTCGGTTGCCAATCAGCCGGAGTTCTGATCGTCTATTCCTACCGAGACGAGGGACTCCACGATGAAGAAGGTACTGGTCTGGGGTGTGACGCTGATCTGGTGCGTGGCCGCCCCGTTTTCCTGGGGTGCGGAAGGCGAGAAACCCGCTGGCACGGTCGATGCGGGAGTCGCCAGCGTAGATATTACCCCCACCGAGTCGGTCCTGTTGGCGGGCTCCCCGGCACGGCTCAAATCGTCTTCCGTGGGTACACGCTTGTTCGTGAGGGCGTTGGTCCTTTCCACGGGTGGGACGAAAATCGCCATTGTCACCCTGGATACCTTAAAGTACCCCGTAGAACCCGCACGGCGGGCTCGGCAACAGATCGAGAAAATCACCGGCATTCCGGCCAGCAATGTCATCATCTGTGCGTCTCATACGCACCGTGGCCCGCTGTGGCCCTACTACAAAGACCAACTGGTCACGCCCATTGCCGAAGCCGTGGCACGGGCGGCTCGGCAACTCACGCCCTGCCAACTGGGAATCGCCAAAGGCAAAGTGGCCGATGTAAGCCAGTGCCGCCGTGTCCGAAAAGACGGCCAAGCCTGGAACCGCTGGCTATTGCCTCTGCCAGAACGTGAGAAGTACCCCGCCGAGGGGCCATTCGACCCGGAATGCGAAATTCTCGCGGTGATCGGTCGGGATCAAAAGTACAAGGCCATCGTCTATAACTTTGCTTGCCATGCGACGAACACCCGCGATCTGGTCATCTCGGCGGATTATCCCGGCGATGTCCAGCAGTACATCCAGAAGCACTTGAGCCCGGAGGTGGCCACGCTGTTTCTCACGGGTGCCTGTGGCGACGTGAACCCCGTTCCGGCCGCGCAGGGTGGCGTTTTCGGAGAAAAGCTGGGCGCGGAAATCATACGGTGCCTCGGCCAGCTCAAACCGATCGCCAACCCCACGCTCACGATCCACAACCACGAAATCGCCATGCCCGGCCGTGAGCATCCCGAACTCCCAGAACGAGACATCGCGATCAAGTGGCCCCAACAGTTGGAACACTACAAAAAGGCGTTCCACGCAATGCAGAAGCGGGCCAAACCCCACTATCCCTTCCCCCTCACGGGCATCCGCATCGGCGACGATTTCGCCATTGTCTCCAACCCCGCCGAACTGTTTTGTGAAATCGGCATGAGCATCAAGAAGCAATCCCCTTTCCCCCACACGATGACGGTGGAGCAGACCAACGGCGCTCACGGTTATGTCCCGACAGCAAAAGCCTTCCAGGGCGGCAGCTATGAAACATGGTTCGGCGAACATTCGTATCTGACCCCACGAGCGGGCGAGATCATCGAGAAAGAACTGCTGAAGATCCTGAATGACTTGAAACGAGTCGAATAGTCGCTATGTGTCGTACTCGCCTGCAATCGGGGCACTGCCACGAACGCAGCGGCTCATCGCTGGCGCGTACGGATACGGGAAGGGACCACAACCGAGAACAGCACGCAGCGTAACCCCACTCCGACACGATGAGAGAACACAACCGGGGGCTGTCGTCCCCGGTTTTCCGACAAACTCAGAGATGGATGTCAACCGATGACGTTGGACGAACTGCAAGCGACCCTCTCGACCGCGTGCCCCGTGGCGGTGCATCTGATGCTGCCGGATGGGGCATTCGTCCCCGCGCACTTCCACATCACCGAAGTCGGACGTGTACAAAAGGACTTCATCGACTGTGGAGGCACGATCCGCTCCACGGCGGCTTGTGTGCTGCAAGTCTGGGTGGCGACCGATACCGAGCATCGGCTGAACACGACCAAGCTCCGATCCATTCTCACGCTGGCGGCTCCGCTGTTCCCGAGCCCGGATATTCCCGTGGAAGTGGAGTACGAAGCCGGTGTGGTTTCACAATATCCCCTCAGTGCCATCGAGGCCACGCCCGCGGGCTTGCTGTTCCATCTCGGAACGAAGCATACGGATTGCCTGGCGAAGGATCGCTGCGGAGTGCCGTTGGTGACGGCGGATGGGTGTACCCTACCGGGCTGCTGCTGAGCGGAGATGGCCCCAGAAATGCGAACCGCCGAGGAGCCCGTGTTTCCCCTCGGCGGCGTGTGACCCGACAAGTTCCATCGTGCTGCGGTGCCAGGACCGCAAGCGGGGTTACTTCTTCGCGGGCAGGATGTCCTTCACGGACGCGACAATCTCTTCCACGCCCTTATCATCAAGTTTGCCTTTGCCGTAGGCAAAGTTCTTGACGACTTTCTTCTTCGTGTACAGCATCACCGTGACTTCGGCATCTTTGGCGATCTTGTACTTTGGCGGACCTTGTTCGGAACCCACGGCCAGAACGAGTTTTTTCAACCCGAGTTTTTCGTGCAATGCTTTGAGTTGGGATTCCGCAGCACTGGAATCATCGTTCATGAGCACAACAAACGAACCCATTCGGCAGTCCGAGTGAGAAGCAGCAGCCGCATCGAGTTTCTTGACCAAACTGGCCAAGGCGGGGGTCATTTCGCGGGCGAAAATAGCCGCGACAGGATTTCCCCCATTTTGTCAAATCTGGCAGTTGGATTCGCCGGCCGCGGGGCCGTTCACATTCAGCACGTTGAAGGGAGACACCGATTTACCGGGCGCGAGTCCCGATTCGATGTCTGCCCCCAGGCTGATACCGGCCGCGAGGCCGATCATCGCCGTGGTCAGCAGATACCGCGTCATGAGCATGACCCTTTCGAGTTCATCACGGGAAGTCGGTTGGTCAACTGGCGGGTCGATCACGTTCCCTATTAAACGCATTCCGCGCGCAAAACGGAAGGGGGTACTCCGCCAAAGTCATCAGATTTTCATTCTTCATCTGTGGAAGTGGGGTCCGCGATTACAATTCCCTTGTGGAGAAAATCTCCATCACCGCGGCGGTTCTCCCATCAAAACCGGCACCTGTGGTGTAGAGGAGTTCCCATCATGGCTCGACCCGACGAACCGGATCGGGATCATCTTCTGGCGCAAGCCCGAACTGGTGATCTGGCCGCACTCGGGGATTTGTTGGAACTGTACCGGCCCTATCTGACGCTGCTGGCGCGACTCGAAATCGGTCGGCGGTTGCAGGGGAAGGCGGACTCCGCCGATGTTGTGCAGGAAGCGTTCTTGGAGGCGGCCCGGCATTTCCCCGCTTTTCGGGGGGACAGTGAGCCGGAACTCGCCGCCTGGCTGCGACAAATCCTCGCCACGAGTTTAGCCCGGTTGGTCCGACGCTACCTCGGCACCCAGGCCCGCGATGTCCGGCTGGAACGCCAACTCGCGGAAGACCTCGACCGTTCCTCGGCCGCCGTGCCGGTGGGCTTGGTCGCGCCGCAGAGTTCGCCCAGCCAACGGGCCAGCCGCCGGGAACAGGCCGTCATTCTCGCGGAAGCCCTCGACCGGATTCCCGCCGATTATCGGGAAGTCCTGGTCCTCCGTCATCTGGAAGGTTTGACCTTCCCCGCAATCGCGGACCGAATGGGCCGCAGCGTCGATAGTGTGGAAAAGCTCTGGGTACGCGCCTTGCCCAAACTGCGGCAAGCGTTGGAGAACGGATCGTGAGCGACACCGGCGACTACCTCCCGTTCGACGAATCCGCGGATTCCCCTCAGCTCATCGCCGCGATTCGAGAATACGAAGCCGCCCTGCTGGCCGGAAAACGGCCCGATCACCGCGAATTCCTCGCCCGGTATCCCGATCTGGGTCATGACCTGATCGACGGCCTCTGCGGGCTTGACTTCCTCCACTCCGCCGGTTCCCGGTTGAACGCCTCCACGGCGGGACGTGCCCCCGCGGTCGTCACTCACGGCCCGCCGGAAACCGGGACACTCGGCGACTTTCGGCTCATCCGCGAAATTGGCCGTGGAGGAATGGGCGTTGTGTACGAAGCCGAGCAAATCTCTCTGGGCCGCAAAGTCGCGCTGAAGGTGCTGCCGTTCGCGGCCACGCTCGATTCCCGACAACTGCGGCGATTCGAGAATGAAGCCCGCGCCGCGGCCCAGTTGCACCATCCCCACGTTGTCCCGGTGTACGCGGTCGGTTGTGAACGCGGCGTGCATTACTACGCCATGCAGTTGATCGACGGGCAACCGCTCTCCGACGTGATCGACCGACTCCGGCAAACACCCAAGGTATCACCTCCCACGACCGAGACGGCCCCCACCTACTCCGGTTGGACACTCGGCGGGACCGAGAGCCGAGCCTTCTTCCGCACCGTGGCCACGCTCGGAGCCCAGGCCGCGGATGCTCTGGAATACGCGCACCAAATGGGTGTCGTTCACCGCGACATCAAGCCCGCGAACCTGCTCGTCGATGGCCGCGATCACCTCTGGGTGACGGATTTCGGCCTCGCCCGCGTCCAGACCGCCCCCGGCATGACCGCCCCCGGCGATCTCGTCGGCACCCTACGCTACATGAGCCCCGAACAGGCACGCGGCGACCCCGCCATCGACCCCCGCAGCGATGTCTACTCCCTCGGGGCCACGCTGTACGAACTGCTGACCTTGCGCCCCGTCTTCTCTGGCACGGATCGGCAAGCCTGCTTTCGTCAAATATTCGAGGATGACCCAGTACATCCCCGGACCTGGAACCGCGCCATTCCGGTGGAATTCGAGACGGTCGTGCTGAAAGCCCTGGCGAAATCGCCCGAGGATCGCTACCCGTCCGCCTCCGCATTGGCCGACGATCTGCGGCGGTTCCTGGACGATCGCCCTGTGGCGGCCCGCCGTCCCTCGTTGCGGGATCGCGCCGCACGCTGGTCACGCCGTCATCGTCGCGCGGTGGCCTGTGTCATCGCGGCGCTAGCCATCGCGGTTCCTGTCCTCGCCACGACCACCTGGCGAGCCGAACGCGCCGAAAAGCAACTGCTGGCCATGAACGAACAGTTACGGCAGGAGCAAGCGAAAACCGATCACGCCCTGCAAAGTGAAGCGACCCAGCGGGCCGCCGCCGAACGGAGTTTCCGCGAAGCCCGCAAGGTACTCGATTATCTCACCCAACTCGGAGAATCCGGCCTCGCCGATCGCCCCGAACTGCGGCCCATGCGCCGAGAACTGCTGGAAAAGCTCTTGGGCTACTACAAGGAATTCGTCGAACAACACCGCGACGACCCGGCCACCCGAGCCGATCTGGCCGAAGCGCAATACCGCGTCGCCGCGATTCTCGCCGAAGTCGGCTCGACCGCCGATGCCGTTGCCGCCTATGAACAGTACCGCCGTGGGCGCGATCGCGGATTGCCGCCACCGTTCTTCCGGCCACGCGGATCGGGACTGTTGTACCTCAGCCTCCAACCCAGTGTCCGCGAGGAACTGCAACTGACGGAAGCCCAATCCACGGATCTGGAACAGTACGCGGACAAACGTCGAAGCCACCCGTCCGGCTCGGATGATGATGCCGCGGTGGAATCGCACCTGATGCAACGGCTCACAACGGATCAATATCAACGATTGCACCAAATCGCGCTCCAGTTGCGGGGCCACCATGCGTTGACCGAACCCGGCGTGGCGGAGAAACTCGGATTGTCGGATGCCCAGGAAGCAAAAATTCGCCGCATTCTCGATGATGCCCGCCAGCGGATGTGGACCATCATCGGCTTCGGCCCGGACCCGGATTGGCGCACAAAGTCCGAGCAATTCTGGAACAGTGTCGGCACACGCACCCTGACCGTGCTGACTCCGCAACAGAATGCGGCTTGGCTGGAAGAACTCGGCCCACCGTTCACGGGAGAAATCCGCTTCCGCTGGTCGCCACGCCACGCCGGGTCCAGTCGGCCACCGTCTCCGCCGGATAGCAAACCGTAACCATCCTACCGGAACCATCTGGTTTTCCCACCCTAACGATTTGAGGGCCGCTCATGGTCCGTTCGCCGCGTCACGCCTTTACCC
>JAIXLE010000116.1 GCA_026931725.1 Bacteroidales bacterium
ATCCATCCCTTGGACAAGGCCGGCGGGTATGCCGCGCAGGACGACGAGGGCCAAATCATCAAACGCATCGAGGGCTCGGTGACCAACGTCATCGGCCTCCCGCTCGAGCGGATCGAGGAATTCCTTGCCCGGTAGAGGCATTTTCCTTCTTCGAGACGCGTGTGCTCCCCCGGCGAGGGCCGCTTCGGGCTGCGGGGATTATGGTTTCCATGCGTTTGCCTTGGCGGAAACCGGCACGGTTGTGGCAGGCGCGACCCCTGCCCACTCACGGGAACGGATGCCCGCTGGAGGGTTTACTCAAATTCTACTAAAAATAATGCGCTAATTTAGTCAATTGTTTGATTTTTACCTTGCAATTCCCGCAACCCTGCTCCATCTTTCCCTTATTCAGGAGGCCACCCCACAAAACTTCCACCTATGAAAACCTTTCTCTTGCCCCGCAAGTTCGCCAGATCGACCCGCGCCGGATTTTGCCTCGCGGGCGTGGCTGCGGCCGCCTTGCTTCTCGGACACTCCGCCTGGGGGGCTTCGTATTCATGGAACCAGACGGCCACCGGAAAGAGTTGGAGCCTCAACACGAACTGGACTCCCACAGCTCCAACGGGCGGCCCCAGCGCAGCCGGCGATATCGTGACCATCAACACCAATATCACCGGGAACAACACGCACGCCCTCTTCAATACGGGCGATCCAGGCACGGCGGCCAAGACGGTCGGGATCTTGAATATCGGTGATCCAGACGGCTCGAATCCCTTCACTTTTAACGCCGGTACAGGCGGCGGCTATCTTGTCATGAATAACAACGGCGCTGGCGCGGAAATTCACCAGATCTCGGCCGGGGGGACAGCTGCCGACACGATCGGCGCTGCCATTCAAATCTCCGACGCGGGCGGGCTTACCCTTTTCAATGACAATTCGCCCGGAATCCTCAATATCAATGGCGGCGTGACCGGCACGGGCGATCTGACCCTCAAGAATAACAGTTCGGCGACTACGGGCCTCAAATTTGCGAACGGGGCCGTCAACAACTCCGGCAAGATCATCAACTCCGGCACCGGCTCTGGGACAGTTTTGATATCCGGCGTTCCTGTGGGATCAAACGTGACGGAGATCATTCAGAGCAGCGCGTCCTCGCAGCTCTCGATTAGCGGTGGGATCACGGTGAACGGGAGTGGCACGACTCTGAGAAGCACCACCAATACCGGCGGCGCGAATTTGACGATACAGCTAACGTCCGCCATCGGTGGCACCGGCGACCTCATCCTCCAGAACAACGGCTCCTTGGCCGATGGAGTCGCGCTCACGAACACCACCGGCACCGGGAATAACAACACCGGCAGGATCATCAACAATGGAACCGGCACCGGCAACAGCAAGATCACTTCCGTCATCGGCACCAACGTGACCGGTGTCATCCAGGACAGCACCACCTCGGGCTTGATCCTTACTGGCGCCAACACTTTCACGAACGATGGGGTAACCACATTTGGTCTGACGATAAAAAGAGGCACGGTCACCGCGCAGACTTCTGCCAATGCGCTCGGTGCCGGGGCGGTTACTTTGGGGGACAGCGCGGGCGGCTCCGACGCCGCCTCGCTGCAGGCGGCCACCAACACTTTCACATATACGAACCCCTTCGTCTTGGCATCCAACACCACCGGCACGCTTTCGGTCGGCGGTTCCGTGGCCACGACCTTCAGCGGCGGTGTGACGGGCACCAACAATTTGACCATCAACGCAACAACGGCCGGGGCAATCACGTTCTCGACGGCGGCGATCAACAATGCAGGAACTATCACGAACAGCGGCACCGGCATTGGCGGAGCTGTTGTCACAACCGTCGGCAGCAATGTTACTGGCATCATCGAAAACAGCACGACCTCGGCGCTGACCGTTACGACCTTGAATCTCAGAGGTGCCAGCCTCGCCACCACGCTCACCAACGCGTTGGGCACCAAGCTGCTTACCGTGACGAACGTGGACACGGGTGCGGGAAATCTGATCCTCAAGAACAACAGTGCGACCAACGGGGCCATCGTGCTCACAAACGGTGCCAATAACACGGGCACCATCACAAACTCCGGCACGGGAACGGGCACCCAGACCCTCGGGGTTATCGGTGGCAACGTTACCGGCGTCACCCAGAACAGCACGACCTCAAGCCTGACCCTCCGCGCGGCGAATACCTACACCGGAGGCACCACGATTTCGGCTGGAACATTGATCCTTGGCACTTCGGGAACGATCGACAACAGTTCGGGAGTCAACCTTGGCAC
>JAIXLE010000185.1 GCA_026931725.1 Bacteroidales bacterium
TACGGGACCATTCGGTATGCTCCGGGAACTTGCGCTCCAGAATCTCGCCCTGATCGAAGATATTCGCGTGGAACTCGAACCGGGATTCTGCGCCTGGACAGGGGAAACCGGGGCCGGGAAATCGTTGCTACTCGGGGCCATCGGCCTGTTGCTGGGGGAACGCGGTTCCGCCGAACTGATCCGCGCTGGGCGTGATGATCTGCGTGTGACCGGCCGATTTGAACTGACCCGGCCCGAACAACGCGTTGCCGCCGAAGCCATCCTCCAAGACACGCTCGATACCGATGAACTGATCCTCACACGCCGACTCACCCGCACAGGCCGCAGTTCCGCACTCGTGAATGAACGCCCCGTTGCCGTGGGCACCCTACGCCGACTCGGGGAAATGCTCGTCGATATCCACGGGCAACGGGAAAGCTATTCCCTGCTGCAACCCGCCTACCAACTGGAACTGCTGGATGCCTTCGGCAAGCTGACACACCTGCGACAAAACTATCTGGCCATTGCCGAACAAGTCCGCGAACTGCGCCGACATTATCGTTCCCTGATCGAACAGCGACAAACACGGCAACGCGAACTGACCCTGATTCGCTTTGAACAAGAAGAACTCCAGGCCGCGCAGTTGCGCCCCGACGAACGCGACGCGATCGAAGCCGAGCGGTTGCGGTTGGTCCATGCGCAGGCACTCGCCGCGTTCGCGGATTCGGTATCCGTGCGTTTGCATGAGGCGGAAGGGTCCGTGTCCTCGGTGCTGGGGCGGTTGCTCAAAGAGGCATCCCGCTGGTCCGGGGTCGATCCCCGATTGGCGGATGTGGCCCAGCGACTCCATCAACTGAAGCCGGAAGTGCAGGATCTCGCCGAGACGTGCCGCGATCTGGCCGATGGGTTTGAAGCCGACCCCGAGCGACTCGAAGAACTCGAAAACCGATTGCAACTCTTGACCAGGCTGGAATCGAAGTACCATCGTCCATTATCGGAGTTGATCGCCTACCGGGATTCGTTGGCGAACCGAGAAGCCATACTGCAACAAGCAGAAGATGATTTAACATCTGTGGAATCACAGTTGCGTCAGACTGTATCTTCTCTGCGAGCCGTGGCCGAGGAACTGTCACAGGGACGGGCGAAGGTGGCGAAGAAACTGGCGGCCGAAGTGCAAAAGCATCTCGCGGACTTGCAAATGGGCCAGGCTCAGCTCGATGCCGTGCTGGAACCGATTCCCCTGGGAGATAACCCCCTCAGCGGCGATGTGCCGGTCGATGGGATGGACCATCTCGAACTGCTGCTGACCGCGAACCCCGGTGAACCGGCTCGCCCGCTCCGCAAGGTTGCCAGTGGTGGCGAACTGTCCCGGACCACGCTGGCTTTGAAAACCGTCCTGGCCGCACATGACCCGGTGCGGACACTGGTCGTTTTCGATGAAATTGATGCCAACGTCGGTGGCCGCTTAGGCGATGTTCTGGGCGAAAAGCTGCGTGCGTTGGGAGCCAGCCATCAGGTGCTGTGTATCACACATTTGCCGCAAGTCGCCAGTTACGCCACCCATCACTGGACCATCCGTAAGCAAACAACCGGCAAATCGACCCGCGGCCAACGCACGACCACCACCATCAAACCGCTCCTCACTCAGACGGAACGGGTCGAGGAACTGGCCCTCATGTTGCGGGGTGAAGCCCGTTCCGAAACCACCAAACGCGAGGCCGCCGCCATGCTCCGCGTGGCCCACGCCAAGTGACCCCGCCCCGGAATGCCGCGATGTTCTCGGGTTAGCAACAGCGGGCAATCGGCGACGGTGGGGAACTGACCGCCTTCATGCATAAACTGAATGCATCTGTCCCACGGATTGAGAATCAGCCATGCCATCGGATTTGCCGATTTCCTCGGGTTCCGCGTCTCGCTCGGGCTTCCCTATCGTGCGACCACGGCGGTTACGAGCAACCCCGTTGTTCCGCGAACTGGTCCGCGAGACGGAACTGTCGGCCAGTGATTTCATCTTGCCGTTATTCGTGCGTCCCGGATCGGGCATTCGCACCGAGATTGGGTCCATGCCGGGGAACTATCAACTGTCCCCAGACACGCTCATCGCAGAGGTCGGCCAACTGCGGGAACTGGGGATCCGCTCCTTCATCCTGTTCGGCATTCCTGCGACGAAAGATGCGGAAGGCCGGGTTGCACTCGCGGAGGGCGGCATCGTGCAACAGGCTCTGCGGGCCTTGCGTCAAGCCTTCGGCCATTCGATCCTGCTGATTACCGATGAATGTTTCTGCGAGTACACCAGCCACGGCCACTGCGGCATCCTGCAGGAAGTGGATGGACGAACGGATGTCCACAATGACGCGACACTGCCCCTGTTGGCGGAACAGTGTATCAGCCATGCCCGAGCCGGTGCCGACATGGTCGCGCCGAGCGGCATGATGGATGGCATGGTCCAAGCGATCCGGGCGGGCCTCGACGGAGCCGGGTTCGCGCATGTTCCCATCATGAGTTATGCGGCGAAGTATGCCAGCGGCTTTTACGGCCCATTCCGCGATGCCGCCGAGTCTCCGCCTTCGTTCGGCGACCGTACCACTTACCAGATGGACCCCGCGAACAGCGATGAGGCACTCCGCGAAGTCGAACTCGATCTGGCCGAAGGGGCCGACTTGATTATGGTCAAACCGGCACTTTCCTACTTGGACATTATCCGTCGGGTGAAAGACCGCTTCAACGTGCCGATCGCGGCGTACAACGTCAGCGGTGAGTTTGCGATGGTCAAAGCGGCCGCCCAGAACGGTTGGATTGACGAACGTCGAGTAACGCTCGAAATTCTGATGAGCATCAAGCGAGCGGGTGCCAACATGATTTTGACCTATCATGCCCCGGATGCGGCCCGTTGGCTCAAAGAGGGATAAACCGTGCCGGTTGTTCCGTGCGGAATCTCCTGAACCCGCCACCCGATGACGGACTCTCTTCACTGGCTTTTCGGTTCCGTATGGGAAACGGTCATGATCGCGCTGGACGGCTCGCACGGTGAAGGGGGCGGGCAAATTCTGCGGAGTAGTTTGACGCTGTCGCTTTTGACAGGCAAGCCGTTCAAACTCACGAACATTCGGGCGAACCGTCATCCGCCCGGTCTACGCCCCGCGCACCTAACCGCCGTGAAAGCCGCTGCCGAGATCGGGCAGGCCCGGTACAAAGGGGGCACGGTCGGGTCCGACACGCTGTACTTCGAGCCGGGCACCGTGCAGAGTGGGAACTACCGTTTCGCCATCGGCACGGCGGGAGCGACTGGGTTGGTGCTGCACACGATCTTCTTGCCGCTCGCCTTGCGCGGGACCGCAACCAGCCGTGTCACGATCACCGGCGGAACGCACGTCAACACCAGCCCGTGCTTTCACTACAACGCGGTCACTTGGGCGGGCTACCTGCGGAAGATGGGGATCATGGTCCATCTGGAGATGCCGCGTGCTGGTTTCTACCCGCGTGGCGGTGGAGAACTCGTGGCTCAGATTGAACCGTGTGCGAACGTCCGCCCCGTGCGGATCATGACCCGTGAGCCGCTCACGACAGCAGGCGGATTCAGCGCTGTTGCAGATTTGCCCGCCAGCATCGCCGAGCGTCAGGCCAAGAAGCTGCGGAGTGGTTTGAAGGAAATGGAAGTTGAGAGCCACATTCCCACGGAAACATGGTCGAACGGTCCCGGAACAGTTGCCGCCGTGATTTTCCGTCAGGCTCCAGTGCCCACGCTGTTTTTCGGCATCGGCGAGCGTGGCAAACCCGCCGAGCAAGTGGCGCACGATGCCATCGACCAAGCCCGTGCCTACCGAGACTCCGGCTGCCCTGTCGATCCGCACGCCGCGGACCAGATTCTGTTACCGCTCACCTTCGCCGAGGGGGCCAGTGAATATCGCGTCAGCGCGGTGACTCGACATCTGACCACCAATGCCGAGGTGATTCGGCAATTCGTGGAACGAGAAATGACCATCACGGGAGACGAAGGCGGACCCGGTGTAGTGCGGGTGGAGGCGTGATGTGATAGGATAACAGAGCGTTCCACACAATGATGATTCTGGATCGCACTTGGAGCAGGGCTGTTTGTGGGGCTGCTGCGGGTTCCGATCTCCGCGTGGTCATGCCTGATCGTTCCATCAACGCTGTTGTCGCTGATGAACCTCATCCGACACAATCTGGACAATAAAGGATCATTCGCTGCCGTGCCTGCTTCTCTGATGGATATTGTGTCCATTGCCCACCTCACCCCTTGCACCGAAGCAGAAGGGCCGGGGAAGCGGTTCGCGGTGTGGTTTCAGGGCTGCCCGCTACGCTGTCCGGGATGCTGCAATCCTGAGTTCCTGCCATTTCGCGGTGGCACACCAACCCGATTGAAGGATCTGATCGCCCAACTGCAACAGGCCCAACAGGAACTCGGAATTACCGGGATCACGCTCCTGGGTGGTGAGCCATTTGCGCACGCCGCCGGGGCCGCCGGGTTGGCCGAAGCCGCCCAGGAACGCGGTTTGACCGTGATGGTGTTCACCGGCTACCTTCTCGAAGATCTACGCGCCCGCTCAGAGTCCGCCATCGCGGAACTGCTCGCCCAGACGGATTTACTGGTGGATGGCCCCTACGATCGCACCCAGCCAGATACCCGCCGACGCTGGATCGGATCGCAAAATCAGCGGATTCACTTTCTCACGGAACGCTACCGAGCGGATGACCCGTGCTGGCAACAACGGAACACGCTGGAAATCCGCGTCTCGCACGATGGCATCAGCGTCAATGGTTTCCCGGCCCACGGCGCGGTAGGATTATGGAAGGGTTGGCAACGACCGACCCGCACATCGACCCGGACGGAATCCGAGACTGAAACCGATTCATGAGCGTGACCGTCGCACCACCGCCGAACTCACCGGGGGCATCTGGGCCACCAGCCGTGCCGCGGTTCGAGTACAACTTGCTGCGTATCCTGCGATTCGTGCTGGGGTTCGCACCGCCGGAACAGACGGAACTCCTGATTCAAGGCCGGATGCACCCGACACCGCCGTGTCTCAGTCCGGTCGGTGTGCAGTTGGTCCGGGATACACTGGCCAAGGGGCTCGTGCGACGGTTGGCCCACGCGGGAGGCTGGCGAAATGCCGCGTTCCTTCGTCAAGGGCAGCCCACGACCGGGCGAGCTTGGGAGCGGGTGCCGCTGGCGGAGCGTCTGCTGGCGTTCAGCCCCGATCCGCTAGCGTTCCTCATCTGGCTGACCGCGACCCGGCCCGGTGATTTCCCCTGGGATCGGGAAGAATCTCCCAGCACGGCCGCTGATGACCTGTTTTTCGCGGTTGCCTATGAGAATCTTCGACAAATTCCCGATTTGATCGAACGACTCAACGGGAAACGGGTCTTCCGAGAGAATGCCCTCTGCTGGCTTCTGTTCCCCGGCGATTTCGGAGGAACCGAAGCACCGCGACCGCCGGATTTTGCGCCCTGGTTCCAGCCGCCGCGTTCCGTGTTTCTGGAGTGCCTCGAACCGATGCTCGCCCGGCATTGGGTGCAAACGGAGCGGGAAAAGAGCCGAATCGAAGATTGGCGGATCATGCGTCGTCAAGGGCAGGCGGAAGCCGTGGCGTTGTCCGCGTTTCTGGCCGCCGCTGAGGCCGCCCAACGGCCCGATTTGGCACGCTTCCTTTTGCGGGCACTGGCGGAATTGCTCCGTGTTCCCGATCTGAGCCGGGAATTCTGGACTGGCGGCCTGCGGGAGTTCCGCCCCACACGCCTCGCCGATCGACTGGAGACGGAACAAGCGGCGTTCGCGTTCCTACAACAAGCCGAGGTGCTGGAACGCTGGAATCGCCGGTCGCGTACCGTGAGCTACTTTGATGAAGAGTACGCCGCCAGCCAGTTATGGAAACGAGACTGGGAAACCCTGAACGGCGACCAGAGCGTGACCGAGGCCCAGCGGTTGCTGGCGACCTTGAATCCGCTGCGCCCCACATGAACGGACCTGGGCTGACACTGGAGGGAATGCGATGAGCCGAGCCTACCGTATCACCGTGAAGGAGTCCGAAATCCACAGCCTGAAAGGGCAGGATGAAATCAGCACACAACTCGAATTGCTGGAAATCCTTCCTCCAGAAGCGATGGCGGAATTGCTCAAAGGCGAACTCCAAAACAACGGCTTCAAGGAACAACCCGATGGCCGACTGGTCCGCCGCGATGGCGCACTGACCGTTACGGTCGATCCCTGCAACGGGGAAGTGTCCGTAAAATCGGAACTGGCCAAAGACGTAGCCATCACGGTTGATCGTAGCGTTACCGGCTTCGACGATGTCGGCCCCGATGAAACCGCCATGCGGGAGCGGGTTCGGGACGAACTGAAACGCGACATTCAAAACAAGGCCAACCAAGAGACAGAACGGCTGCAATCCCAGGCGACGGAGACACTCGAACGCCACCTGGATGAACTGCAACCGGAACTGAGCCGGGTCATCAACAAAGTGACCCGCGATGCCCTGAAAGCCAAAGCGGCCCAACTCGGGAGCATCCAGGAAATCCACGAGGATTCCGAATCCGGGGATCTCACGATTAAAATTGAAGTCTAAAGTTCTCCTCTTCCTCACGGTAATTTGGAAGTCCATGAGCGTTTTCATTCCCGATACCGAATTGCCGACCGCGCTGGAACCGCAGCAAGCCGTGGAAGCGGCCTACACGGCGGAACTAGCCGAGGTGGCGGCGAACCTCCGGCGCGGTTTGCCGGTCCTGCTCGAATGCGAGAAAGAACTGGCCCCGTACCTGTTCGTCAACATCCGTGGCCGACTCCGAGAACACAACCTCCGCTGTCTGTACCTGGATGGCCGCCCGCGTGAGAACGAAAATCCCTCTCCCGGCGGTATGCCGTTGGGGATGATGGGGACGATGATTACGCAACTGCGAGAAGCCGTCCGCGGCGCGGTCGAACGCCGGGTCGTCGTGCTGCCCCACCTGGACTTGCTCACCACCAGCCAGGGCGGCCTGACATCCGAAGCCCGTGAAGTGATCCCCTTACTGTACGAGAACCCCGAGTTGGTCTGGCTCGGGTTCAAGGATCCATCGTTCCCGCTGCCACGGGTGATTGAAAATCTGTTCCCACATCGTGTCAGCATCGTGGGGATTCCTCGGAACCGCCTCCGCTACCTCGTCACACAAAAAGAGGCTCGCAAGTTCGGTCAACGGTTCAATCCCTGGCAACTTTACAAATTCGTCTCCGGCATCAACGCCATTCGGCTCCGCAAGCTGTTGGCGACCGTGGAAGGGGAAGACTATCCGGCGGACCCCAAGCCCGCTTACCGACACTTGCGGCAAGCCACGCTGACCGGCAGCCTGGAAATCCCAGATGTGGACCTCGACCGCGACATCGGCGGTTACAAGAAGGTCAAGCAGCGACTGCGTGAAGAAATCCTCGACATGCTCCGCCACCGTGACTTGGCTACCGAAACCGAGGAAATCAGCCGTTTTGAAGAGCTGATTCCCCGTGGCATGATCTTCTGGGGACCGCCGGGAACCGGGAAAACGTACTTCGCCAAGGCCATCGCCACGGCCATCGGCGCAGCCATCACCATTGTGTCCGGCCCGGAGCTGAAATCGAAATGGGTCGGCGAATCCGAAGAGAACCTCCGACAAATCTTTCACAAGGCCCGGCAATCGGCACCGTCCATCATCGTCTTCGACGAACTCGATTCCTTCGCCACGGCACGCGGCACCTACGCCGGGTCCGGGGTCGAACACTCGATGGTGAACCAACTCCTCACCGAGATGGACGGCTTCCACAAGGATGAACTCGTCTTCGTCGTCGGCACCACGAACTTTGTGGAATCGTTGGACCCGGCCTTGCTGCGTCCGGGACGCTTTGAATTTCACCTCCACATCCCCTACCCGGAACCCGAGGACCGCCGTGAAATCCTCCGCATCTACAACGACAAGATGCGACTCCAACTGACCGATGCCGCTCGTGAGTATGCCGTGCGTCGCACTGGAGATTTCGTCGTCGGGCAGGCCGCGGGGACACGCTACAGCGGCGACCACATTAACGCTCTGTGTCGGTCCATCGCCCGGTTGCGGCTCCGCGAAAATATCACGGGGGAAACCGCCTCCGACATGGTCGAGCGCGCCCTGACGGAATGGATTGATCGACCCAAAATGACGCAAGTCGAGCAACGGGTGCTGGCCACACACGAAGCCGGGCACGCGGTTGTCTCGCTGTTCTGCGACCACACGCCGCCCATTGACCGCATCACGATTGCCAGTGAGATGCACTGGAGTTTCGGTTACGTGAAATTCTCTGATCCCGCGCATAAGTACATTCACACGATCGCCTTCTATCTCGATCAAATCTGCGTGGCCCTGGGTGCCCGTGAATCCGAGCGATTGTTGCTGGATGATATTTCCCTGGGAGCCACGGCTGATCTGCAATCCGCGACGAACATTGCCCGAGAACTCGTCGAAGTTCACGGGCTTGCGGGGGGGGATCTCGGACTCACGCAATTCCTCGATTTGAATACCGGCAAACGCCGCGATCAGTTGTCCGCCAGCACGCTCGCGGCCCTGGATGCCCGCATTGCCGAGATCATCGAAACTCAGCGACTTCGGGCGGAAAAGATTGTGTCCGAGAATCGGCACCTGATTGAACGACTCCGTGATACCCTGCTGGAAAAACAGACCATCGACAGTCAGGCTCTCGGTGTCCTCATCCCGCGTCCCGTCACGGATGCGAACCAGGCCAAGAAGACCGCCGACGCGGGCACCGCTACGGCTTAAACCACCCCGATCAACGGAGGAAATCCCGTGGCTGAGATGCTCATTGTCCTACGCCGTGACCCGCAGACTGGGAAGCAGAACATCATCGTCAAGCTCGAATCGGACCCCGATTCCTTGCCGATTGAACATGAACAGTTGCACCGCCGACTCGTCGAAAAACTCGTCGCGGGTGGGGCCAAGCTCGAAGACCTCGGCGAAATCGTGATCGAACGGGAATCGGGAACTGAACCCCCTCAGCCTACCGGGCAGCCGAACGAATCGGAACGTGCCAAAAACCCTCAATCGCACGGACACGTTTAAGTTCCTTGACCCCCCGTGTGGCCTCCCCAGGACGACGACCACCGCCATGATTCTGATTTTCCCGGACGTGGATACATTCCGCCTCGTTCTCACCAGCGGCTTGCTGCCCGCCGACGTGATCGCGGCCCCGGCGGAAATCAGCACGGATGCCAAAGGCCGATTGTTCGTTGATACCCCCGCCAAGCTCACGAAGAAGGCCGTCGCCGATCTGACGCGACTGGGTGTCACCGGGTCGAAACAGCACGCGGCGGAACCGGAAGCCGTCACCTGCTGGCCACAGATTTTGCCGCTCGTGCGGGAAGCCACTCCGCCCGCGATCACCCATCAGACACCGATTCTGTTCACGATCCCGAATGCAGAAGAACTGGCGGCCGTCGTCGGGGAGATGATGCGGTTGGGTAATGATCGCCAATCGTTCCGCTGGATCGGCAACCCCGCCGACCCGCGGACACTCCGGGTGTTGCTCCGGGTCATCGGTCCACCGTACTACACACCGTTACGGTCGCTGGACCGGATCACGCCGGGCTTGGTTGCCTATGCGGAACAGGCTCCGCGTGTTTGGGTGGAACTTGGATATACGCACCCGTTCGGGTCACTCCTCCAGGTGCCGGATGAAGAATGGCTGCTGTTACGGCAGCCGCGAGAATGGGAACGGCTGCCTGAGGCACCCTTCCAAGATGTGTACGATGTCATCCGCTTTGATCTGCCAGAGCATACGGTAGGCTGGCAAGCCGAACCGTGGACCGAAAAGCTCGCGGTGCCGCTCCGGTTGGTGCCCGGCAACGCCACGGACCCAGCCGATCTGTGGGTACTGTGGGAAAACGCGGAAGCGCAACTCGATGCGTTTGTCCGGGATGCCGATGAACGGATTCTGCAACGGCTCAAATTCGCGGTGGGAATCGGTGCCAACGGCGAACGGGTCATCCTGCTGCGGACGCTCCCATCGAAACAGCCACCCCCCGTGCTGCCGATTCCGAACCTGATGAGCTTCCGCCCTTTCTGGAAGTTGCCGAACCTGTATGTTCCCGTCGGGTTGCGGCTTCATCCGACGCTACGCCGAGACGCGATCCGCAAACTGCTGGCCTCCGATCCCGATCAACTCGTCTGGCTAACTCCCGATGGCCAAGGAGGCTTCACGCCGGGAACCATCCCCGAAGACGCTTTTCGGCCACTGGAGGACTGGGTTGAGTACGTTTTGGAGAAGCACCAAGAGTCTTTGATGGCCTGGATCGCATCGAGCCAATTTGCGTTCGATCATTTCATCTGCTCCGACCAGTCCCCGCCGCCCAAAGACGGCGACCGCCCAACGAAGGGGCCGACGCTCCCACGTTCTATCACGTCTCCGCCCGCGGAGAAAGCCCCGCCTGACGATGAACAGGAACGCCTATACCCGACACAACCCGCAGCACCGCTGCCCGCTTCGCCCCCAATCGCGGTGAAACCGAAAAGTGAATGGGAAATCAACCGCAAGGAATTGGAAGAACGGTTCCTCGCCGTGGATGGTCATCTCGACCACCCCGAACGCCTGGCGCTCTGGCCCGAACTGGCAGCCGCGAATGCCTGGTTCGGCAGCGTGCCCGATGCCGCGATCTGCTGGATGAACGCCCTGTGGGAAGCCGATCAACCGGAGACACGCTGGCTCGCCGATTGGGTCGCCGCGGAACTGCCCGGTGCCCAACCGAAAACCGAACTTCCCCATCGGCTGCAAATGGCCGACCCGACCCCCTTACAGATTCGGCAAACCGCGGTGTTATTCCTGCAGGTGGCATGGATGTCGCCCGTCCCGCCCTGGTTGCAGAGCCTGTTGCCGACACTCCGCCAACATTTCGAGGCGCACGAACACAAGCTCTCCTTCCGTCTCGCGTGGTTCGTGGGCTTACGTCTGGCCCGACTCAGTGGCGCGGATGTCCTCGGCTTGGCCCGTGTGCGCGATCGCATTCTCCAGCGTTTGTTGGAACTCGGATTGCATGCGGAACGCGATCTGCCCCTGTTCCTGCGCACGGCTGGGTTAAAAGATTCTGAACGAATTCGCAAGGTGCGGGAATCGATCATGACCCTGCACGAACTGTGCCGATCCTGGATCGAACGCGGTGCCAAAACCTCTCCAAGCGGTGCCCCCGATGCGGGTGCGACCCTGGGTTACCTCGATCTGTTATTCGCCTTCGGTGTGGCAAAACTCGGGGATTCCGCACAAGCCGAAGCATTCGCGGCATCAGCCCGTGGCACGTTCAGCACCATGAAAGAAGAAGATCGCAAGATCGTCTGCGACTTTTTGTATCAAACCTTTCACGAACGGATCGAACAGGCCGCCCAGGGACAATCCGCGTCAGGTGCCTATTCCCCAGCTTTGCAAGCCCGGCTCGATGAAATTCTCACACGCGGTTCCCCCACGTCCCCGGATGTCGCCAGCCCCTACCGCATGGCCAGTTACGCCATCGCTCGGATGCGGGAACAATCACGGATTCTCGAACCGCAAGAGAAGTTCGACCCATACGCAATCTATCAGACGCAATCGGATGACCTGCAAAAAACGCTGGCCGGGCTTCCGCGGGAAAGTGACCCGGCCCTCATCGCGCGGAAACTCCGGGAGTTGTTCGCCAAGGGGATCACAGGTCGCCCCCTGGCCGAATCGCGGTTTTTGGTTCTTTTGGAAGGGTTGTCGCTGGCGAGTCGGGTGGGGGAATCGTTTTCGGTCGAACTGCTCGATCTTGTGCCGGGCGTGATGGCGGGGCTACCCGTCTCAGCCAAGGCGATAACCGATTTCTCACGGAAACAGGGGCGGTTGCTGGAACGAGCGTTGTTCCTGGCCGCGCACTTCGATCGGCGGGATATTCTCCAGCAACTGACGGATCAATTCGTCGTACAGCTGCGTGGGCGATCAGACGATCAGCGTTACGAACTCATCAATACCGTCGCCGGGCAATGCCTACGGAGCCTGCGTAAGCTCGGATTACGCGATGAAATTAACCGTCTGCTCCACCAACTCCAAGCCGAGGTTCTTCGGGGGGAAACTCTCGCCCAGTTGAAGACCCGCCACGCAATCCGCCCCGAGGCATGGTGGAAAGCCCTGCAAACGCTGCTCCATCTGGCGGGAGGGTGGCTCAGCTTCGATTTGACGGAGCAAACACATCTCATTCTGGATGAAGCTCGGCGGGAATTGACCACTCCGCTCCGCGGGAAGTCGATGCCGGACCCCGCCCACCTTGCCCAGAATTACACCCGATTGGCGATGGCGTATGTCGCCGCCTTGGGGCATGGCCCCGTTGAGGACGGCCTGGCACGGATTTTGGAACTGTTCCAGAATATGGACCCCACACGGGTCACTTACTCGTTCACCACGGTGCGGTTTTATTCTCGTCTACACTTGAATCTCATTGAAGAAGTCGTGCTGTCTGTGGCCAGTGACGATTTTGCCCTGGGTCCGGTCGCACGCCGCTGGTTGGACGAGGATGAATACTTAATCCGCCGACGGATTCACCGTGACATGAAGACCGCGCTGGCGGGTAGCGAACTCTAGGCCAGCGGGGCAATTTTTCCTGCCGCCGAGTTGGGGGTGATGCGCGTCCTCATCTTTCCGAATGCCGACACGTTGCGGTTGGTGCTGTCGGTGGACATCATCCCGACCGCGATCACGGGGCGGCCGGTACGGGCATCGCTTCCTGGCCGGGAACGCATTCTTGTTGAGTTGGTCGAAGACGATTTTTCGCCAGATGTCCTCGCGGCGCTGCATCGGTTGGGCGTGCAACTCGGAGTCCCGATTCGCCAACTGGAACTGCGATCGTATCTGTGCTGGGCGGAGTTGTTGCCACTGCAACCGCATCGCGTTCCGATTCCACCCGGTTCACCGCTCCTGCTGGCGATTCCAGATACGGACCTGGCCGGATTGTGGGCCGCCGTGCAGCGATTGCGACCGCAAACCGTCCGCATGATGTTCCCCGCGGAAACAGTTGGCACGTCGTGGGTCTGGGTGTTGCTGGAGGCACCCCCGGAATGCGCGGTTCCGCCGGAAGATGACCGCTTGCGACGCTATCGGCCCTGGCAACCGCATGGCTACATTCTGGAAGGCTGGGAACACCCGCTTGGCCGCCTGCCGCCATTGGCTACAGGAACTCTTGCGCTTCTGCATCCCGATCACCCCTGGAGCCTGCTACCAGAAGATGCCTTCTTAGCGAGTCCTCAGAGTTTACCAACGGCGACGCACCCGCTCGACACACCCCCTTTGCCAGCGGGCACGCAACCGCCTCCAGTAGTGCCTCTGCGACTCACGCTCACGGCTGATATCCGTGCTTCCACTCAGGAATCTCTGTGGATTTTTGATGCGACACAGCGTGAGATGCTCGCAGAGATTTTGCAACACAGCGAGGAACGGCTGCTGATCCCGTACCACACGGCCTCACTCCGCCACACGGATGGAACAACATCAACTGTCATCCTTTCTCGGTCGGGCGAGGCTCCGAATGCCCTGTTAGCTGGGGTGCGTGGTTATGTCCGACATCCCATGTTACCGAGGTTGTTTCTCCCCTCAGGGCAGCGATTACGCCCCGATCCCCGCGCGGATCGACTGACAAATTGGCTCGCACTTCCAGACGAGTGTTTAGCCTGGTTGACCAGCGATGCTTCTGGTTCCGTGTGTGTGCAATCGTTACCGCGTTCCGCATTCGTGCCCCTAACTACTCTGGTGCGATACGAGACACCACCGCCGGTTGTCTATCACCCGCCGTCGCTCAACTCCGCACTTGGGACAATGCCACCATTCACCCTGGCCGTGGAGGCGGAATCGACGGCACAAACTGGGGCGGATTCCCAAAACAGTCGGAATCTGTGGAATGATCACGCGCGGCCTGCAACCCGGTTCGGTCACTGGTTGAGCCAATCACTCGGGCACTGGCTCCGCCGCCTGGAACGCACGCCGCAACCCCCGCAGCAAAAATCACAACCCACATCCGCCGCAACCGCGGATACGCCCGAAACTCCCGAAGCACACACGGAACGCACCCGATTACGCGGCCACTCGGACTGGACGGCCCAACGTCAGGCACTGGAACGCCGAGCGTTGACCCTCATTCCGCAATCGGCAGGGGAAATGCGCGGAGAACTCTGGGCGGAATTGGGGCGGGTCTACACCGCGTTGGGCAACCCGACGGATGGCGCGATCTGTCACCTTTCCGCAGCCTGGGAGCAGTGGTCTTCGTCTGAGTCCCACTGGGACGAATGGTTCCAGGCTGAAGCCAAAGCGGCACGCCTGGGAATGTCGGAACCGGAGGCGTTTCTCACCAAGTCGCCCGATGTGCAATCGGCCCGGTTGGCCGCGGCGTACCTGTCCTGGCGGGCCAGAACGCATCCGATCGGCGAGGTGGATGCAACACGGGTGCAGGAGTTACTCTTCCGAATAGATCTGTTTGAGAAAGATTTGCCGATCAAGGCGGTCTGGTTGGCCCGGTTGGCAGCGGCACGCCTAGCGGGGGGGGATCCGCTCAGTCTTGCGCGGTGCCGCGAGCGGATCTTCTCGCGGCTCACCGAGGCTGGGCCGGAACTGGAACTCGATCTCCCGGCGTTTCTCCGCTTTCAGGAGCAGGCGGAACCGGAACGATTCCAGATTGCCCGCGATTGGCTGTTCCGTATCCGCGAACCGCTGCACCGCTGGATTGCCCGGCAAGGCATCAACCCCGGTTTCCCCACAGTGGGCCGACTCCAATGGGCCGGGCTGGACGCGGAAGTGACGAACACAACCGCGCTGGCGAACCTCATGTTAGCCTGGGGGCTCAGCACACTCGGCGATCGGACCCGTGCCCGGCAATTGTTCCTGCAATCGGCCGCGACTCTGTCCGTGGAAAACCAGAACTCAGCCGAGGAAGTCGCCGTCTGCCAGCATCTTCTCAGACTGTTTCAACGGCGGATCGACACCGCGCAAGGGGGCCGTACCAAGCCGATCGCGCCGGAAGAACCGATCCCCGAGGGCGAATTGGCCCGCTACGCAATCGACAAACTCGTGACGAACGCACGTTCCCTCGATCCGTACTCGACACGCAATCCCTATCGTGGCCGGGATTTCTCACTCGGCGACGATGCCCTGGGGACTCTTCTCCATGCTTGGATGGAACAACGGTATCCCGCCTCAGAATTTCCACTGGAACGATTGTTCACACAAGCCGAACAGAATCCGACCCCAGAAATGCTTCCCCGGTTCACTCTGGCCATGCTGAACACAGCCGACCAGTTCACATCCGCTTGGGTCGCTCGGATAC
>JAIXLE010000031.1 GCA_026931725.1 Bacteroidales bacterium
CGGTCGAGGGGTTGCACAGCTACGCAGTCGGAACGGCCGGGGCACTGGTCCACAATGCCGACCCAGCCGACTACGCCGGCATGGCCCAGTCCACCACCAAAGCCGCGGCCACTGCACCAGATAATCCGACAGTCGCTACGCCGAACGCTGGACAAGCACCGGCCGTCAGCCAATCTGGTGGGGCGAAGGCATCGGCCAAATACGCTCCCGAAAGCGGAACCCCAAAGCCAACCGCAGAGGATCCGAAGGTCATCCGAGAGGGCTGGGTACTGGACGGGGTCAGCCCCGCCGAACGGAAGATTCCGTGGCCGTTCAACTGGCGGAAGCCTAAGAACGGGACATGGGATGTGGTCGAGGGTAAACTTTACTTCAAGCCGAACGCAGACCTCGAACAAGTAGCCATCAAGTACGGGTGGCAGGCGGGAGACACTTTGCCGTTCGTTAAGGGTGTACCGGACTTCAGCAAGTATGCGAAGGGAGGTAAGGTAAACTTCGAGGTTAAGTGTGTCCTCACCGGGAAGCAGAATCGAGACACGGAGGCCATTGCAGCAGAATTAGCCAAACAGGGCTGGGAGGGGTGTAAGACGCAGGCAGACGCCCTCCGGAAGTTCAAGGAGCTCAATGTAACTCCGCACCACTTTCAAATTATGGAAGACGGGACACACGTCATCCAACTGGTCGATAGAAAATTGCACGACACATTCCGACACTCCGGAACTGCGCAGTTATTGCGGGGAGAGAGTTGATGTTTGAACAGAAGCTAGAAGAATTAGGTATCGTTCCTCTCTATGGCGAGTTCTACCCTCTGACCCCGGAGGATGTCCGATTCTTGGAACAACAGATAGGGAACGTACTACCCGACGATTACAAGCGATTCATCCTGAAGTATGGGTGCGCTCATTTTTTCAACTCAAACGTGGTTGTCCGGGCTATCGAACCTCCACCGGAGGACCTGTCCGATGCCGATTGGCTTGCCTTCGCAGTATTCTTCGGTAGCTGCGAGCAGTACCGCCTGCTCGACGAAATCGATCTTGTGCGCGGCCGTATGCCGGACACCGTTATCCCGATTGCTGGAGACTACGGAGGTAACTTATTCTGTCTCGGGGTTGGTGGCGAAGACTTGGGCAAGGTTTACATTTGGGACTTCCACAATGAGCCAGATACCCAAGATTACTTGGACGAAGGGCTGCCTGTGCCAGATCGGCTAATGTACAGCAATATGGGATTGGTGTCCAAGTCATTCAGCGACTTCATACTTCAAATGTATGTGCGTGATGAAGGCGAGTCATAAACTTAGAATCATTGGACTTGAACTACAGGACAAATATATTGGATGTTCCGATCCATTGGACCGGCTCATTCAGAGACCGGAGCCTCCCGAAAATGCCGTATTGACAGTTGGGGGCGTTCGAGTGTGCGGGAATGGCAGACTGGAAGTCTGATGAAATCGGTGTGCGCACCGAAAATGCCATTCTTGCAGCCGAGGGCAGTGAAATCTGCCATCATGGCAGATCGGGCGCAAGTGAGGGCAATAACAAACAGGCGATTGTCATCGCAATCGTGACTTCCGAGAGTTGTCGTGGTCGCTGTTGGCGTGAAAGCGTGATCTGGCACGTACCGTCTGCACCGCGATTCCGAGTCAATCGTCAGTACGTCGAAGAGAATCGGAAGCCTACGCAGCGTGGGCTCGACGATACCAGTGATGCAAGCCGCCGACCATTGGGATCGAGATGACTTCACCCTGATTCGGCGGTTCAACAACACGCGGATATGGGCTGTTATCATCCAATGATTGATGACATCGTGATATGTGGTAGTATTCCAAATATCCCGAGAGAAGTCGTCGCAGGTGTCGCTCATTCAGCACGATGACATGATCCAGCAATTCTCGACGCAATGTACCGATCACTCGCTCGACATAGGCATTTTGCCAAGGTGAGTGTGGAGCCGTTTTCACTTCCACAATGCCCATCGCCTTCAGGCAACGTGTGACTTCGTGGCCGTAGATGCCATCATTATCGCGGATCAAAAACCGCGGAGCCTCATCGAAGGGGAACGCCTCTCGCAGTTGCTGGCAGACCCAGGCGGCGTGTGGATGCTTGGCAATAAGGGATACAAGGTTGCGGAGCGCCACCGCTGGCACGATAAAGAATCACGATTCATCAGCCCGTAAGAATCGACAAGAACGATTGGCGACGAGTTCGAGACGAAATTCGACTCTCCAAGAGGGAACAGGGTGTTA
>JAIXLE010000253.1 GCA_026931725.1 Bacteroidales bacterium
CCCCAAAGCGTGTATCTGGAATCCCTGGGAGTTCGTTCCCCGCTCCGATATCTCGTCGATCCTTTGGACGATTTGTATCACAAGACCGGCCTGAGGATCGGCGTCGCGAACACGATGCTATTTCTGCAGCCGATGGGCGGACAAAGCTCGCGCTATGGTGCCGCAGGCGACCTGGATCTGATGTCCTCCTGGACGCTGATCGGCAGCGGCACCGAGGACACCGGACGCCTGGTGTTCACCGGGGAATACCGATACCAGATCGGTGCCCAGCCACCCTCGCTTGTGGGAGGTCAGGTGGGAACTCTCGTCGCGCCGACCGGCACATTCAATGACCGCGGGTGGGTCGTCCGCGACGCCTACTGGATCCAGAGGCTTTTCGATGCCAAAGTCCGCATCCTTTTCGGGCGGGCGGATATCTCGGACTACATGGGTTCCCATTGGCTGCAAAACGTGAACAATTCCTTCATCAACCGGAATTTTTCCGCAAATGCGCCAATCCCGTTTCCGGGTCACGGTCCGATGCTCGGAATTTCGATCCGGCCGACCGACCAGTTCTACCTGACCGCCGGCGCGATCAATGCCTACAGCGACTCGACACTGCCCGAAATTGAATCGGTCTTCAGCGAGTGGGATTTTTTCACGATGGCGGAAGTTGGCTACACCCCGACATTCCAGGGCCTGGGAGCCGGCCGCTACGCCTTTGCCATGTGGCATATGGACGCGCGCAGCCGGGTCAACTTGCCATCCGACTACGGATTTTCATTTATCGCCGATCAGAACCTCACAGAAAACCTGCAGGTTTTCGCGCGGTATTCCTATGCGGATGGGACGCTCGTCAACATCAAGAACAGCGCCCAAGTGGGATTTGGTTACAGCGGGCTTTTCGGCCGGACCAATGATCTCACCGGTGCCGCCTTCGCGTTCACATTTCCCCAGCGGACCACCACGCGGAACGAAACTGTTCTCGAGGTCTTCCACCGTTTCCAAGTGGCGGAAAACAGCCAGTTTTCTGTCGGACTCCAAGTGATTGCCACCCCCGGAAATGCCGTCGAGACCGAGGCGGCCGGAATGTTTTACATGAGGTTGCGAACCTCGTTCTGATGCGGATGCCCGGCGGTTGAACAACGATCTGCCAACAAAAATTACTGAAACCCTGATATTATGGAAGCGACCCAGACAAACGATGGATTGATGAAGCGGGTTCTGGACGTTGTCGAGAAGGTGGGGAACAAGGTTCCGCATCCGGCGATGATCTTTTTGTCGCTCATGGTTATCGTCATCGTGCTTTCGCATGTCATGCACCTCTTTGGCGCCTCTGTGACCCAGCAGGTGATCGATCCGGTGACTGATGATATTCAAACGAGCACAGTCGCAGCCCGCAGCCTTCTTACGACCGAGGGGATCCGGTTTATCTACGCGTCGGTTATCCCGAACTTCATGGGATTCACCGCGGTGGGACTCATCATCGTCGCGATGGTCGGGGTTGGCGTGGCCGAGGCTTCCGGCTTGATCAAGGCGCTCATCCGGAAACTGGTGGCCGTTTCGCCCGGATGGGCGATTGCCTACATTCTGGTATTTGTGGGCATCGTCTCCAGCATCGCGGCGGACGCGGGGTATCTCGTTCTGATTCCCCTGGCTGGCTCCGCGTTCCTGAGTGTCGGACGCCATCCCCTGGCCGGACTGGCTGCAGGCTTTGCGGCGGTCGCCGGGGCGTTCACGGTGAACATGCTCATCAAGCCGCTCGATGCCGTTCTCACAGAGTTCACGAACGATGCCATCCATCTGGTGAACCCCGCCCTCTCGATTGATCTGACAGCAAACCTCTGGTTTTCCATTGCGTCTGTCATCGTGCTGACGGTGGTGATCACTTTCATTACGGAACGGGTGATTGAGCCGAGGTTGGGCAAATACAAAGAGGAAAATGCGGGTGATCTGGAGGGGACTCCCGACACTGCCGAAGCCGGGGCGCTGGGCGACGAATCGCGTGGGCTGAAGTTCGCGGGTGTCGGGCTGGTTGCCGTCCTCATCCTTCTGGGATTTCTGACCATCGGCTCCGGAGCGGCACTTCGCAATCCGGATACCGGCGCTTTGATCGGGAACTCGCCCTTCATGAATGGCCTGATCGCGGTGATCATGGTTCTTTTTCTGGTCGCGGGTGGCGCCTACGGCTTCGGGGCCCGGACGATGAAAAACAGCACCGATGTCATCAAGGCGATGGAGAAGGCGATCGCGGGCCTCGGC
>JAIXLE010000165.1 GCA_026931725.1 Bacteroidales bacterium
CCTCAGCACAAGAACGGTAAGGCCAGCTACCACCAGATCGGCTTGGTACGCGGTCAGTTCGGGAATGTTCCGTTCGCTCAATGGGTGCCGTTCCTTGCCGAGGCGGGATTTGATGGCTGGGAAGAAGCCAGTTGGGAACTGGATCTGCGTCAGTGCGACACCGATGCCGGAGCGGCCCGTTACGCTCAGGAACGGGTGAACCTTGCCCGCCAGCACGGTTTGGAAATCTTTACCGTGGCCACGCACCTTCAGGGTCAAGTTCTCGGCGATGAACCCAGCGCCAAGACGCTCAACTTCTGCAACCCACAAGGAGAAGCCCGCGCAGCCTACCGGGAATGGCGCAAGGCCGGAAACAATCCGCCCCGCACCGATCCCTATTTCGTCCCGGACGAGGTGGGCCAACTGATTCATGCCGAAGCTCAGAAAGACCTGCTCGCCAGCGTTCGCTACGCCGGGCACCTGAGCAAACTGCAAGGCCGGAAAGTCGCGCTGCCCGGCTTCGTCGGCAGCCCCGCGCACTGCTGGAGCCACTGGTTCCTGTTCCCGCCCCTTCCCGCGGAACTCGACGGCTACAAACTGTCCGATGTCCGTGATGTCTCGCTGGAACTGATTGCCGAACGATTCGGCCCCGTTTGGAAAGCCTGCAAAGAATACGGTGTGACTTTTGACCTGGAATGTCACCCCTCCGAACGGGCCATGGGCGACCTGGAAAGCGCAAGCGACTATATCCAATTCATGAACAAAGCCGGATTCGCGGGAACAGTTGGCTTTAATCTGGATGGTTCCCACATGGAATGGCAAAATGTCTCCGTCGTGCAATTTATTCGAGAGTTCCACGAATACATCCATTGTGCCCATGTGAAAGGGGTCTGGGTGGCGCGGGAGCATTGCCGCGCGGGTCGGCTCGGTGGCCACCGCCCGATGGGCCATTGGACGAACGGTTGGAATTTCGTGACTGCGGGAACCGCCCGAGACGCGAACAGCCTGGAAGACATCTTCATCGAACTGAACCGCGTCGGGTTCGATGGAGCCGTGTCGATCGAGTGGGAAGATAACGATGCGGACCAACTGGCTGGAGCGAAAGCCGCCTTGGCCAACTGCCGCCGGGCCGACTTGCCACCATCCGGGATGAAGCACGACGAAATGCTCAAAGGGTGAAAGTGTGGGAGTCACTCCGCATTCTGAAGCGATCAGACCGTCTGGGGAAGTGGCCCAGGCGGTCGTATTGTTTACCAATTTCCCACTTTGAACCGCGAAGGGAACAGTATGCCCCCAACGAATCTGACAATCCGCGGTCTGAGCCGGGATCAAGTCGAAGCGAGTCGTGCCCAGCATGGGGCGAACACGATGACCCCTCCACCGCGTGACCCGTGGTGGAAGCAATACTTCAAAAAATTCAACGACCCGGTCATCCGCATTCTGATGATCGCGGCGGGCATCGCGGTTGGGATCGGCGCGCTGCATGGGGAAGTCGCCGCCGAGGGTGTCGGGATCATCGTGGCGATCTTTTTGGCCACCTTCCTGGCGTTCTGGAACGAGTTTCAAGCGAACAAAGAGTTCGACATCCTCAACAAGTCGAACGATGATGTGCAGGTCAAGGTCATCCGCGATGGTGTCTATACCACGGTGGCCCGGCGGGATGTCGTGGTTGGCGATGTTGTGCTGATTGAAGTCGGCGAAGAAGTCCCGGCGGATGGCAAGCTGCTCGAAGCGGTTTCCCTGCTGGTCAACGAAGCCCGCCTCACGGGGGAAGCCAAGCCCGCCAGCAAACGGCTTGATGGCGTGGAAAGCGAGCATGGCACCGCTTATGGCGCAGCCGTGATGCTGCGGGGCACCACCGTAGTCGATGGCTACGGTCTGTATGAAGTCACCGCTGTGGGGGACCAGTCCGAAATCGGCAAGACCCTGCGGGAATCCATCGAGGAAAACACCGACCCGAGCCCCTTGAACCGCCAACTGGCTGGGTTGAGCAAAGTCATCGGTGTCGTGGGTTTCGGGATCGCGGTCCTGACGTTCGCCGCCCTGGTTGTACGGGGTGTTCTCCTTGGCGAACTGGTGTTGGATCCTGGCCAGTGGACCGTCGCGGCGGCCATTGCAGCCGGGGTGGGCGTGGCTCTGGTGCGGGTCTGGCTGCCGATCGTGTTCGATGCTTTTGAGATCGCCGGACTGGGCCTGAACCCGCCCGCTTGGCTGGAAAAAGAAGGGGTGAAGCCGTGGATTCACGCGGGGATTGCCGGGGCCATCGTGTTCGCGCTGAGCCTCGGCGGCGGCCTCGCGGCAGGCACGGTCGTTGCCGACCCGGCGAACTGGCTCCCTGCCCACGCGGCCGATGTCTTCCTCCGCAACTTCATGATCGCGGTCACGATCATCGTGGTGGCCGTGCCGGAAGGGTTAGCCATGAGTGTGACACTCAGTCTGGCCTACTCGATGCGGAAAATGACGGCGAGCAACAACCTCGTGCGGCGGATGGAAGCCTGTGAAACCATCGGCGCAGCCACGGTCATCTGTTCCGATAAGACCGGCACGCTGACGATGAACGAAATGCGGGTCTTCGAGACACGGTTTTCCTCAGCGGATGGGATTGTCCCCGCCAGCACGAACACGCCTTCACCGCTGCTCACGGAAGCGATTGCCGCGAACACCACGGCCCACCTCAGTCGGGAACCCGATCAACCCGTGACCCCGGTGGGCAACCCCACGGAAGGTGCCTTGCTCCTCTGGCTCGACGCGGCCAGTGCCGATTACATTGTCTCTCGTAAAGCCTTTGAGACACAGACGCAGTGGACCTTCACGACAGAACGCAAGTTCATGGCCACGCTCGGGCATTCCCCAACGCTCGGGCAAACCGTGCTGCATGTGAAGGGTGCGCCGGAAATCGTGTTCGACCGTTGTGCGCAACGTGCCGCGGGTGAGGGTACGGTGCCACTGACCGAAGCCGATCGGGCCACGGTGGATGCTGCACTCAAGGATTATCAGGCTCGCGGGATGCGGACACTCGGCCTGGCCTACACGACGCACCCGGCAACCGGCGAGACAGCGGAAGAACGGGCACAGAATATGATCTGGCTCGGCTTCGTCGCCATCGCCGACCCGATCCGCCCGGAAGTCCCCCCCGCCATCGACGCCTGCACGGTCGCCGGGGTCGGGGTCAAGATGATCACCGGCGACAGCCCGGCCACCGCGCGGGAAATCGCCCGACAAATCGGCCTGTGGAAAGATACCGACCCAGCCGACCGCGTCATGACCGGCAAGGAGTTCGCCGAACTTCCCGACGATCAGGCGGCCGTAGCGGTGCAGCATCTGAAGGTGTTGTCACGCGCCCGCCCCGCGGACAAACTGCGGATGGTCGGGCTGCTCAAGAAGCAGGGAGAAGTGGTGGCCGTCACCGGCGACGGGGTCAACGACGGCCCCGCGCTGAACAACGCCGATGTCGGGCTGGCGATGGGCAAAACCGGCACCGCCGTCGCCAAGGAGGCCAGCGACATCATTCTGCTGGATGACTCGTTTACCAGCATCATCAATGCGATCCGCTGGGGGCGGGCTCTGTATGAAAACATCCAACGGTTCATCCTGTTCCAGCTGACGATCAACGTCGTGGCACTGGGTATCGCGTTCCTCGGGCCGTTCATCGGCTTCGAGTTGCCGCTCACCGTGATGCAGATGCTCTGGGTCAACCTGATTATGGACACGTTCGCCGCCTTGGCCCTGGCCACGGAACCGCCGCATGATTCCGTCCTCCACCGGGCACCGCGTCGATCCGATGCGTTCATCGTCACACGGGACATGGCCCTGAGTATCTTCGGCGTGGGCGGTATCTTCCTGGCCATACTGATTGGGCTGATCTTCAGCATGGAATCGCTGGGAATTGCGACTTCCACCACGGGGCCGAGCCGAGGCGGCACCATCTTGTTCACGGTGTTCGTGCTCTTGCAGTTCTGGAACCTGTTCAATGCGAAGTGCATGGGCCGTACCACTTCGGTTTTCCCCGGATTGGCGAACAACCCGAGTTTCCTGGGAGTCGCAGCCGCGATTCTCGTGGGGCAGGTTCTGCTGGTCCAGTTTGGCGGCACCGTATTCCGCACCGAACCGCTCTTGTTGAACGACTGGCTCATCATCGCCGCCACGACATCCGTGGTGTTGTGGGTGGGTGAATTGGTCCGTTTCTTCCAGCGGCAGAAAGCCGTGGCGTAAGAAAAAAGCCCTTCTCTCACACGATAGACGCTGTGAGAGAGGGGCTTGCTAATCCGATACCCATTACTCCGCCGCGGCAACCGCTTCGGTGAATAGGCCGATGGAGCGGTAGCGGTCATAGCGGCTCGCGAGGAGTGTCTCAACCGGGGTGGCCGTCAATTCTCGGAGCCAGCGAATCAGACAGAGTTTCAAAGATTGACCCATCTCACGCGGGTTGCGGTGCGCGCCGCCGATCGGTTCGGGAATGATTTCGTCGATGATCTTGTTGGCCAGCAGTTCATTCGCGGTCAGCTTCAACGCACTCGCCGCACGGGGTTTCGTCTCGTCGGTGGCCACCTTCCAGAGGATGCCCGCGCATCCCTCGGGGCTGATGACCGAATAGTACGCATGTTGCAGCATTCCGACGCGGTCGCCGACCCCGATCCCCAGTGCGCCGCCCGAGCCGCCCTCACCGATCACCACGCAGACAATCGGCGTGGGCAACTGAGACATTTCGAGGATGCTGGTGGCGATCAACTGAGACTGACCACGCTGTTCCGCACCAATGCCCGGATACGCGCCCGGTGTGTCGATCAAACAGACAATCGGCAACCCGAATTTCGCCGCGATCTGCATTTTTGAGAGGGCTTTGCGATACCCTTCAGGGTGGGCACAACCATAAAAGCACTGCTGCCGTTCCTCGCGGTTGCGGCCTTTGTGGTGCCCGACCAACATCACCTTGAAGTCGCCGATACGGGCTAACCCGGTGCGGAGGGCGCGATCATCCCCAAACGCCCGGTCGCCGTGGAGTTCCACGAATTCCTCGAAGATGAGCCCGCTGTAATCCAGGAACTGCGGACGTTGCGGGTGCCGGGACACCAGGATCGTATCCCAGGCTTGCAAGTTCGAGAACCGGGCCTTTTGCAGCGAGAGAATCTCGCGGCGAATCCGCTTCAATTCGGTTGCGTTCGGCGCATCCGGCCCGGCGGCTTCCAGCACGGCGAGCGACTGTTCCAGTTCGTAAATGTCTTCTTCAAACGGCAACGGCGACGGGGGCATCGTTCAGGCAACCTTGCTGATGCGGAATGAGTGACGACCCGCTGTCACTCTTCGGGTTGGGATTTCTTGTAGGCCGTGACTTTGTAGACCCGCAATTCGCGGAGTGCCATCAGGATTTCGTGGAAGTTCTGAAACCGATCTTTGCGATCCTTGGCCAACGTCTTCAGGAGGAACGCCGAGAAATCGTCGGTCACTTCCGGGTTGTACACTTGGGGGGTATCGACCTTGGCCGTGAGTTGCTTGCTGAGCAAGTCCGCGACGTTGGTCCCGCGGAAGGGCGGTCGGCCGCAGACCAGTTCATAAATGGTCGCCCCATAGCTGTAAATATCCGCACGGGTGTCGATAATTTCATCGCGGATCTGTTCGGGCGACATGAAACTCGGGGTGCCTTGCGGCTTCCCCTTTTTGTGCATCAACTTCTCGAAGAAGCCGGTCTTCGTCGGCTTGGCGATGGCGAAGTCGATGATTTTGCACTGGCCGAGGGAATCCGCGAGGATGTTATCCGGTTTCACGTCGCGGTGCAGCCAACCGCTGGTGTTCATGTACGCCAAGCCGGTAGCGACTTGCCGCATGATGTTCTTCATCTGCTCGAACAGGAACTGTTTGTCTTTCGGATCGCGGGATTGCAGACGTGCCCGCAGGCTTCCCGCCGGGAAGTACTCCATCACAATGTGCGGTGCTTTCGCATCCTTGCTGACTTTGACGATCTTGACGACGTTTTCGTGCTCCATCTTTTTGCCGACTTCCGCTTCGTGGAACAGCATTTCGCGCTGATCCTCGTCGGAAGCGGACTCCGGGAGCAACACCTTCATGGCGAAGTGGCGGTTACTCCGGGGTTCGACCACCTCGAAGACTTGCGTGTGCTGCGCTGTGTGCAGCAATTTGCGCAGTCGATAGCCACCGATGGATTCGTTCTCATTCGCCATGTGTTAGCCGTCTCCGACAGAATCAGGTCGGTACGCGGTTGGGGTACGCCACAGTAAGGACCATCAGGGTCTGTTACCAGTATTCCTCGAAGTGGACGTTCCCTTTGAATTTAGCAGCGTTGTTATCGGCCTGAAAGCCACGTCGTTCGAGAATCTCGATGACCCCGAGCGGTTCGGGGAATCGGCGTGCGCCGGTTTCCTTGTCTTTGTAGGGGACACCGATCATTTTCGGGTTCCCGCAGAGGAACACATGTGTGTTTGCCGGATCGAGCGATGCGCCGAGTTCGTTTTCGAGTTCCCCACTGGTAATCAGATCCTGGATGTATTTCTTCCCCGTGGTCCCCGGTTCGCGGGTGGTCAGGCCGAGATACTTGTAGTTCGGGTACTGGGCCATCAGTTTCTGGTGTGTCTCCAAGTAGCCCAAATCCTTTTGGTAGCGCACGCAGCACGCGGAAAGGATTTTGCCCGTGTGACCCCGGCGGAGCAAGTCCCAGAGCATCGAATTGTGCGGCGCTTCGCCCGTGCCGGTGCCGAGAAAGACGACCGTATCGCCGGGTTTGACGGGCTCATCGGTGAAATGGCCGGTGATCTTCTCGCCAATGGCCAGCCGGTCCCCTTCCTGGAGGGCAAACAAGCGGGGGGTCAGAGCGGGCACCCGGCCATCGGGGTTTTCCCGCACCAGAACGACGTAAAACTCGATCCAGTCATCCTGACTCATGTCGCGCAGGATGCCGGGTTCCGAGTAGATCGAATTGCTGATCGAGTAGGAACGCCGCACGACTTTCGTCAGGTCTTCCGGTTTCAGTGGTTCCGCCTGACACCCTTCCACACGCGGTTCCCAGTAACCCAGCCCGAGTGTGCAATACTGCCCCGGTAGGTAATTCGGCCGTGGGAAGTCCGGTTTGATTCGCAGAACCATCAAATCCGGGTGAATTTTGTGCAGATAGACAACTGTTCCGTTGTATCGTTTGGCCCGCAGTTCGGCGATCTCTTCCGGTGTCATCCCACTGCCACCTTCATCAAACGGTGTGATCCAGGGCAATCTCCGCTTCGCATCCCCGGAAGCGGAGAGAAAGTTGTTAGTGAGTCTAGCGAACCGGATGCGGTTTGTCCGCGTGCTCCGCATTCGCTTGGAGTCACTTCTTCGCGTTCACGGTCTTTTGGAAGTATTGAATGCACTGGGCCACATCGGCTTTGGGGGCATTCGCGTGGGCTTCGTATTCGATGCTGATGTACCCGCCGAACTTCACATCCCGCAAGGCTTGCAGCACGCCAGCCACGTCCAGCACCCCGGTCGGGTCGCCGAAGGGGACATCGGTACGGCGTTTGTTATCGTGGTCTTTCAGGTGCAGGCCAAAATTCCGGGCACCCATCACGCGGATTTGCTGGGCCGGGTCCAGTTTTGCGCCGAGTTGCACGGAGCGGATCAGGTGGCCGGTATCCAGGCAGGTGCCGATGAGGGGGTGATGGTCTTTCACGGCCTTCATGATGATTTCGGCTGAGTACCAGCGGTGCAGCGATTTCCCGGTGGGTCCGTGAGGGTGAATCGCAATCGAGATTTTGTATTCGTCCACGAGTTTGTCCAGACTGTCAAAGCTATCTGGGTCCGGGTCCGCGCTCATGTGTTTGATGCCGAGGCTCGCACCGAAATCGAAGAGTTTCTTGTTGGCATCGTGGTTCTTGGAAAAGTGTTCGACACCGAACGCAATCGGCGTGATGCCGTACTCGCCGCAGAGCTTCCGAATCCGGGCGACGGCCTCCGGCGTGCTATTGGTTGGAATGTGGCCTCGGTAAAACTCCGCGTAACTCAAGCCGAGTTCCTGGGTCTGCTTCAGCATCTGTTCGAGGGAGAATTGCCGAAATGTATAGCTTTGTACGCCCACGGTGAAGCCGCCGAACGCGGCGGTATTGGGAGCGGCTCGGTTGGCCGCGAATGTGGGTTGCGAATGCGGCAGCATGGCCCCCGCCACCGCCGCCGTGGAAGCCCCCATCCATTGCCGACGCGAAATCAGATGCGACATCAAGATACCTCACACGAAAAGAACCGTCGGAAGCGACTCGCCCCCATTTTGCGGTTCTCATCACGTTGTCGCCACAGTTTCTGGAGTTTCTGTCGATCTTTCTCGTGAAAAAGACTCGTGGGCCAACGTCTCCTGTCGGTCGATCGGACTTCGGTATCAGGGTAACGGAATGTCGCGGAGTTCAAACGTCACGGGATACTCTCGCAGCGCGGCCGGGGTGTCGTACACGAGTTTCCAACCCGTTGGCCCTTGGGGAAGATCGGCGGCCCGAAAACGATAAATCCCCGTGGCGGTGCGTCCAACTTCGTTAATCTCGAAGTCGATCGGGCGTAGGCGTTTGGTCCCATCCGGTCCGATCAATTGGGCGCGGTTGTTCGCGGTCCACGATTCAAAACTCTCGAATTCCGGGTGGCCGAGCGGATAGGTAGTGGAAATCTCGGCTTCCCAGCGATCGTCGAGTTTCTCGAACCGTACCAACCGGGCCGAAACAGCCGTGGTGTCGATTCCTGGCGGCAGCGTCCCCATGCCTGGTTGCGTCAAATCGGTGAAGGCAAAAGGCAACATCCCCGGCGCAGCCGTCACCGTGAAGACACCGTTGAGCCGGGTGATGCGGGCCGCCCGGCGCGGCACACCCAAAAGGCGTACCGTGGTCGTGTGCTGATAGCCGAGTGGGGCCACCTTGGCAGAAGATGGAGACGTGCGGAGGGAGCTTCCCAGATCATCTTCCGCTGTGATCCGTGTGGGTTCTCCATCCAGTCGAATCACTGGGAATCGCGGTTCCCAGTTGATGGCCAGCGTGACCAGGGTGAGTTGAGAGCCGGTTTCAAAATCGTGCCGGGATTCAATTTGTCGTACCGCAACACGAAATGGGCCATGCACCGCTACCGGCATCGGTGAGCCTGTTCGTTTCACGAGACGGATGTGTTGACCGTGATCGGCCATCACCAGGCGTGTCTGCGTGGCCGTGGTGATCCGTTCGAGAGCGGACCAGAACGGAATGGCCGGGAACGATACCGATGGCATCGGTGAGTCAGCCACCGCAGGATCGACCGTGACGGCAATACCGGATTCCTGACGGATTTGGGCGATGGCTTGGGCCAGTGGCATCGGCGTGGCCGGTGGGGCGTATGTCACCAATCGTGGTGAAATGGCAAAGGGTTGCGGCGACGGTGCCGCCGCGAAGCCGACTCCCGACATCACGATCAATCCGAGAATTCGGGTGTGCATCAGTCGCTCCGGTGTCGGTTTGCTGGACGTGGGCTCAGTCCTTTTCATATCTTAACACTATCCCTCTGGCGGATAGCCCTACACTTGCGGATGAGGATGACGCACATGCTCGTGACCCCGGACGTACTCGCCAGCCGGGCCGCTCTGCTGCCGGAAGACATCGACCCTCAGGAAACGACCGAGTTTCTGGAATCCCTGGAATCCGTGATTCGTTATCAGGGTCAGGAGCGGGCGCGATATTTGCTGGATGCGATGTTGCAGATGGCCGCCCGAGCCGGTGTCCGGTTGCCCAGCGGCATTACCACCCCTTACGTCAACACGATCCCACCCCAGGATCAACCCGCCTTCCCCGGCGACCGGGTGATGGAACGGAAGATCAAGAGCATCGTTCGCTACAACGCGATGACGATGGTGCAAAAAGCGAACAAAACCACCAACGTCGGCGGACACCTTGCCACCTTCGCCAGTGCCGCCACACTTTATGAGATCGGCTGGAACCACTTTTTCCGTGGTCGCACCGCTGATCACCTGGGTGATGTCGTCTTCTATCAGGGGCACGCCTCACCGGGGATGTATAGCCGTGCCTTCCTGGAAGGTCGGCTCTCCGAAGAGAAGTTGAAGAATTTTCGCCAGGAACTCAAACCCGGTGGCGGCCTGTCGAGCTATCCGCACCCTTGGCTGATGCCGGATTTCTGGCAGTACCCGACCGTGAGCATGGGCCTCGGCCCGATCATGTCGATCTACCATGCTCGGTTCAATCGCTATTTGCACGATCGCGGACTCACAGACACGAGTGATGTGCGCGTCTGGGCGTTCCTGGGCGACGGGGAGTGCGACGAACCGGAAAGCCTCGGGGCCATTGGCCAAGCGGGGCGGGAAAAGCTCGACAATCTCACCTGGGTCATTAACTGCAACCTCCAGCGGCTTGATGGGCCGGTGCGCGGGAACGGCAAGATCATTCAGGAACTCGAAGGTATTTTCCGCGGTGCGGGCTGGAATGTCATCAAAGTCATCTGGGGTTCAGATTGGGATCCGTTGATTAAAGCGGATCGCACGGGTGCCCTGCAGCGCCGCATGATGGAAGTCGTTGACGGAGAGTATCAGGAATACGTCGTCAAAGGTGGTGCGTACATTCGGGAGAATTTCTTCAACACTCCCGAATTGAAAGCTCTGGTCGAACATCTGTCCGACGATGAACTCGCCAGCCTGAAACGCGGTGGGCATGATCCACTGAAGGTGTATGCCGCGTACAAAGCCGCTGTCGAATACAAGGGAAAACCGACCGTCATCCTGGTGAAGACGGTGAAAGGGTACGGTATCCCCGGTGCGGAAGGGAAGAACACCGCCCACCAAGCCAAGAAACTCACCGTTCAGATGACACCGGAACCGAACCTGGCACCGGATGAACACGCGAAACGGCAAATGGTCGGTGCCTTGAAAATCTTCCGCGATCGGTTCAACCTGCCGTTCACGGATGAACAACTGGAAGATGCCCCGTTCTATCGGCCCGCCGATGACACGCCGGAGATGAAATACCTGCACGAACGCCGGGCCGCTTTGGGAGGCTATCAACCCTCTCGAAACACCCATTTCGTACCGTGCGAGCGCCCGGACCCCAAAAACTTCGAGCGCCTCTACGCAGGCACCCCCGCCGGGAAGGGGCAATCGACCACGTTGGCCTGGGTTGTGCTGATGCAGCAACTCATGAAAGATCCGGCCATCGGTAAACTGATCGTCCCGATCGTCCCGGACGAAGGCCAGACGTTCGGCATGCCGCCGATGTACAAGGCTTACGGGATCTACTCCACCGTCCAGCAGGCGTACAACCCGGTCGACAAGGGGACGATGTCGGAATATCGGGAATGCACGACCGGCCAGATTCTGCAAGAAGGAATCAGCGAAGCCGGGAGCATGTGCAGTTTCATCGCCGCGGGCACCGCGTACAGCACGCATGCGGTCAACACGATCCCGTTCTTCATCTACTACTCGATGTTCGGCTTCCAGCGGGTCGGCGATCTGATCTGGGCCGCAGCGGATAGCCGATGCCGAGGTTTCCTCCTCGGGGGAACCGCCGGGCGAACGACGCTCAACGGCGAAGGACTCCAGCACGAAGATGGCCACAGCCACATCATGGCCATGACGGTTCCCACTTGCCGGGCCTACGACCCCGCATTCGGGTACGAACTTGCCGTGATCGTCGAACATGGCATCAACCGCATGTTCGTCGAAGGTGTGGACGAGTTTTATTATCTGACGGTCTACAATGAAAGCTACGATATGCCGCCGATGCCCGCGGGTGAAGACATCCGAGAAGGGATCATTCGCGGTCTGTATCCATTCAAGACCGTGAAACCGGATGGGGCCAAACTCGAAGTGCAGCTTCTCGGTAGCGGCACCATAATAAACGAGGTGCTGAAAGCGCAACAGATCCTCGCCGAGCAATTCGGCGTGGCCAGTACGGTCTATAGTGCGACCAGCTACAACCTGCTGCAAAAAGATGCCATCGCCTGTGAACGGTACAATCGCCTGCACCCAACCGGGGAAGGACGACTCGCCTACGTTCAAAAAGTGTTGGCGAACACAAACGGCCCGATCATCGCCAGCAGTGATTATATGCGGGCCTTGCCGGAACTGATCGGCCCCTACCTCAGTGATGCCAAAGGTCCACGCCTGCTCGCCTTGGGTACAGACGGTTTCGGCCGTTCCGATACGCGGAAAGCCCTGCGGCGGTTCTTTGAAATCGACACGGAAAATATCGTCGTCGCGGCACTGTCCGCACTGGCTGAGCGGGGAGAACTCAACCGCGAAGTCGTGCAAAAAGCGATCGAGGATTTCGGCATCAACCCCGATGCCCCGCCGCCGTGGACGGTGTAAAGTCAACGCTGATGCTCTCTTCCCCCCAATCGGTGAAGAGACTGTTTCGCCGCGGAGAAAACCATCCGCGGTTCGCCCCTGAAATCTACGATTGCCGTATTTCGGAGTGATATTCGATGGATTTCCGCCTCCCCGACCTCGGTGAAGGAATTGATTCCGCGACTGTCGTGGAAATTCGGGTCAAACCGGGTGACCGCGTCAGCAAGGATCAAGAAGTCCTTTCCGTCGAAACGGACAAAGCCGCAATGCCCGTGTCCGTGGATCAAAACGGCACCATCGAACAGATCCACATCAAACCCGGTGACAAAATCAGCGCCGGAACGCTGTTGCTCACACTCTCCGGGGGAGGAGGGACCGCACCCAGTGCCCCGGCCAGTGCCCATGTCACGCCACCGGCAGTTGCGGTCAAACCCGAGCCAACTCCGGTTCCTCAATCCGCCGGTGGTCAGAAAGTGGAATTTCGGCTGCCCGTGCTCGGAGAAGGGATCGACTCCGGCACCGTCGTTGCCGTCCGCATCCAACCGGGCGACACCGTCAAGAAGGATCAGGAAGTTCTGGAAATCGAAACGGACAAAGCCGCGATGCCCGTGCCCATCGACGTGGCCGGCACCGTCGAGGAAGTCCGCATTCGCTCGGGTGACAAAATCAGCATTGGAGCGGTGATTGCCATCATCACCACCAGTGGCAGCTCATCACAAACCGCTACCCCAGTTCCGGTTGCGCCGACGACTTCACCGAAAACTCCTGTAGCACCACCCGCTCCAACCGTCGCAACTCCAGCGGTGAATGGTTCCGCTGCGCACGGCCCGGTTTCCGTGGCAGCCACCGGCGTTCTTGTACCCGCAGGACCGGCAACCCGCAGACTCGCCCGAGAACTGGGAGTCGCGCTGACGGAAATCAAAGGCAGTGCCCGCGGTGGCCGGGTCACCGTCGATGACGTGAAAGGGTACGTCAAGAATCGGCTCATCGGTGCCACACCGGCCCCCGTGGGGAAAGTCACCGGGAGCATCGTCGATGCCTTCGCCCTGCCGCCTTTGCCCGACTTCAGCAAATTCGGCACCATCGAAAAGAAACCCGTCGCCAAAATCCGGGAAACGATTGCCCGGAATCTGACTGTGGCCTGGCGTACCATGCCGATGGTCACGCAGCATGATCTGGCCGACATCACCGACTTGGAAGCGGGACGCAAGCGGATTGTCGATGCCTTGCCTAAAGGGGCACCGAAAATCACGATGACGGTGCTGGCCGTGAAAGCCGTCGTGGCCGCGTTGAAGGAGTTCCCCACCTTCAACAGCAGTTATGACATGAATGCGGGTGAGTTGGTGCTGAAGAAGTATTACCACATCGGCATCGCGGTGGATACGGAGCGAGGTTTGGTCGTTCCGGTCATTCGGGACGCGGACAAAAAGAGTATCCGAGACATTGCGACCGAAGTGGTTGGCATCGCCGAGAAGGCCCGCACGGGGAAGTTGACACTCGAAGAGATGCGCGGCGGCTCGTTTACGATTACCAACCTCGGCGGTATCGGCGGCACCGCGTTCACGCCGATTGTCAACTATCCCGAAGTGGCCATTTTGGGCCTGAGCCGTTCCTCACTGCAACCCGTTGTTCGTGATGGCCAAATTGTTCCACGACTCATGATGCCGATGTCGCTCACCTACGATCACCGTGTCGTCGATGGTGCTGATGGTGCCCGCTTTACCAGCCGGTTGACCCAACTCTTCAGCGACCCCATCCGCCTGCTGATGGAGAGCTAACCCGAGCGGATGTGATGGATGCCCCATGCTCGCTGGGTTGAGTCTCGCTTCCACCTTCAATTCTGATTGAGGGTGGATGGTGTTTGGATTATGTGCAACCCACCGCATGACACGGGGTTGCACGGTGATTTTGCGGGCTTCACTCCGAGGGAGTTTGATCTGGTACCAGGACAACAATATCTTGGGTAGAAGATTGTCGGGGTAGCGCAATCGTGGTTTCGTAAGGAATGAACAACGGTTTCCCCTCGGACAATTCTTCGCCAGACTGAGTGGCTGGTTTTCCATCATAACCCACCACTTTGACTTTGTAGGCACCCCAGCCGACCCCCTTACCAGTTGCCGTGCGATACTGACCGTTCTCGATCTTGGCGATCGCTTGCGGGCCGGTTCCGCCCTTCTCGGTGTCCGGTTCCCAATAGATGGTGCCCGATGGAACCGGCTTCTCGTGGAAGGTGACTTGGCCGGAAAGAGTGTAGGTTTCCGGGCCGCGATTGCATCCCGCAACCGACAATCCCGCACCTGCCAGGCCCACGAACAACAGGCGGATCATCCCACGGGATCGGCTCATTGGGGGAATCCTCCGACGGGGAGACGGTCGTTGCGTCGTCCGAGTTGGCGATAGGTATTCAAGTCGATCGTTTCTCGGACAAAGTGAACAGAAGCATCGGCCATGATGAAATTCGCCCCACCCGAATGATAGCTACTGAATCCACGGGTATAATGTACGCCCTCATTCGCGTGGAGATTAATGTGTGCTTGGGCACCGGCGAGATTGCGGGCGTAGGCACAAGCATCTTGTTTGGCACTCG
>JAIXLE010000255.1 GCA_026931725.1 Bacteroidales bacterium
CTTGTAGACCGCTGATCAGTTTTCGGTTGCCGTTGACACCGAGAAATGTTCCACGCCGGTCAGCTTCTCACGCCTGTGGCGGCACACACCCGCCATAGGGCTGAACTCCAACGTGCCCGGGTTCGGATCAGAAAGTGGCTCAAATCAGCCCGGAACGCTGATGACCCAGCAGTGAACCCCATTGCCGCTGGGACATTCTTGGCCCACTGGGACACCAGCCCGGCCCGGCCCGGCCAGCGATCCGCGAAAATGAGAAAACCCGCTCCGTTGCACGTCGGAGCGGGTTTTTCGTTGTCGGGCTGACAGTGTCTGAATTCAGGACATAGTTGGCAGCTGTCCCGGGACATAGTTGACACCTCGATGTTTCGGGAGGTCAGCCCATGTCCAAGGCCCAGCTCGTCATCACCGCCGTCGTCATCGAAGGCCGCAGCAAAAGCGAAGTGGCCCGCGACTACGGCTTGTCCCGCTACTGGGTCCACCAACTGGTCAAACGCTACGAAACCGAAGGGGCGGCCGCCTTCACCCCCCACTCCCGACGGCCCCACACCAACCCCCACGCCGTAGCCCCCGACGTCGAGGAACGCATCATCCGGTTACGCAAAACCCTTGCAAAAGCCGGCTACGACGCCGGTGCGGCCACCATCGCCGAACACCTGCACCGCGACCCCGACATCGACCACGTCCCCGGCATCTCCACGATCTGGCGCATCCTGGACCGCCGCGGCTTCATCACCCCACAACCCCACAAACGCCCCCGCTCCAGCTGGAAACGCTTCGAAGCCGACCTACCCAACCAATGCTGGCAATCCGACGTCACCCACTGGCGCCTCGCCGACGGCAGCAGCGTCGAAGTCCTCAACATCATCGACGACCACTCCCGTCTCCTCATCGCCAGCATCGCCCGCACAACCATCACCGGAGCTGACGTCGTCGAGACCTTTACCGACGCCTTCACCACCTGGGGCACCCCTGCAGCCGTACTCACCGACAACGGAGCGGTCTTCACCGCCACACCCCGACGCGGCGGCCGCACCGCCCTCCAAATCCTGCTCGGCGAACTCGGCGTCAACTACATCAACTCACGGCCCTACCACCCACAAACCTGCGGCAAAATCGAACGCCTCCACCAAACCCTCAAAAAGCGTCTCGCCGCCCTGCCCCCGCCAGCCACCACCGACGAACTACAAAGCCAGCTCAACGAATTCACCGACTACTACAACACCACCCGACCCCACCGAGCCCTGCACCGGCACACCCCGCGCGAGGCGTTCAACGCCCGGCCCAAAGCCTTCCCCACTGGCTACAAAATCCCGCCGCACTTCCGCGTGCGCCACGACAAAATCGACGCCGCCGGAGTCATCACCATCCGCTACAACAGCCGGCTACACCACATCGGACTCACAAAACACCTACGCGGCACCAAAGTCATCGTCCTCATCAACGACCTCGACATTCGAGTCCTGGACCGACACAGCGGACAACTCATCCGCAAACTCACACTCGACCCCACCCGCGACTACCAACCACGCGGCGTAAAACCCGGAAACAGCCCCACCAACAAACCCCAGATGTAAATGATGTCCCGAGACACCTGTCAACGGTGTCTCGGGACATCACATCTGCGCCCCCGGCAGGAATCGAACCTGCGACCTAGGGATTAGAAGGCCCTTGCTCTATCCAACTGAGCTACGGAGGCAGTGCGCCCGGTAAGTCTACGACGTGTCGCATTGACCGATTTTCATCGCTTGGCCTGCTGAAACGGCTCTGGCGAGCCGCCATGGGCCGCGAAATCACACTCGCTCGCAATCAGATTGGATACTGTGACGCGCGCCGGGCGTGGGCCCGGATTTCTTTGACGCGAGTCGAGGGAGCCGACGGCTATGAGCAATGCGATCGACGACGTCGCCGCCGCATGCGTCCGTACCGTGCAGACCGGCTCGATGATCGTGCGCGGAACCCCGGCCTTCGCCGGATGGTGGCTGGGCTGGCTTTCGAATGAGTTCGCGCCGCACGTCCTCACCGGACATGCGCTGTCGGCCATCCCATCGCCCCTGGTGGCGAAGGCCGCCAAGATGGCCAACCAGCGCGCCGACAAGGTTCTCAACGCCGCACTGACGGACACCTTCGGCGAGTCCTACCACGACCAGGTCCACCACCCGCTCGAGCCGTACACGGCCCGCCGCCCGCACATCTCGGGCGTGCTGTCGGCGATGCTGAGC
>JAIXLE010000009.1 GCA_026931725.1 Bacteroidales bacterium
GCTCTGCGTTACGCGGAGCGACCCAATCGGTTTCTGTTCGGCTCCGATTGGCCGTTGATTCCTCTGGCACCATATCGAGAGTATATTCAGAGTGTGATTCCGGCTTCCTGGCACGATCAGGTTTTCTGGGAGAATGCTCAACTCCTGTTCCACTTGTGAATCAGGGTTACCACTCAGCGGCATTCTTGGGTCATACGAGGGGCGTTCTTCAACTCGTACAACATCTCGAAGGCATGGCCCCGAGGTGAACCTGATGACCGAGCCTATCTGGATTTATGTCCCGCTGTTCGCGGCGGCGTTCATGGCGGGAATCATGAACGCGGTGGCGGGTGGGGGAACGCTCATCACATTCCCGACTCTCATTGCCGCGCTGGCCATGTTCGGCGACGAAGCGGCGGCCATCGCTAATGCAACCAGCACTCTGGCGTTGCTGCCCGGTTCACTGGCGGGGGCGTGGGGATACCGAGCCGAACTCGCCACGAATCGTCGCTTCGTGGTGCGCATGATCGGACCCAGCATCGCGGGCGGGTTGATCGGCTCACTGCTGTTGGCGGGGTATCCTGAAGCCTTTGAAGCGTTGGTGCCCTGGTTGGTCCTCTCGGCCGCGATTCTGTTTTTGATCCAGCCACCGTTGGTTCGCTTGGTCCGTCGCTGGCAAAACAGTGAAGAACCGGGAACGGGCCTACTGGTGGGTCTGATGGTCTTTCAATTCTTTGTCGCGGTGTACGGTGGCTACTTCGGTGCGGGGATCGGCATTCTGATGTTGACGGCGTTGGGGTTCATGGGTGTCGGGAACATTCACCACATGAACGGCATCAAGACCGTGTTAGCCGGGGCGATCAATGCCGTGACTGTGGTGGTGGTCGTGGCGGCGGGGATGATTTACTGGCCCTATGCCGGGGTGATGGCGGTGGCCTCGATTCTCGGTGGCTACGCCGGGGCGCGTGTGGCGCGACGATTACCACCAGTCGTGGTGCGGGTGGTCGTCGTGGTCATCGGGTTCGGTTTGGCCGCGTACTATTTTGCGGGATAGCGGACAGGGGGCATAGGACATGGGACATGGGACACAAGCGAGGATGTCCCTTGTCCCAACAGGCTCAAGCGTACCATCACTTCTTCTGAAGGACACGCAACGCGGGTGTGTTCAGATCGAGTCGGTACAGCATCTGATTGTAGTTGTACCGTGGGGTCTTCAACGGGTTGCCAGAAAAATCGTTGGTGTAGGTGCCTTCAAAATGAATGATCCGGCCACCGTCCCGGTCCAGAAAATCATGATGGCAGACGTTGTAGAATGTTTGTCGATCATGTGTCAAAATCTGGACCGCCTGGGAAAAAGGGCCGGTCGGGTGGTCCGCTTCGGCGTACCAGACTTCGCCGAGGAAGGATTTTTTCCCGCCGAACTGCCCGGCCACGAGAATCCAGCGTTTGCGATACGCATTCCAACGGACGGTCCCACTGTGTAGCCGAATCTGTTCCTGGGCATCCGCGACATGGGTCGGGCAGAACCGGGCATGACGCGGCGAGAGTGTTCTCGCTTTGATCCAATTGTGTTCCCTCTCCGAGGTGGTGGGTGGCAACTCTTTTTGCCAGCGCCACTGAGGGGCACCATCCGCACCCAAGAGGATTTCGGGAGCTTTGGGGTCGCTGCCGGGTTTCTGGCAGGTCCACGCCTCGTACTGGTTGGGGTCCAGTACCGCCGTGAGTGTCGCGGGGACACGCACATTGGGAGTGGGACTTCCGAATAGCAGCCAGCGTTTCCCCGCTTCTGTATAGGGGATCGGGTGCCCTGCGGGACGTCGCCAGGTTTCCTCCAGGGGCAGTTGCTTTTTCGATACCAGAATGTCCTTTTGGTCATCGTATACCGCGATTCCCTGTTCCAGTTCTCCTTCCAACCCTCTGCGGCGGGAATAATGGGCCACGAGGCAATCCTGTCCTTCTTCGTCGGGGACCACAGCGAGCGACCCAGCCCAAACGACACCCTCTGGGCGTTCCGGCAACGGCATCATGGCTCGGGCGAACCCGGTTTTGGGGTCCGTGAAGTATTCCAATGCGATGCCGTGCGCGGGGTCCGATTGCGGATCATGGGGGTCAAAAAGTGGGGTTGTCGCACCGGCCATGCGGAAAAGACCGAGCGGGTACGCCAGACGCTGAGTATCGCCCCAGAACCAGCGGGTTTTCCCCCGGTACGCCACGGCTTGAACGGAGTCCTGACCGGCGACTTTCCCCACATGGGATGCGACAAATTTGGGGACATCGTAGCCCAGAAGGATACTGTCTCGGAGTAATCCTTCGCCAGTCAGTCGTCCGAGTCGTTCCGCGAGGTTCGTGCGGGTGATGCGGATTTCCGCAATCTGCCCCACACGCGGTGTCACCCGGACTCCCGCGAAACCGAATCCGTCCTTCTTCACGGTGTACCCATGACTGCGTACCGTCAGGAAGAGAGTTTGCCCCAACAGCCCCGGTTCGTGAAAGGCGACACGGCCAGCGTTATCGGTCACGAACGTCAGACCGTGGGTCGTCTCCAGTTCCACGAGTGGGACACCCCGCCCGGTATCCGCATCCCGAACGCGTATCTCCGCGTAGTGTGTTTGCAGCGTGGGATCGGCTCCGATTGCCTGCCCCGCAAGAGGTATTAAGGCAATAATCAAGGCGAAGTATCGCATCATTCACCGAGAGTCTTGGGTCACTTTTGCATGATCGGGAGGTAGTTGTTCGGCAATTGCAGGATGATGCAAGCCATCGCGGTGGCGTAGGCGGAACCGTGATAGTCCGACCAGATGCCACGCGGCGTAGTCCGAGCTCGGGCAAGGAGTTCATCCCGAATGGCGGGGAACCAAGTGGACCAGTAGTTTCCGCCCGCGGTCCACATGGCCAAGGCGGCGTAATACTGACCATAGTAGTAGTGTTCGGGCCGCACGTCTCGGATCGGGTGGCGGTCACCGGGAAGGAAGTTCATGAGATATTTCAGGCCGCGTTCGATCTCGCGGCCTTCGTACTCACCGGCACTGAACAAGCCCACGACCGCGGCCGCCGAGCGGGCAAATGCGGACCCCGCGAATCCCTGACCTTTGATGTAGCAGAACCCGCCGTCAGATCGCTGACAGGCTTTGATATACTCGACGCATTTATCCACGGTCGATTTGGGGATGTAGAGCCCAGCATTGCGGGCGGCCCGCAACGCCATCAGTTGCGCGACCGTGACGGACACATCGGCCTGATTGGGGACGGGTTCGTACCGCCAACCGCCTTCCCGGTTCTGGGAGTTCCGCGTCATGGTGACGGCCTTAGCCAGCACGTCTCGAATCCGGGCCGCGGCAGCAGGATCATGCAACATGCCGTGAACTTCTGCTAGAAACAAAGCGCCGAACCCATGTTGGTACATCCCGCCGTGCGATAACAAAGCATCCGCATTGTTTAAGTACCCGATGGGGCTACTCCGCTCACCCCGCTCGGCGATCCAATGTGCGGCACGGGCGACGGCTTGGCCATACGCCCCTCGGCCCGGTTGATGGCCGCCGGACATCAGCGCGAGCCCGGCCAAGCCCGTGATGGCGACATTGCCGAAGCCGCTCCGCGAATCGGAGTACGAGCCATCGCGTCCCTGGGCTTCGTGGCCCAGATAGCGGAGGCCGTTATCAATAACGGCTTGTGCATCCGATGTGAGCCAGTCGTGCGGAGAGGCCCGACTCGCGCGGTCCTGCCCACGACCCACGGTGGCCAGCCATCCCGCGATTCCCGCAATGGCCGTGGCACGCATGGCGGTGGTACGGAGGAGTTGGCGGCGTGTCGGTATTGTGTCCATGCCCCCATCGTAACGGATTGGTCGCGTTTTGGGGAAGCAAGAACAAAGCCCGGTCAACCCTGATTTTTCCACACCATCACTTGTGCGATCATCTGCGCATCGTCGCCGCTGAGGCCCAGAGCCGCACGGAGTTTCTCGATGAATGCCTTTTCTTCCGTTTCGACTACACCATCGGCCAGGATCAGATCACAGGCATTGGCGAAGACGGCGTTGTGCAGTTCTTCGGGAAGCACCTGCGCACAGGCTTCCATCGCGGCTTCCGCTCCCTTTTTCTTGATGAGCGAAATCATTCGATCAATCATCTGTTTGATTTTAGGTCCAGGCAGATCGCGGTAGAGATTCATCCGCAGCAAAATCGTGACGAACCCTTGAACCTCTTCATCACTGATGTGGCCATCACTGGCGTTCGCGGCCAGCAGAATCCCCGCAAAGGCATCCTGTTTGGTGAGTTCTTTCGGAGCGCCTCCGCCGAACATACTGTCGAACAGACCCATGACGCGACCCCCTGCCTGTGCGAAACGGTTATGTAGAGTCGAAGTGAGTACGGGACTCGGAAACTTCTTATAGCAGATATTCGGGAGTGGGAAGCCACCACGATATTTATTCTTGCCGAAATCGACCCAGATGGTCACCCGCTACGGCGGTCCCGGCCCGCAGGGATTGCGGACATGGAGCCACTGGGGGCGGTTGCAAATGTGGCTAACCCGCTAGCGGGGAGATTGCTATACTTCAGTTGCGGATGGGGTTGCGTCGTTCCCATCTTCTAACATCGGAATTCGGGGAGAAATGGATATGCCCCGCAAAATCGTCATCATCGCCGACCCCGGTATTGATACCACGTTCGCGGTTGCGCTGGCGCTCAACGACCCCAGCCTGGATGTCATCGGGATTTTGCCCTGCCCTGGGAACGTCTCGGCCCAACGCGCGGCCGCGAATGTTCACATTCTCATCGACCGGCTCGACCCCAAAAAGTGGCCACGCACCGCCGCCGCGGTCCCCGTCGATTACGAATTCGATGGCACCGCTTTGCACGGTCCCGATGGGCTCGGCGGTTTGAATCTGCCAATCCTCGAACGCCATCAAGCACTTCCCGCGGATAAAGTGCTGGCGGAGTTGGTCCGCGAGCATCCCCGCGAAGTCACTATCCTGTGTCTTGGCCCCGCAACGACCCTCGCCGCCACGCTCAACCGTGATCCTGACCTCGTATCGCACATCGACCGGGTTGTCATGATTGGGGGCGTTTGGCGGGAATCCGGGAACGCCGGCCCCGTGAGTGAGTTTCACTTTACCCTGGACCCGGAAGCCGCCCGGCGTTGTTTCCATGCGGGATTGCATCCGTTGGTGTTGCCGCTGGATGTCGTGCGGAAACTCGTGCTTTCGCCCTCAGAATTGTTGGAATTGCCGAACGCCAACTCGCGGACTTGTCAGCTCCTTCGGCAAATCGTGCCGTATGGTATCCGAGCATCCTCACATCTGTACGGCATCGAAGGGTTCCACCTGAAGGATGTCCTGGCGATTGCCGCCGTGGCGCTGCCCGGTGCGATTCAAGCGGAAGAGCGCCATGCCGACATCGAAACCCGCGGAGAGATTACCCGTGGCATGATGGTCGTGGACTCGCGGAAGTCTGCCGCACGCGCCAACGTCCAGATCGGCACTACCATCGCACTCGGAGAAATTCGCCAATACATCGACCGCATTCTCAAGTCGGCTTCGTAGAATGGTCGATCGGATTCCACGGTTGCGAAGAGGTTCGCGGAAACTCTCACAGGGCACCGGAGCATGAAACGCCAACTCTTCGCTCTCCTGATCGGATTCGCAATGGCCGCTCCAGCGTGCGCAGCGGAGGCCACCGCCACGGAAACGGCCCACCTGACCCAGTTGCTCCGCGGGTTGCTGCTCGCCAACCTGCCCGACCCCGTCACCAAAACATACAAAGGTTGGGGCCATCAGAAAGAAACTCTCTCCGGCCTGAAATGGCATCGGGATGGCCTCCGCCTGCGGGCCGAACCGCAACGCAGCTTCCGCAACGATGGCCACTGGCAAGCCGCGCGAATCGAAGCGATCAACCCGGAACACACATTGTTACTGGGGATTAACCAGCTCCAATATCCCACGCCCGGCACCGCGACTTTCAACGCCTATGTTGGCCTGGATGTACGATTGACGTATGAACAGCAACTCTGGAAGGCGGGTGCCCGGCTCTACGGCGGGGAAACCCGAGCCAAGTGCAAAGCCGCGATCCTACTGCACTGTGAAGTAACAAATCGGTTGGAACGCCGCCCAGGTGCGACACTCCCCGACGCGGTTTTCCGTGTGCGAGTGACCCAGGCGGAACTATTTTATTCGGGCTTGGTCTGCGAACATACGCTTGGTATGGGTGGCGATGCGGCTCGACTACTCGGTGAGGCCATTCACAAGTTCCTGACCGAAGTCAAGCCATCCGTGGAACGCGATCTCCTGGCAAAAGCCAACGCCGCAATCGTCAAAGCCGCCGACACGCGTGAGGTCCGCATCGAGTTCGACAAGCTGCTCCAAGGCCAAACCCCCAGCGTGACCCGCACGAAGAAGTGATCGAAAATCCGCTCGTCACGCAGCCATCGAATAACGCAAGCCGTTCTTGTCACCACATCCGACCGGGATTGAAGAGATCCTGCGGGTCCAGTGTGGCCTTGATGGTCCGCATCAAGGCCTGGGTGTTGTGGATCGGCCCCCAGAAGGGGAGAACCGTTTTCCAGGCCGCCGGGCAGCGACGGAGGACCACACTGCCTAGAGCCTCGCTCGTTTGCCGGGTCAGGTCGCCGAGGATCGTGGCGGCTTGTTCGCGGGACACATCCGCTGGGAATTGCGCATGTACGATGCCGTTCCCGGCGTGAGACTGCATACGGACTTCCGGGTGACTCGCGGAGAGGCTCGCAAGCAGACTCGCCAACCGACTCGGCGGCACGGCCAGCTTCAGACTGAACCCACAAGCCGCATCTTGAAAATTGGTCAACGCCGACCAGATCGGTTCGCAGGCGGGGCCGGTGAACTCCGTCAAATCGCGCACCGGAGCCGTTTTGAGTTCGTTCTTCAGCGTGGAAACCTGCCAATCGACCGTGACCGCTTTTTCTTCAAAACCGACCACGACCACCCACGGTTCCTGATCGGGCAGCATCACCCCAGCTTGTGTCGCCACTTCCCGCGCGGCCAGATTATTCAATAGGTCAATCGCAATGGGTCGGCTGGCGGATTCGTGCAGACGATCCAGCGTCGGCCCAACCGCGGCCGCGTTGACTCCCATCACCAGGAACGCCTGACTTTCCGGCTTCGGAAAGACTTTGAATGTCACTTGCGTCAGCACTCCCAGCGTGCCCAGAGCCCCGATGTGCAACTTCATCAGATCGTAGCCCGCGACGTTCTTGACGACCCGACCGCCGCCCTTGACCTCTCGACCGCCGTCATCCAGGAACGAAACCCCGATCAGGTAATCGCGCAGGGTTCCCCGGCCCAGTCGACGCGGACCACTGAGGTTCGTCGCCAACGCCCCGCCCACGCTACCCTGTTCCGCGTCAGGAAGATCGACCGGCAAATACTGTCCAGCGGCCGTCAGGGTTTCCCGCAACTGCTTCCGGGTGATACCCGCTTGCACGGTGATCGTCATATCCTGATGGGGATAATCCACGACTTGATTCCATTGCCGGGTGGACAGGGCGATTCCGGGTTTGGTCGGGCGCAAGCCCAGATCGAGTCGGCTCCCGCCGCCGAAAGGGTAGATCCCTTGGCCATTGGCTCCCGCCTCACGAATCCGTTCGGCCATCTCCGCAATTGTCGTGGGGTGGTGGATCGGCAACGGTTCACAGTCCAGAATGGTCAGCGTGTCGGTCACGGGTGCGGTCACGAATGAGGTTGCGGTGGGTGAAGCAGCCCGAGCGGCTACCAGGGTATTATAGAAACCGCACCCGCTTCTCGTCCGCTCATCTCGCCCAAGATGGTCTTTCCAGATAAACTGTCGGATACTTGCAACCCTGCCGATCGTACTGGTCGTACTGGACTGTTCATGACTGCTGACCAATCGGAACCATTTCTGGCCGCGATGCGTGATTCTCAACTGCTGAACCCTCAGCAGGTTGCCGAACTCACGCAATGGGTTCACTACACCCACCCGGACCCCAACGCGCTGGCGCTGGAAGTCAACAACCGTGGCTGGATGACCGCATTCCAGATCCGCGAAATCTACAAAGGCAACGGTCACAGCCTGCGCATGGGCGATTACATTCTGCTGGACCTCCTGGGCGAAGGCGGGATGGGGCGTGTCTTCAAAGCGCGGCACACCCGGCTCGATCGTGATGTGGCCGTGAAGGTGATTCGCAAAGAGAAACTGTCCCGGCCCAACGTCCTGCAACGGTTCCAGCAGGAAATCCGTGCCGCGGCCCATTTGACCCATCCGAATGTCGTGCTGGCACTCGATGCGGATGAGTGTAATGGTTCACCCTTTTATGCAATGGAGTTCGTCGAAGGGCAGGATCTGTCCCGCATCGTGCAGGAACAGGGGCCGATGCCGTTTCCCTTGGCGTGTGAGTATATCCGCCAAGCGGCTCTCGGGTTGCAACACGCCTTTGAACGCGGACTCGTTCACCGAGATGTGAAGCCTTCCAATCTGTTGGTCACGCCGAAAGGGCAGGTCAAGGTACTCGACCTCGGCTTGGCGATGTTGAAGGAAGTGCCTGGCGGCCAGGATGGAGCCCGTGTGACGCAAGATGGCTTCGTCATCGGCACGCCGGATTACCTGGCCCCTGAACAGGCGCAAACCCCCTCACAAGTGGACATCCGAGCCGATGTCTACGGCCTCGGTGCCAGCCTCTTTTTCCTTCTGACCGGGCGTGTGCCTTTTGAGGGAGAAACGCCTACCGATAAGCTCCTCAAGCACATTACCGAACCGCCGCCGAGCGTCTTGATGTATCGGCCCGACGTTCCCCCGCCTCTGGATGCGCTGATTCGAGCCATGATGGCCAAACGACCGGAGGAACGCCCACCGACTCCCGCCCATGTGGCCTACGCCCTGACACCGTTCTGCCCGCCGCCGCAATCTCCACCAGGATCGCCGCCTCCCGTGGGGGGATCGTATCCGATTCCGATGCCCGGCGTGGTGACTGCTGCTGTACCGGCACCTTCGATGGTTCCCCCACCCGAACCGCAGGCCAGCACGGGAATGCCGGTTCCTCCACCGTACCCACCGCAACCCGCAGAGCAACCGTACCCCGGACAACCGTACCCCGGCCAATCGTACCCCGGACAACCCCCCGCGGTTCCGCCAGCCCAACAATATCCAGCGCAGCCCGCGTACCCGGAGCAACCGTACCCGGCACAACCATATCCAGGGCAGCCCTACCCCGGTCAACCGTACCCTGGGCAGCCCTACCCCGGTCAACCGTACCCCGGTCAACCGTACCCTGGGCAGCCCTACCCGGCACAGCCTTACCCAGGGTTCCCGTCAGCGGATGCAGGCTTTGGGGCGTTCGCTCCGCACGATGGCGGATTCACGGCTCCTTCCGGGGCCGCCGCGAATGCAGATAAAGAAAAACGCCCAGCGTATCGCGGCGGACGCAAGAAAGGTTGGGTGCTGCCGCTGCTGTTACTCTTCATGGTGTGTGCTGGCGGCCTCGCGGCGGGTGGGCTGTTTTTCGTCTTCAAAGATCAACTGCTCGAAGACACCTCTGCTCTGGCCCCCGAGATTACGAACGCCTTCGGCATGAAGTTAATCCTTCTGCCAGCCGGTTCATTCGTGATGGGTTCGCCCGACGAAGAAACGGATCGAGAAGAGAACGAAGGACCAGCCGCCACGGTCACGCTCTCGCAACCGTTCTACATGTCCACCACTGAGATTACCCGGAATCAGTTTTTGCGGGTCACGCAAAGTTCACACTCCCGGAACAAAGCCCGTAACACCACCACGACCCCGGAAGATAGCCTCTCCTGGGATGAAGCGGTCGATTTCTGCAAACTTCTGAACAAGAAGGATGCCGACCATCGCCGGGGTTGGGAATATCGGCTCCCCACCGAGGCGGAATGGGAATATGCGTGCCGAGCGGGCAGTCAGAAGCCGTTCTCGTTCGGGGATCGGTTTATCCAACTCAAACAAGTGATCTGCAAACTGATGCCGGATGATCCCTACGCGGACCCCGACGAAACCCGCAAAGATTTTGAGCGAAACAGCGTCCTTGTCCCGTACCCCGCGGGTTCGACCGAAGCGAATGCATTCGGCCTCTTCGACATGCACGGCAACATGTGGGAATGGTGCCAGGATTACTACGCACCCTACCCGGATGGCCCACGCACTGATCCGACCGGCCCCGCTACCGGAGACTGGCGTGTCTTACGCGGCGGTGCCTGGAACGAAGAATCTCCCCGTTGTCGTTCCGCGGCTCGTCGGGGAGTCGATCCACAAGTTCGTGAAAAAGGAATCGGGTTCCGGGTCGTCTTCGCTCCCGTTCGGTAACTCGCCCCCAAGGGATCGCCAAAAAACCGGCTATCCGAACGCGGATTGCTGTCTCCCCTCATCCGAATCGGTGCGGGGAGATCGGTGCCGGAGCGTGAACTCGCATTCTCTCCGCCCCGCGTTCATCCGGCTTTGGGGCGGCGGTAAACCGAGCCGGTATCGACTTGCTGGAAACCGAGTGCCCGTGCCATCCCCTGTGCGGCTGGCTCATCCGCTGGGGCGTGGAGTTCCGCCAATCCGAAATACTGTTCTTCCAAGATGTGGTGAATATCCTGAAGCATCAATTTTGCCAGCCCTTGACGGCGAATATCCGCACGCACCAGCACATCATAAATGCCCGCGGAAGGGTATCCCCACCGCCAGCTAAAACCATCTAGCTCCCACACGATCGCCCGTGCAACGACGGCCTGGGTTTGTTTATCGACCAGACGCACTTCGCTCGGTTCCAGAGTCCCCCACACGCATTCAATCCACCAGGAGGAGGCGGTGGCCTCCCGCAAGAGGTGCTGGGGGGTGTATCGTCGACGAACAGCCGCGAAACGCGGATCGGCCAGCGTGAGCGGTTCATCGAGTTTTCGCTGAAAGACCAGACGGGACTCCGCCGGCGCGTAACCCAAGGCTCGCAAGAACGGATCGGCCAGGGTATCGCTGGCCAGGATGCCGGGCGAATTGGTCCCGCCGTACAGCCCAAAGAGGTACGGGTTGTTCGGTGTCATCGCTCCCACGACGACTTCTTGGGCTCCGCGTTCCGTCAAAAACTCCTCGGCTCGGCAGAGCAGTTCCCGACCGACCCCCTGTCGCCGGTACAGCGGACTGACCAGGACACAGCAGACCACACCCAATTCCCGATTCAGGGCGGTGTGATCGGCATTCGGCCCAAACCCGGCGAGCGCCCAACCGACAATCTGATGGGTGCCGGAATGCTCAGCAACGATGAGAGCATCATGCTCAAAGTAGGGTTTGCTAAAAATCCAGCGTTCCAACAGCGCCGGTGTCCGCAGCGGATAGGCACTGCGACCCGTGAGCGTGTCGTTCCAAACGCTGAGCAATCCCGGTGGGTCGGTATTCCGAAACCGGCGGTAAACGATCACGACGGCCCCCTTTTGACCCGCCGAAGCCCAGACCATGAAATGCGAGTCGGCAGAGGGTAAACGGTCATTCCCGGAGATTGAGACGGTATCTCCATCCTATCAGTTTGCAACGCCCAAGAGCAAGCCGTTCACACGGAGACACCCGGTTTTACCAGGGGTTCCCGTGTTATAATCCTTCTTCACACGCTCAGATGGCCCAGGGCGAGCAGCCCATAGTAGTTGTATTCACAATCGAGGGTATCATCGGCCCAGGAACCGTGAAAGCCGCCCTGACTGGTCCAGAGCGTATCGAGGAAGTCCAGGCACGGTTCGCGGATTGTGTCAAGCGCGGCTTTCAGAATGGCCAGGGCATGCAACGCCGTCGCGGTCGAGAGCAGGTCCGGCAACGGGGCGACCGGCGTGGCGAAAAATCCGCCATCTGGCCGACAGCGGGACAGCAACCAGTCCGCGAGCCCAGATGGAATGGGAGCATCCAATTGTCGCAGCACGGTGACGGCGGCCGCTGTCGCGGGAACGAGGCCGAGCGGGACATCGTGTTGGTTCGCGTATCCGCCATCCTCGGCTCGCAACCGTTCGATGCACTGGACCAACCCCGCTGGATTCGGGAGGGTATGGCCAAGATCCTGATACGCTCCCAGAGCCACGAAGCAACCGTAGATGGTGCCATCGGCTTGCCCCGGTTCCGCCGCGTAACCGCCATCGGCACTGCGATGGGCTTCGATCCGGGCGAGGATCGCATCGGTGGGAAGGTGCGTCTGCATCGGGCGGGGAATCGCGGCCCAACAGCGGGCGAGGCAGCCCAGATGCACGAAATCCTGCCCGACCCCATCGCCGAAGCGGATCAGGTAATCCCGCACCGCCACCAGGGGCAGGTCCGCACGGAGTGCCATCAGCCCTTCGATGCCGAAGACGCTGTAGTAGAGGTCGCTGTTCCCAGCGCGGTCTTGGAATCCGCCATCCGGGTTGTGCAAGCCACGGAGGTAGTCACGGACCAGTTCAGCCGACTCCCCCAACGGTTTGGGGGCGAGCCGAGCCACTTGCAACATTTCGAGTCGGGAACTCATGTGAGCTGTGGGTAATCAGTTCCGGGTTCCGGGGACCGGGTCAAATTCCGCACTCGGAACGGTGTTCCGTGACTCGAACTCACTGCACCAACCCTTCACTTCGATGCCGAAAATCTTGGACACCACACGACGGAGCAACCCTTTGAGAGTTGGGTTCTGTACATCCATGAGTGTTCGCACGGCCTGATCTTTGTATGATTCCAACAGTTGCGATGCCCGTTCCCCGGCTCCGAGAGTGTCGATCAACCCTCGAATCACGCCAGGATCGACCGATGCGGAACGTCGCCAGGCTGACTCCAGCTGATCACGGTCAGAATCTTTTGCCCGTTCAAACGCCAGTGCCATCGGCAAACCGGGACGGCCCGCGGTAATGTCGCTGCCATCTTCCGAGCCCAGATCGTCGATGTCGTCACGGATCTGGTAAGCGATTCCCAGTGCCTCGCTGTAATCGGTGAGAACCGCGTGCAACTCCTGATCCGCTCCGGCGAATGCCGCTCCGAGCCGGAGGGCGACTTCAAAAGCCGGGGCCGTTTTCTGACGATGGATGGCGGCGACTTCGGTCGGCGTGAGTGGTCGGGGGTCGCGGGTCCAGGCGAGTTCCGCCCCCTGGCCCAGGCAGAGCGTGCGGTGCCCCTCAGCAGCGATTTTCACCATCGCGGCCCGCACGGTTGCCGGGGCTTCCACTTCCGCAATCAGCCGATACCCTTCTCCCAAAAGCAAATCCCCGACGTTCAACGCCACGGGGATTCCCTGTTCCGCGTGCAAGGTCTTCTCGCCGTAGCGGAGTTCGTCGGCATCCTCGATGTCGTCATGGATCAACGAGGCTTTATGGAAGCATTCGACCGCGACGGCGAGTTTCTTCAACCCGGTGGGGAAATCGGTTTCCGGGTCGTCTTGGAGAGCTTTCCAGGCACACGCGGCCAGGAAGGGCCGCCAGCGTTTCCCCGCCTTCGCCAGCCAGTCGCGGCCCAGTTGCTCGGTGATGGTATCCGCCGGCCCCATGAGGGTAGCGAGCGTGGTGGGTTCAAACCAGGTGTCGACTTCAGCCCGCACCGCATCGAGATCGAGCCGATAGGTGCGGTCCTCGCTGGTGAGGTGGATGAAATCCCAGACCCATTCGATGTCGACACCAGTATCTTTGCAGTCATCTTGCAAAAGCGGGATCGCCACGCCGGGAATGGCGGCGGCTTCCATGTAGGGGAACGCCTTTTCCAGCACCGATAGGCAACTCACCCCGATGATGGCATCAATCTTCCCGGTCTGAATGATCGCCATGACGAGGGCCGACCCTTCGGCGACGAGGACCGCGTAACCGAGTCGCTCGGCTTCGTTTTGCAGATCCTGAATCGTGCAGAGGCCGCATTGCTTGCAGAGAAGGCCAAACTCATCGAACGGAGCCGGGCAGCGATCTTCGACGCGGAGGCACTTGGGCAAGAGCAGCAAGCGGCGTTCGTAGGGCACCGTGGCCAGCGCTTCCCGGCACGCTTCCGAGTTGACGACCACGGCGACATAATCGCGGAACTTCGGATCGAGTTCCGCCGCGGCGATGAGTCGATCCGCGTGCTGTTTCAGTTCCGCGAACGACAACGGCAGCACGGGTTGCACATCGGCAACGTACCGTTCCGCGAGGAGTTTGACGCGTTCGCGTTCTTCCCGTGTGGGCGGAATCGTATCCTGGGTGGCCCGTTTCGAGAGCGCGGGCACGGCACGCGGCAAGGTCAGAAGCGGTAACTGCATATTTTTGAGTTCCGAGTAATGAGTTCCGAGTTCCGAGTAATCAATTCCGGGTAATCAGTTCCAGGTTCCGAGTAATCAATTCCGGGTAATCAGTTCCAGGTTCCGAGTAATCAATTCCGGGTAATCAGTTCCAGGTTCCGGGTGTGGATGAGTTGGAATTGTGTTTCCGGCCACGTAGGTCTGTCTGATCCAGATGGCGGATAAATCCACCAATCAACCGCATGATCTCATGAACAAGTTGCATAAGACGATTCGTATCATCCTCGGCAATATATTCAACATCGAATGCAACATAGAGCTGAGACCGAACCTCGCCTGCTGATGCCTTAGCAATGTACAAGAATTGTCGGAATTCAGAATTGCCATCACGTTCAAAACCTTCGGCAATGTTTGACATGATCGAACAACTTGCGGAGCGGATTTGGTCAATGAATCGAAAATCACGGCAAGCCGGTCCTTCACGAGTAAATTGGTAGATTTCTCGGGTCAGTTGTCGAGCTTTTTTCCAAGCCTCAATGTCTTCAAACCGTTCAATGCGAACCATTACGAACCTCCGAACGGTTATCAACTCGACACCCAGAACCCAGACGAATTCCCAGAACCCGGA
>JAIXLE010000042.1 GCA_026931725.1 Bacteroidales bacterium
TCCACGCCCTCTGCCAGTGTCGTCACACTGTCGCCTACTAGACGACCCAAACCATCGTACTCGTACTCATGCACCGAACCATTGCGGTCCGTCATCCTGGTGATTTGACCCCGACGATTGTAGGCATATGTGACTCTATCTGTCGAATCGATAGCTTCAGCATAGACCTCGGCCCGCAACAACCGGTTGGAAGCGAGATCGCTTGTACTCCGAGTCACGCCATATTCGTAGCGTGTCACCTGATCGCCGGTAGTGGAATTCTTTGCCACTAACGCTGTGAATTGGCCGAACTGGTAACGCATTTCCGTGACCACGTTCTGTTCGGCTCCGGGACAGAAGCAGGCCGGTTCGGGCACCGCCACGTAGTTCTGGATAGTGCGGACGGTGCGGCCAGCATCGTCGGAGTAACTTCTCGCAACTCGTCCCGCCGGGTCCGTGGTCTCGAACGCTTCGCCACGGGCATTGTAGGCCGTGAGACTCACCAACACATCATCCGATGATTCGGGCGGGCCGTCCGGCCGCTCCGGCGGACCCACTTCGCCATTCGTGCCGTAGTTCGCACTCGCCACGCCGCGGCCGACGCCGTCATACCACATCGCCATGTACGAATCCCGGCTCCGTGGTTGGTCGCCCGCCGGACCCTGGAGCGGTCTGGTGCCGGTGGCATTGTCCCAACGCTGACGACTGGTCGTCATCAGCACGTTGCTGGCAGCATCGTACTGCACCTCAGTCTGCTCGAAGATCAGATCATCTTCCACGGAATCGGGTGTGATCTCGTCGTCCGGGTTATAACCAATATAGCTTGCAATAGTCCTTCCAACACCATCATAAGTCATCTTGGTGAAGGCTTGGCTACCGGCCGACAGCGAACAAAGCACGTTCCCCGCAGCATCGAACCAAGTATTACTGATGAGACTGTTGCCCACCGCCCCCGTGGCCGGATCCACGGCATCGACCCGCGTCTGGTAGATGCGGCCGCGATCATCGAAGTTCGTCGCACGCCGAGCCACCAGGTTGCCGCCCGAATGGCCGTCCCGCTGATCGACTCGGATCACCTGGTTGAGATTGTCGTAGACCTGCTCCTGGTAAAAGTCTTCCTCGCCGTCGATGGCGATCTGGCGACTGCGGAAGTCGTACGTGAACGTGGTAACGCGTGTGGTCACAGCGTCCACATACAGCGTCTGCTGGGTCAGGTTGCCATCGCCGCCATCGGTACCACCGTCGTACTCATTGGCCGTGAGTTGCACCATGTTGTTGCTGGCCGCGTTGTCGCCGGTCGGGTCCGAGTCGGTGGCCCGGCGGTCGTCGGTGCCGGTCCAGGTCGAGACCGTCAGCCCCCGGACATCAAACACGGTACGGTCGATGGTGCCGGTCGGATCGACGACCCGATTTTGCCGGGCCATTTGGTCGTAGCCGTAGCGTGTCTCATCATAGTTCGTACCAGCAAGCCCTGCACCTTCCGCCGGGATGCGGTGGTAGACGCGGCTGGCGATGGTCAGACCGTGATCGTCCAAGAGCGTCTGCGACCAGCGGACCCAAGAATGTTGCGGGAAGCAGTCCCCCGCCGACAACCGGCCGGGACTTTCCACCAAACCCACCTCCGACACCAGGCCGTCGCAGGACTGCAGCGCTGCGCAACCGCGAACGGCTGTGATGGAGTCCTGCACCCGGCCATCCGCACTCATACGGGAGATCGACACGGGGTTCACCAGGGTCGCCGCCGCATTCGGCCCCACCGCCAATACATATCCTTGACCGTTGAGTACTTCGTCGTCCCGGTCTCGGTAAACTGTCCAACTGGCCGTGCGGACCGTTTGACCGTCCACTTCGTGCGGCGGCCCGAGCACCTGCGTTGTGCGTCCCAAAGCGTCGACTGTGTAATCCGTCACCAGATTGAGCCCGCCACTGGTCGGCGTTGACCAGCCGGACGGCAATTCGACCTTGGTCCCATCCACGTCCTGGATGGTCTGTATGAGCGACCCGGTCGGCGAGTCGTAGGTGCTGAACGTGATGAACCCGCGCGCATCGCGCAGCCAGATGCGGCGGCCTTCCTCGTCGAAGATTTCCGTGATCGTGTCTGGGCTTCCGGTACCGTTCTGCTCGATCGGTACCACGGGCAGAGTCGTGGTCCGCGGTAGTGGCCCTACATAAGGGATATGTTGTAGAGTCGTACGAAGTACCACAGG
>JAIXLE010000048.1 GCA_026931725.1 Bacteroidales bacterium
AGCACGGCCTCGCCGGGGGAAACGATTCCCCGGATCCGGCCTAAAGAGGATGCCGGGCACCGTTGCGGTGGAAGGGCGTTTGTCTTACAGTGAGCTATTGTGAGGATGCACGCGGTCTGTTGCGCATTCCCCGGCAGTTGGCCGGTGTTCTACTTTGGGGCGGTGGTGACGCATGTTCGAGGGGATCACGAAGGGTTTGTCCGGGGCTCTGAAATCGCTCCGCGGTCGGGGTCGACTCACGGCGGACAACATCCGGGAAGGGTTACGCGAAGTCCGGCGGGCTTTGCTGGAGGCGGATGTCAACCTCACCGTTGTCACGGATTTCATCCAGAAAGTCGAAACCAAGGCCATCGGCCAGGACGTTCTCGCCAAGGTTGACCCATCGGAACAAATCGTCAAAATCGTCTACGAAGAACTGGTCGCCCTGATGGGGCCAGTCGATCACGGCATCCCCCGGAAATCGGATCGCCCAGTCGTCCTGATGCTCTGCGGCCTCCAGGGGGCCGGTAAAACCACGACCGCCGCCAAACTGGCTCTGAACATCCAGTCTCTCGGCCGCAAACCGCTCCTCGCTGCCGCCGATTTACAGCGCCCTGGAGCCGTCGAACAACTGCAAACCCTCGGCCAGCAGCTCGGCATTGAAGTCTACAGCGAAAAGACCGACCCCGTCTCCGTCTGCAAGAACGCCGTCGCCCGTGCCAAGCAAACCCTCTGCGACACGGTCATCCTCGACACCGCGGGCCGCTTACAAATCGACGATGAATTGATGGCGGAACTCAAAGCCATCGACAAACAAGTCAAACCGGACGCGGCCTACCTCGTCGTCGATGCCATGATCGGCCAGGAGGCTGTCAACGTCGCCCGATCATTTGATGATGCCCTCGGCCTGAATGCCTGCATCCTCACCAAACTCGATGGCGATGCCCGCGGCGGGGCCGCACTCTCGATCAAGCACGTCACCGGCGTTCCGATCAAATATATCGGCGTTGGTGAGAAAGTCGACAAACTCGAAGAGTTCCACCCCGAACGCATGGCCGGGCGCATTCTGGGCCAAGGCGACATGATGGGTGTGGTCGAAAAGATTCAGTCCATCCAGAAGCAAATGTCCCAGGAGGAGCTCAAAAAGCAGCAGGAAGCCCTCGAAAAAGGGAAATTCACACTCAACGATTTCCGCAAACAGTTCGCGATGATCTCTCAACTCGGCATGAAGGACATGATCTCCCGGATGCCGGGCATGGCCGACATGATCCCCCCAGGAGAAGACCCCGAAGATGCCCTCAAAAAGGTGCAAGGGATGATCGACTCCATGACCAAAGCCGAACGCCTGGAACCCGACATCATTGATGCCAGCCGCCGCAAACGGATCGCCACGGGTTGCGGAGTCGAACCCCACCAGATCAAACAGTTCCTCATGCAGTTCAACCAAGTCCGCACTTTGATGAAACAGATGGCGAGCATGTCCATCTGGCAACGCATGAAGATGATGAGCGGCCTGAGCAATATGGGGGCGATCAATCCGAACGGCATGTTGAACATCAAGACCAAAGGGGACACCGGCCACCGCAAATCCCCCAAAGAACGCGCTGAAGAACGGAAGAAAAAGAAGAAAAAGCGATAAAAGCACGGCATTCCCGTCGCAAATGTGGCACGCCGTAACCCGTTGGCGGCACGGCCTCCCGGAGCGAGTCCAAGGCCGCACCGGGCAGGTGAGCGGTTGGCGTGCCTGCCCATCAACAGCTTCTGATGTGCGTTCTGTCTCGGCATCCACAATGGGATCGTGGACGATTCCTCACTTCCAGCGGATCATTCCTCCGACCATGTCCAGACTTCACGGAACCTTCATCGTCCCGTGTGTTGTCCGGTTGTGATGCAGTCGTAGGATGCCGATAGACACTCCACGCTGTGTGCCGGGCACACGAAGGATAACGACATGATTCCGCGTTTGGCCAAAATCTCCGCCCTGACACATGTCTGTGGGGTGATGGGCCTGATGGTCAGTCTATCGGGATGTGGTGGAGGCATGACTCCCGGTTCCACGGCGGAACGCCTCACCGCGGGCGGGGCCACTTTCCCGGACCCCATCATCCAACATTGGGCCCGTGACTACGACGAACAACATCGAGTCCAAATCGACTACATCAAGAGCGGCTCCGGCAAAGGAATCGGCGACCTGACCGCAGGCACCGTCGACTTCGGATGCACGGATGCCCCCATGACCCGCGAGGAACGGGAACTCGCCGAGACTCACGGTGGCCCCGTACTGCATATTCCGATTACGATGGGTTCTGTGGCCATCATCTATCATGTGTCCAATGTCCCCAATCTGCGATTGAGCGGCCCAGTCCTGGCGGACATCTATCTCGGGAAAATTACACGATGGAATGATCCCGCAATTCAATCTCTGAATGAGACAGTTACGCTACCGAACAAGGAAATCATCCCCGTACAACGGGCCGAATCCAGCGGGACTACCAGTATCTTCAGCGACTACCTGACCAAAGTGAGCCCCGAGTTCCAGGAAAAGATCGGGGCCAGCAAAAAAATGGACGCACTCAAGGACGTGACGGGACAGAAAGGGAACGACGGAATCGCGGGTTTCGTGGAGAATAACGCCGGGGCCATCGGCTATGTGGAACTCGCCTACGCGGTGAGTAACACGATTCCCCTGGCGCAACTCCGCAACAAGGCCGGGGTGTTCGTCTCCCCTTCCGCGCGTGCGGCCAGTGCCGCCGCCCAGGCCGCCCTGACCGAACCCAAGCCCGGCGAACCGTTCACGCTTCACGATCTGACCTACTCCCTGACCAATGCGGGCGGCGCGGAAAGCTACCCCATCGTGGGAATGAGCTATGCGATCCTCTACGAGAAAATGCCGCCAGAAGTTGGTCCCATCGCCATTGGGTTCCTCAAATGGGCCGTGACCGAAGGACAGGCCGCCGCCGAACCCCTGCACTATGCTCCGTTGCCAGAGGAACTCCAGAAGAAGTGCCTGGAAAAATTGGACGCAATCCTGCTGAAGTGATGGACCACGCCACACAAGGGGACATGCGAAAATCCCCAATCCGCCAGAAATGATTCCTTGAACCACGGGCGTTCCGTGGTACGTCCCAAGGTCGCAATTACTTATGTCCACAACTGCAACCCCATTGGACCTGCCACCCGCCCGGCCCCCGGCACGGACCCCGCTAGGTGATGTCATCTTTTCCGGCTTGTGTCAGGCCGCCGGTGGATGCGTGTTGGCCATTGCCGCGAGCCTCCTTTTTGTCCTGGTGTACCAGGCTTGGCCGTTTTTGACGCGACCCGACAGCCTGACCATCTTGACCAGTGATGATTGGAACCCCGCACGCGGAAAGTTCGGAGCATTGGTGTACATTTATGGGACCATTGTGACCTCTCTGATAGCGATGGCCATTGCGGTCCCGTTAGGAGTCGGGGCTGCGGCGTATCTGTCGGAAATTGCGTATGGGCGTATCCGCCGCGTGTCCGCGTTTCTACTGGAGTTGCTCGCGGCGATTCCCAGCGTGGTCTACGGTTTCTGGGCAATCGAGTTTCTGGCTCGTCGTGGGACACGCCCGCTATTCGAGTTCTTCGGCTTGGAAAATCACGCGGCCGGGCAAGGGATTTTCGCCGCGGGCCTTGTCCTGGCCGTCATGATTTTACCGTACATCACCGCGGTCAGTTACGATGTCTGTCAGGCTGTCCCCCGCTCCCAACGGGAAGGAGCCCTCGCCATCGGCGCGACCCGCTGGCAAACGATCTGGGGTGTTGTCCTACCATATGCCCGCCCAGGAATCATCTCGGCCTGCTTCCTCGCTTTGGGACGGGCCATCGGCGAAACGATGGCCGTAACGATGGTCATCGGCAATGCGTCCTCATTACCCGATACGCTCGGCGACTTGATCGCGGGCACCGGCGATTCCATACCAAGTGCCATTGCCAAACAACTCCCGGAAACGACCGCCGCGGATAAACGAGCCGCACTCATTACTCTGGGCTTGATCCTTTTGTTGATGACGCTGATTACCAATCTCGTTGCTCGCCGGATTATCGCGTTCGTGTCCCGTCCGCGGGTTCGCGCAGGACAAGATGCCCCGCAAGCCCACACCCTGGAACACGAAATAGTCAATGTCCCACCTCCTCCCCCGGCCGTCATGACGCGGACCCGCAATCGGGCATTATTGTGGAATCGGTTCATGACCGTGGTTCTCACCAGTTGTCAAATCATCACCGTCACGCCGCTGTTTCTGATCCTGGGTTACATCACAATGAAGGGAATCGGGGGTGTGGACCTCAACCTGTTTATCCACCTTCCCAACGATCGTGTCGCACGAGGACTCGGACATGCCATGCTGGGTAGCGTCATCCTCGTGACATTAGCCAGCTTGTTTGCGGTCCCAATTGGGATTTTGGCCGCGATCTTACTTTCCGAATATCGGACCTATCGTTTCGTTGGTCCCATCCGATTTGTCGCGGAACTGTTGGGGGGTGTGCCCTCGATCGTGATGGGGGTCTTCGCTTATGCGGTCCTGGTGTATCCGTTGTGGTCCGATAAAGCCTGGGGGTTTTCTGCCTGGGCAGGGGCATTCTCGCTAGGGGTGATGATGCTCCCAGTGGTCATCCGGGCAAGTGAAGAAGCGATGCAACTTGTCCCGCGCGGACTCCGAGAAGCCAGTTTTGCCCTGGGGGCGACCCGCAGACAGACTGCCCTGGGCGTTGTCCTCCCCGCAGCTTTGCCCGCCGTCATCACGGGTGTCCTGTTGGCTGTCGGACGGATCGCCGGTGAGACAGCCCCACTCTTGCTCACGGCTCAGGGGTCCAATTTCTGGATGCGTGGGACACGCGATCTGTCCGGGCCGACCCCATCACTGCCCTACTACATTTACAATTATTCGACCAATCCGAACCAGGACGACATCCGGTTAGCCTGGGCCGGGGCGTTTGTCCTCATCGTTGTTGTGCTGATGCTCAATGTGGGGACTCGGCTCATCGCCGGGACACGGCAAATCGCCGCCTCCAGGGCCGATTAGTCTCACCGTCCGTGCGTAAACTTCCAGGAAGCGTGAAAACCTGTAAATCGAATGGTCCCTATGCTTTGGCGCGTGTATGTCACATGTCTCATTTTGGTCGCATGCGCCATGGGGTTCGCCTGCTTAGTTGGCGTACAAGAGGTGCATGCCACAACACTCACCCTGAATTGGGTCCAGACCAGCATTACGATTGCCATCATGATGGGGGTTGTGGCCTTAGTCATCACCTATCGAATTGCTCGACAGTTTATTCAGCCATCCGAACAACTGGCAGAAGGTGTCCGATGCCTGATGCAGGGTGATTTTGGACACACAATCCCAGTCGCTGGTGGGCGAGAATTCTCGACGTTGACAGAATCCTTCAACACTATGAGTGAGCGGTTAGCCGCCACTTTCGGTCAGTTGGACCGCGACCGTGAGCATCTCCGAACCATCTTGCTCGGGATGATCGAAGGGGTCATCGCGGTGGACAACGAACAACGTGTCCTATTTGCCAATGAGCGTGCCGCCGAGTTTTTAGAATTCGTCCCAGAACAGGCCGTGGGACGCAAACTCTGGGAAGTGACCCGGCAACGTGCCGTACAGCGTCTTGTGGAAAAGACACTGTCCCACTCTGGCCCGTACCGGGAAGAACTGGACTGGAAAGGACCAACCGTCAAAAGCCTGGATGTGTACGTCGCGCGGCTCCCCGGACCCCATTCTCCCGGCGCGGTCCTGGTTCTCCACGACATTACGGACCTACGGCGACTGGAACGCCTGCGACAGGACTTCGTGGCCAATGTTTCCCATGAACTCAAAACCCCGCTCGCCAACATCAAGTCCAGTGTCGAAGTCCTACTGGATGGGGCGGTGGAAGACCCGGCATTACGCGGTGGATTCCTGCACGAAATCAGCGATCAGGCCAATCGGTTGGATGACCTCATTCAGGATCTACTCGTCCTCGCACGCATTGAGTCCGGCGAGTCCGGGTTGGAACTGGAAACCGTGGAAGTAGAAGAGGCCGTCCACGAGTGCTTGGATCGCCACCGAACGCGGGCTGAAGCCAAACGTCTCAACCTCAGCGGTGTCGCGCTTGCGGCCTGTCCCTCGGACCTAGCGATCATAGCCCACGATGAGGCCATTGCACGCATTCTCGATAATCTGGTAGACAATTCGATCAAATACACGCCGCCGGGTGGACGCATTACGGTCCGATGGGACTCGGGCAGCGACTCGGTTTGTATCGAAGTCGCCGATACCGGAATCGGCATCCCCGAACGGGACCAACCCCGTGTTTTTGAGCGGTTTTATCGTGTGGACAAGGCCCGTAGCCGGGAAATGGGGGGAACCGGACTCGGACTCTCGATTGTCAAGCATCTCGTTCAAGCCATGAAAGGGACCATCCAGGTTTCCAGTGTCCTCGGGTGCGGTACAACCTTCCGAGTCTGTTTTCCGCGTGCTGTTTCCTCCACGCTCCCATGACCCCTTGTTGTCTCCATGTCCCCTCTCAACATCCAAACCGCGTCCAATCGGATCACCGCCGTCACATTCTCGCCACGGTTACGGTGCGACCCCGATTCTGCCACGTCTCACGTTCTTGCCGCGATCGCATCGTTACTTGTGGACATGCCCACGCACCTGCCCGTTTCCGCATACGCTGCTCGGATCCGAGCCGCCGTCCCCGTGGGTTGCTCATTGGTGGGTGCGACCATTGAGGACTTGTCCCAAAATGTTGCGACAGCAGTGGCCCACGATGCCACGACTTCCCCGGATGGGGAGCGAATTGGTGGTTTCACGATCCCGGAAATCAACCACGCCACCGTGAATTGGCGGCACCAGGACTGGCAACTGATTTCCCCTGTCCCCTGTTCACCGACCGAGAATGTGGCCTGGGATGAAGTCCTGGCCGATCGCGTGGCCGTGGGACAACGACCACCGACGCTCCGATTTTGGTCCTGGGACAGGCCGACCGTGGTTTTGGGACGATGCCAATCTGCCACCCATGCTGTTGATACCGCGATTGCGGACAAATGCGGATTTTCGGTGACCCGGCGTATGAGTGGCGGAGGGGCCATGCTGGTGACTCCATCGGGGACCATCACCTATTCCTTGTATCTTCCTGAATCTTTGCTTGCTGGGCTGAGTATTCGACAAAGCTATGAAGTATGCGATGCCTGGGCTGTCCGTGCGTTGCGATCCCTGGGAGTCGATTGCCATTATGTCCCCGTGAATGACATTGCCTGCGGCGCGGGGAAAATCGCGGGTGCGGCTCAAGCCCGCCGCCAGGGTGTTGTGTTGCATCACACGACCCTGGCTTACGACCTCGACACTGTGGACATGACCCGATTATTGCGACTGGGACAGATCCACCCCAATGTCCGCGGTGTCCCCAGCGCGGCCAAAGTCGTCTCGTCCATTCGCCAGCAGATCGGCCATTCACGGGAACAGGTGGAACGGACCCTCATGGACACCTTTCAGCAGTCCTTCGGGCTGGTTTCGGGTGTGATTTCTACGGAGGAACAAGCCGAGATGCGCCGCTTAACGGAAGTCAAATATGGGACAAGCGATTGGCTCCATTGCTTCGCGTGAGGTGGGGGAGCCTTCTCAGGATGTCCCATCAATCTCTCTCGGGATGAGACACCTTGGGGCTCCGTATTCTTTTCTCTCACGCACCGGGCCGGGGAAGGAACACGGAGCCATGGCCAGAACCTTACGACGACGCTTTACGCGGTCGGCCAACGTGGGTGGCGGCTCCGTAGGCGAGTTCCGCACTTTCCATGACGGTTTCCGAGAGAGTCGGGTGCGGATGGATGCTTTCCAAAACATCCCGAGCGACGGCCCCCATTTCGATCGCTAGGACCGATTCCGCGATCATCTCTCCGGCTCCGGCTCCGGTGATGCCGACACCCAGTACCCGTTTTGATTCCGGTTCGACGAGCATCTTGGTCAGACCCTCCGTGCGGGCAATCGCCACGGCCCGCCCGGAAGCCGCCCAGGGGAATTTCAACACATCGTGTGGAATGCCTTGCTGTTGCGCTTCTTTCTCGGTCAGCCCGGCCCAAGCGATTTCGGGATCGGTAAAGATCACCGCCGGGATCGCTCGTGGCGACCATTCGGCTGGTTCCCCCAGAATCGCATCGACTGCCACCCGTGCTTCCGCTGTGGCCTTGTGGGCCAACCCCGGTTCGCCGGCCACATCGCCAATTGCGGAGATGTGCGGAACCGCGGTACGCCGCTGACGATCCACCGGAATGAAACCGCGTTCATCCGTTTTCAACCCCGCCTGTTCTAATCCGAGATCGACTGTGTTGGGGCGACGACCGACAGACACTAACACCCGGTCGAACGTGAGCGAACTGGGGACATCCTTCCCTTCCAGAGTGACGACGATGCCAGCGGGGGTCGGTTCCATGCGGGCAACCTTGGTGCTGAGGAAAATGGCCTCAAACTCTGCGCGGAGCTTGGTTTCCAACGGTCGTACCAAATCCCGATCGGCGAGCGGTAAAAGCCCGTCGAGCGCTTCCACCACCGTTACTCGGCTCCCCAGCGCGGCATAGACGCTGCCGATTTCCAGGCCGATGTAGCCGCCGCCAATGACGAGGAGTTTTTGTGGGACATCCGGCAACAGCAAGGCTCCGGTGCTGTCCATGATGCGGTCATCGCCCAGTTGCCACGGCTTCGGCATGGCCGGGAGCGATCCCGTGGCGATGATGCAGTTTTTGAACCGGATCGTTGCGGGTTGATCGCCCGTGACCGTGACCGTGTGCGCATCGACGAACGTGGCATGGCCTTTTAGCACCGTCACGCCGCGTCCTTTGGTGAGTTGCGCGATGCCGCCGGTGAGTTTGCCGACAACTTTACCTTGCACGAACTCACGGAGTTGAGCCAGATCCAGCCTCGGCTTCTCGAAGTGCAGCCCCCAGGCCGCCGCTTCGTGCGATTCTCGGATCAGCTTGGCGACATGCAGAAGCGCCTTACTCGGAATGCAGCCACGATTCAGACAGACACCGCCCAGTTTCGGATCCTGATCGACCAGCAGCGTTTGCATGCCGTGATCAGCCGCGTGCAGCGCCGCCGGGTAGCCACCAGGACCGCCGCCGATGACCAGAAGAGGAACTTCACGAACGTCGGACATGGAACAGCACTCCAGCGGAATCGGCGGATGAATCGGCGCGGAAGGAAGCACTTCTCGCCTGTTTTCGGCATTGTATGGCTGACCGCCCCGGTTGTCGGGATGGCGACCGCGCACAAAATCGCCTGAGCGAGGGGAAGTGGACTCACGCCACAGCTCACCCGAGAAGGGATCATTTTTCGGAAGTTGGCACGGTTTCGGTAAATTTGCGCAAGTTTCCCAGATTCACTCGTTATACTGATGGAAACGGCAGTCCGTTGATGTGGGATGCCGGTATGTGTAATTGAGGCTTCACCATGACATCACTCCTCCTCAGCTTGGCTTTGACCACTCAGACCGTGACCCCCGCGCAAATGCCATTTCCGCCAGGGTTTGCGTCTCCACCGGCTCCGTTGACTTATCCCACGCCGCTTTCTCCCGCGTATCCCGCCCCGGTTGCTGGGGTTCCGTCGATGTCCTTGTTCCCGGCACCGCCGATGACGCACCAGCAGTTCGCGGCCATTTTTCAGCCGATTCCGGGTACACACAAGGTCGTCTTGTTGCACCCGAAGACCGGGCAACCGGTCGAAGTCTGTTTTACCCTGCCGCCAGGTTGCCCGAAGGTGAATGTCGGGCGACGGTATCTGGAATTTGATTATGGCCGGGTGGAAGTGGAAATCCGCTTCGGGTGCTGCGGTCGCGTGAAGGTCGATTACGATGACTGATCGGCCATGCTATTCATTCCAATTTGCCCCAATTCACCCCTGTTCCACGCCCGTTCGGGTCATGGAGTCGGCGGCTGTGCGGTTCCTGTCTATGATGAATCGGTATAGACCCTATTCATCTTCCCCACAGGAGAACAGCCAACGTGTCCGACTCCACGCGGGTTCCCTTGGCCACGATTGCTCATGCCCGGAGTGGCGATAAAGGGAACCATTCTAATATCGCCGTCATTGCCTATACTGATGCGGGTTTCACTTGGTTGCGCGACCACCTCACGGCTGAGGTGGTCGCGGAAGCGTTTGCGGCCCTTCAACCGACCCGCGTTCAGCGATTTGAAGCCGCGAACGTCCGGGGTTTGAACTTCCTGCTGTACGATGCCCTCGCCGGGGGAGCATCACAATCTTTACGAACAGACACTCAAGGTAAAACCTTCGGCATGACACTTTTGCAAACGCTGATCTCCGTGCCCGCCGATCACGCGGACATGCTGCGTCCCCCATCCACCCCGTGACGGAACGGGAGAGATTCTCATGGTCGACGAACCCATTACCTACACCTATCGTGGCTCGGCAGCCGTCATTACGCTGAACCGCCCCCAGCGACGCAACGCCATCAGTCGGGCTCTCATCGCGGCACTGACGGAGGCCTTCACCCGCGCCAGCACGGACCCGGTCGCCCGCTGCGTGATTCTGACCGGCTCGGGTTCTGCTTTCTGCGCGGGAATGGATCTGGACGAATTGCGGCAAACCCTGGGGGCGGAATCCGATGTGATCTGGGAGGATGCCCAGCGACTCTCCGCGTTGTTCGATCAGATTTACCGCTTCCCCAAGCCCACGATTGCCGTGGTGAATGGCCCCGCTGTAGCTGGCGGGTGTGGGCTGGTCACCGTGTGTGATCTGGCGTTGGGCACACCCACGGCTCTGTTCGGCTACCCGGAAGTCCGCCGCGGTTTGGTTGCCGCGATGGTGATGCCGCATCTCCTCCGCCATGTCGGCGAACGCGCGGCCCGTTGGTTGCTTCTGACGGGTGAACTCATCGACGGTATCCGTGCCCTCCGCATCGGCTTGCTGAATGCGGTCACGATCGAGGAACAGCTTTGGAATGAAGCGGATGCGTGGTGTCAGAAACTAGCCGAGGGCGGGCCACGGGCACTAGCCACTACCAAGGAACTTTTGCGTACCCTTTCCCGGCAAGCGCTGGGTGTGGACGAATTGGCCCGAGCCAGTGCGGAACCCCGGTTAACGGAAGAATGCCAACACGGTCTGACGGCGTTCTTCGAGAAACGACCCGTTCCCTGGATGCAACCAACACTGGCCGTTTCGCCGCCTGCGACCCCGCCCGCTTCGACGACCGCGGGATCGCCGGAAGCCAGTTGAAAACGGAGGCGGAGGACGGAGACTCCGACCCTGGCCAGTCACGATTCCGACGCGGTTTTAGCGTTTACCAGGATGATCTTTCGTTCCGAAGTCAGATTCCTGGAACATCATATTCTGGGTTGTCTCTTGCCGCGCGGGCACCACAATCCGCTCCGACTTCTCCACGGGCGGTTGGTAGTGTTGCCGGAGGATCAACCCGGTTTCGGGGTCACGATCGACATCGGCGAGGTGCCAATCCCGCACCCAGGCGACCAATTCATATTCCCCCGGTGGGACTTGCGGCAAATGGAACACCCCATCCGTATTCGTGATCGCGTAGTAAGGATGCTCGCAGATGAACAGATCGGCCGATTGCCAATAGTAACCGGCACCGTTCGTCAACTCGACTCGGCCGGGTTGATCAAACCGGCGTGCGAGGGGTTGATCCGGCACGGGGAACGGCAATGTGAAGAAGGCCGCTCCTCGCGCTCGCACCATCTGGATGCCTGGATCCCGTACATTCAGAGTCACCGTATCGCCGACGCGAGTGAATCCCACGGCACGAGGAACACCACCGGGGGAGTCATCATCGGAGTGAATACGCAACTGATTTTGGGCAATCTCCACACGCACTGGGGGAAGATCCCACGGTCGGCTCCGTTGGGGATCCACGCCCCGCAGGAAAACAACCACCCCTGCCATCCCCTGTGTTTTCTCGTCTATTCGGGGAGTGTGGGGATTGTCAATCGTTAAACCTTGCAAGTTGCTGCGTATGACCGCCTGAATCTTGGGAATCGTCGGCGTGCGACCGTTCCAGGTCATCTGGCCGCGTATGCCGCCCGCCTCCATCGGGTCAAACCGCGTTCCGATGGGAACAACCGAGGTGGTGGAAGATGCCTGCTCGGGAAGAACCGATGCGGGCCGGGAACAACCGCCGATCAGCAGGGGAAGGAGAGTGAGGCCGACCATCCGAAGCATCCTATTTTCTCCGCTGGCTCCGTGGGCTAAACTCATCATGTTCCCCTGGCCCTGAGTGTGTCCATGCCGACCTCACCGCGCTACCTAGTCCGCCATCAGGCCGATGCCCCGACTGTCCCGTGCCCCTGCGGCGAGAGTACCCGCATTTTGAGCGGCACGGACGGCAGCCCCTGTTCGTTTCACGTTACGTCGATTCGGGATTCCGTTCGGCACTACCATAAGCAATCTGCTGAGGTGTACTACATCCTCACCGGTTCCGGCAAGATGGAGTTGGATGGCGATTGGGTCGATGTGGAACCGCGAACTCTGGTGTACATTCCAGCCGGGGTACGACATCGACTGGTCAGCGAAGAAGGAGTGCAAACGGTCGTCGTGGCGATCCCGCCTTTTGATGCGGCGGATGAGTGGTGCGATTGATGGCATCCGACGACACGGGCAACCGTGGCCACTGGGCTACCCGTGTGATCGGACGCGGTTTACTTGGCCTGGGTGCTGAGGGGGATCTCGATAGTGTTCGCGCCCTTTTCGACCGTGATAATCGTGATCTCCTGGTAATACTCTTTGGGGAATGTCGGGCGAGCGGCCTGCGGTTTCACCACGGGTTTTTCATCTATGAGTTCCGGCATGGATTCGTTTCCGGCTTCGCCTGGGACTAATTGAACACGGACTCGGCCCGGTTGAATTCCTTTTTCCTGAAAGGTGAACATCGCTTCATATTGCCCTTTTTCGTCCGTGGTCGCATACGATGGTGAGCCACCATCAACAGGGATGAACGACAGTGAGATTCCCGCCGGTGCCGGTTTTCCGTCCACGGTGACTGTTCCGTTGAGTGCGGAGAGCCCATTTCCGCAGCCGGTCATCATCAGGAAGCCGATAATGGCAGCTCCGGTTATCCCACCCTGTACAATCCGTGCGCACAATCGTTGTTGCCCAGGGGATAAGTAGGATTCGCTGATCGCGGACATTCTTAATACTCCCCAGGAATCGGTTGGCTATCATCCCGACAACCGAGCCGTTGATAAACACCGAGTGTGGCTTTGTTGATGCTGGAATAGGAATCGTACCACGCAACAGCGGTGCCGGAATTGGTCATTCCATCGTTAAAGTCGATCGAATCGCGGATGAAGTGAACGCTGCCATCGGCGAAGGCAAAGTTCGCCCCGCCTTGGTGATAGCTGGAAAATGCGGAGTAATACCGACTCGTCAGCGGCGTGTTGAGCTTATACAGGAACACGCGACCGATGACTTTCGGAGATGACCAGCTAGCTTCATCGTTTGTATTCCCCACGCCGACCCAGTACCCCGCACCGTGTTGCGAACCGCGTTCGCCCAGCATGAAGGTATTGGATGTGCCATCGACGATGCTGAGGAGTGCGATACCCCGTTGGATTGTGAAGACCCCGCGCAGTTCGTTGGGGTCATTGGGTGCATTCCAGTTGGAGTACTGGTGGGCATACACGCCAACGTAATTACTGATCGCTGGCTTCGTGGAATCCGGCCCCCCGGAATGGCAGAAATCCGTGGACGTGTTGATCGGGTTGGGGTTAATCTCGCTGGGGCAGCGGAAGACAGAAAGCGGAGTCCGCATGGCCGCGACTTCCGCTGCTGGCCAGGATGTTGAGGTGTTGCCGGGCAGTACATCATTGAATTCCCGGTTCCCCACACCCAGAATATCATAGAGTGCTTGTTGCTCAATGTACGGCAGTATCCGGGCACCCCAACCCCAGGCTTTTCGCCAGTTGGCTCCATTCGATTGTTTGTTGAATCCGTAGCCGGGTGGCAATTTCCCCATCGCATCGTGATGGGCATGAAGTCCCAAGGAAAGTTGTTTCAAATTGTTCGTACATTTCGCACGAGCCGCCGATTCGCGGACTTTTTGCACTGCGGGGAGCAGTAGGCCGATCAATACGGCAATAATCGCAATAACGACCAACAACTCAATGAGTGTAAAGCCACTCTTTCGCAAGCCACGAATACAGTTATAGAACCGACGACATTGCATCATGTCACCGCCAGATCAGGGAATGGGAGGCACGGGGGGAATTCTGAATATGAGACTCTCCTGAAAGAAGGAAAGCCAACGGGAACCGTGCCGGGATTCAATAGACCAGCTGCACAATAGGTTATTGGGACAACCAGGGCGTACTTGCCCCTCCCCAATCATGGATCAGGCAAACATCAGATTGTGCAACCCGGCAATATTC
>JAIXLE010000132.1 GCA_026931725.1 Bacteroidales bacterium
GATGGGAGAAGGCAGGGCACGAGGTAGGTTGCTGATCCCCTCGCTCCCGCTCGCGGGCAATCCGGGCCGGATACCACTTCCCAGATGGGAAGCGGGCATCGGTGCGGCTGGTGACAATGATGATGATGGGGTGGCTCGCGCCAACAGGATCAACGGTGGAACTTCCAGTATGGCGGGCGGTATGACGGCGATCATACGGAAATTGTTCGGCAGTCGGACATCGAACGCCCCGGTCGCGGTGGGGTCCGAGACATACGCCACACCGATTTCGAGAAACCGTTCCAGCAAAGTTTGCACCTGCGCGGCCCCCGTGAGGCGGACATTCGCGGGAATCCAGGCATCGTTCTTTTTGCAGATGACCTGACCGGCAGCCAGAATCAGGATTTCAGAAACCGTGGGATCACGAAACAGCTCTTCCAGGGGTCCAATTCCGGGGGCGTTCGTCACAATCTCTTCGACGATCCCATCCCGCTCCGCGCGGCTCAGCAGGGGGCATTCGCTATCGAGGAATTGTTCGCATAATCGTTTGGCTTCCTGGCGTAACAGCGACAACGGTTTGTGGCGTGTCCGGGCCGGGTCGATCCGTTCCGCGATGCGGGTATAGATGCGACGGCGCAAGTCCACCATGGGGTCACGGTGGGAGCCGCTACGTTCTGAAGCAGATTGTGAGCCACCAGGAGGGGATGGGGCCATCGGAACATCTCAACAGATCGGGCCAGCGAGCGATTGCGACTTATTGTAGTACGCTCTGTGTCAAAAATCGTCGGATTCATCCGTTCCCGCGGCTGAAACCCGGAAACCTCAAACCTCAAACCGATAATCGGCCACTTGTTTCCGATCGTGGAAGCCATAAATTAGGGTTATCGCACGGTTCTTCTGCCCCGGCGTGGGCGGAAGTGAAAAGGGAAGCCGGTGAGAGTCCGGCGCGGGGCCGCCGCTGTAATCGGCCAGAGCCCTGGGCACCATGCCACTGCGGGAAACCCGTGGGAAGGCCGCCCAGTCGCTCGTGAGGAGCCGAGAGCCAGAAGACCTGCCGTGGTGATTGTGTGGTCCGGTGCTTCGGTCTTAGGCATACGGGCGGGTTCTGGGAAAGTGTAACGATCAGCGACGATCCTGCACATCGGGGTCGTTTGTGTTCGTTTACCACCGGCACCGTCTGCCAGGCCGATCATCTGTGTTCCTGCCCGGCCCGGCAGAAAGGTTTTGGTTCGTGATGTCTCGTCTGAAGGCGATCTATCGCCGTCCGTTCCGTCCCGCGTTCACATTGATCGAGTTATTGGTGGTCTTGGCGATTATCGCCATCCTCATTGGGCTATTGCTCCCCGCGGTACAGAAAGTCCGCACGGCCGCGGCCCGCACCCAGGGGGCAAACAATCTCAAGCAACTCGCCCTCGCGGCACACAACTACCATGATGCCTTCATGAAGTTGCCCAAGACTTCTATCTACACACCGGGTAGCCCCAATTACACCGTCAAGTATTGGTATGGCTTGGTGACTTATGACGGCAGCACCTACGCTCCGGTGAGTTACGATGCCGCTAATGGTATTCTCACGAATTATTATGAGAACAACACCAAGGCGACGCAGTGTCCGGGTTACAAGATGTATCCGATCAAGAATTCCGTAGGTGGCTTGAGTCAAGGCTACAGTTATAATCGCTACGTTGCGGACAAGCCACTCCTCCTGATTCCCACAAGTCAGGTGTTCCTGTTCACGGAGCAGGTTCAGCTCAACCCCGATAGCACCCTCCAGGAAGTCACCGAAAGTTTTGGTTCCCCCCACAAGGTCAGCATGTACGGCGGCACCGATGCGTTTAATGCCTACGGTGTGAATGCGACCCAATTCCGGTTCGCCGGGGTGGCGAATGTCGCCTTTGCGGATGGCCACCTGGAAACGCGCACCGCAACCGATGTCGCCTCGGTTGCGCCCTTCGATCAGGCGACCTGGAACAGCGCGAAGACAAAGTTCCAACTGGGCTTCCTGGCCGAGAACGATTTCCCGTACATCGGCCAGTGAGGAACCGTTCAGGAGCTACGCCGTGCGCCTACCCGGCTATTTGGCATAACGGCCTGGATTGCATCGGCTTGTGTGAAAAGACTCACACGATCTCGCGCCGAGCCACAAAGATGCCGAGATCAGAAAGATGACTCTGGTCTGCCCCGCGTCTTTGCGGATCGGCGTGGGATTGTGCGAACGGCGGCCCGCTCCCCGCGGCCGGTGGCGGGGAGTATCTTATTCCCTGCCCGTCCCGTTTTCCCCGGAGTCTCAACATGGCCAAGATTCTACTTGTCATCGGCGATGCTGCTGAAGTGCTGGATACCTTTTACCCGCTGCACCGACTTCAGGAAGAAGGGTACGAGGTTCACGTCGCCGGGCCGGAGGTGAAGCTCTACCATCTGGTGCTGCACGAACGACCGCCGGGCTGGGACATCACCGAGGAACGGCCAGGGTACAAGTTACAGTCCGACATCGCCTTCAAGAACGTCCACCCGGCGGATTATGCGGGGTTGGTGATCTCGGGCGGTCGGGCACCGGAATATCTGCGGTACGATGCCGATTTGCTGAAGTTGACACGGGCATTCTTTGAATCGGGAAAACCCGTGGCCTCGGTGTGTCACGGCATTGAAATTGTCGCGGCGGCGGGGGGATTGGAAGGCGGGCGTGAGGCCACCACCGTGGCCAAGTGCGCACTCGATGTCACCACGTTTGGCGGTCGGTATGTCGATCAGGAAGTCTGCGTCTCCGGCAACCTCGTGACGGCACGCACCTGGCACGACAACCCGGCCTGGATGCGGGAATTCCTGAAGCAGCTCAAGGCACAATAGACCGTTGCGCCCGATGGTTCACCCACAGCACCACGACGGCGAACCCGGCGATGGTGCCGGTTTCCATCACGATCCACCAGCGGGGCATCGGGGCGAACCAGTCGATACCAAACAGGATCCCCGCGAATAGCAGATGCAACCGGAACAACGGCGCGACCAATGGCCGATACCGGGGCAGGTCGAACGTCAAGAACAGCACCATCGCGCCATGTAGAGCATAGCTGGCCGCGAGGGACCGGGTCAGATACTCCATCAGCGGCTGGCGGGGGAACAGGCCGAGGCCCAGCTGTTCGTGCAGCGTGGCCATCCACTCGGTCGGAAAGAAGATCGGCACCACGGCTGTCAGCAGGATGGCCGCATCGACCCGCAGCAGCCAAAGCAGGAGGCGATCCGCGGGGGTCATGGGGTCACATCACCATCCGTCGCCGGGCGGCCTTGGCGGCGTTGCATTGCGAGCAGGTGCCTTTGACGACCAGGGTATGGCCGTCCATACGGAACCCCTGCTCGGCGGTGATTTCTTGCAGGACCGCATCAATGGCAGAGTGCTGAAACTCGATCATCACCCCGCAACTTTCGCAGACCAAATGGTCATGCTGAGGGTAGCCATAATCATGATCGTAGACCGTGCGGGCTCCGATCTCGATCCGTTGCAGCATCCCGGCATCAACGAGCTTGGAGAGGGTACGATACACGGTGGCCCGGCTGGCTTGCCGACCCGCTTTCTTCAAGTCTTCAATGAGTTCATCGGTTTCAAAATGTTTGTGTTTTGAGAAGATATGCCGCACGATCTCCCGTTGCGGATCCGTGAACCGCTGGGGAGTGGAGCGGCTGGCGAGATACTCGCGGAACTTCTCTTCGGGGGTCTGTGAGACGGGGATTGCTGGTAACGCCACGGGGCCACCTCTGAGATGTCGTTGCCTAGCGGAACGGGAATCGGCCAGGAATCCTGAATGAGGAGGTTCCCAGCCGATGGTGTTCGCGTCGGTGTGACCAATCCCAATCCGGCCGGGTTGGTCGCCTCTATTATAACTGTTGCGCCCCGTTTGTCAGCCCACGGTCTTATTGTCCGGGATCGACATGCTGAAAGAGTCGCCGTTGGGCTTCTTCCCAGCGTTGGGGGGTGTCGTATTCCCCATCCGCGATCATTTGGCGGATGCGGGCGACGAGAGCCTGACGAATGCCGTCGGGTCCGGGCGGTTGGGCGCGGAGTTCGGCCAGAGGGTCTGGGGTATAGTGTGAGTGTAACACGGCAGCTAGGGTGCTCGGGGTGCCCGCGTCGGCCCAGGCCCAGATGGTGAAACGCCCAGGGAGCGGCGTTCCCGCAGTATTGCGGTTCTGGGGCCAAGTTCGCCAGCGACGCGGGGATCGGTGATGCATGATCGAATGTCTCCCCCCTGTCGCGGGCCGGATGGACCGACACGCATGACAGAAGCCAGTTTACCCAGGTTTTAGAATCAGGATCAACCCGATCCGTCATTCGGGGTGTGTCCGTGATTCACCCGTATCGGCCGCCATCATGGCGGTGGCTCGTTCCTGAGCCGGTGAGCGTCCGCTGCTGCGGCTCGGGGAAAGGGAGCAGGCGTTCACCTGTCCCCATCCTCGATGCCATTCTACGCATGTGTATCGTCGAGTGTGCGCGAACCGATGCAAGAAAATCAGCGTCCTTGTGGAACCAACGTGTTGGGAGAACGTCCGCAACAGCGGTTTCACGGACGATACCTCTCAATCCGGTCGGGCACCCTCTGGACCCCACAACTTCGCACGGAACGGGCCGGATCGACTCAAGCCCAGTAAACCTGAGAGGAAATTCCGATTTCTCGGTTCTTCCCGTCAGATTTTCCTACGGCCGACAGACCTGCCGCAGCGGATGACTCATTCCGATGGTGGCTGATGCAACGGCGATTCACCAGCCGTTCGCCCCACGTTGGCGGCAATGTGCGCCAATCGCGTCGGGCCAGCGTGCCGGTAACCGTTGAGTGTGGCGAGAGTGACCGCGATCGACGAAGCCAAGTCGATTTTGTGCCCGGGTGACACGAAGATCGGTTTCGCGCGTCGTGATGATCGCAGAACCACGCCGACTTGTTCCGTGCCGATCCGTAAAGGAGAGGTGTCCGCCATCTCCAAACCCGGCTCGTCGTATTCCCCCACGAGCCGGGTCTTCGCACATCCGAATGCCGGTTTATCCAACCACAGGCCGATATGACAGGCCAGCCCGAACCGGCGCGGATGCGCGATGCCTTGTCCATCCAGCATAACAACATCGGGATCGCAACCCAAGCGTTCCCAGGCCGCGATTATCGGCGGAGCTTCACGGAACGATAGTAAGCCCGGCACATACGGGAATTTCACTTCCATGCTTACGACCGACTGTTCGACGACCTCCAACGTCGGCACCCGCACGACCACCACCGCCGCGTACAGGATAGGAGAACGCCGGTTGTAGGAAATATCACAGCCCGCCACGAGTTCATACGGTCCCAAGGGTGGGCGAACATCGACATGCCCTGCGAGTTCCCGTTGCCGGGCCACCGCTTCTTTCGGGGTCAGGTTCCAGTCGTGCAGAGCATGGGGAAGTGGAGGCATGGTGAAACTCTTCGCAGGGATGGTCCGGCACCAGGAGGATGACGGGACGCGAGACAGGGAACGGAATGGCGAGATGCACGGACCAGGCCCGCACAGACCTAGCCCGCAAGGTGTATTCCCATCGGAAGGCACCAGAAGGTATCAACCTCGGAGTCACGGTGGCGATTATAATGCCTCGCACTGGTATTCCGTGCGGGGTTGTTCCGTGCCGAGTTGTTCCGTCGGAGTTCTCACCTCGTCAGGTGCTGTTGTCCACATACGGGCCGTACTCATTGGAGGGTGGGCCGTTGGGAGAAGATTCATGCCACTGATCGGAGCGCATCTGTCCATCGCGGGCGGGTTCGACAAAGCCGTCACCGCCGCGATGGCTTTGGGAATGGATACCGTGCAAATCTTCACGCACGCCCCGTCCCGCTGGGAGGTCAAACCGCGTGCCACGAAATCCGGTTCGTCATCGGGTTGGTCCGGGAACCCGATTCCTCCTGAGCAAGCGACCACGTTCCGTCAAGCCGTTCAAGCATCCCCGTTGCAGATGCCGACCGCGCACGATTCCTACCTCATCAACCTCGCCGCGCCGAACGCGGAACTCCGTCAAAAGTCGATTGCGGGCTTCGCCAACGAAATCGCCCGCGCGGAAGCACTCGGCCTCACCTACCTGGTGACGCACCCCGGAGCCCACGTCGGCAGCGGTGAGGAAACCGGGTTAGCCCAAGTCGCGGAAGGGCTGAACGCCGCACTCCAGCAAAACCCGAACACATCCGTGACCGTGTTACTCGAAACCACCGCCGGGCAAGGCACCTGCCTCGGGCATCGGTTTGAGCAAATTGCACAACTGTTGAACAGCGTCTCCGAACCGCGGCGGTTCGGGGTCTGCCTCGATACCTGCCACATCTTCGCGGCGGGTTACGATCTCCGCACCGATGCCGCCTACGAGGCGACCTTTGCGGAGTTTGATCGTGTGGTCGGACTATCGCACATCAAACTGTTTCACGTCAACGATAGTGCCAAGCCACTCGGTAGCCGGGTCGATCGCCACGCCGGTATCGGCCTTGGTCACATCGGAGACACGGCCTTTCGCCGACTGCTCACCGATCCGCGGTTCCAGCATTTGCCGATGATTCTCGAAACGCCGAAGGAAGACGACGACGGTCAACCGATGGACCCGATCAACCTCGACAAACTCCGGGGGTTTCTCGCGGACATACGATGATGCCGATTATATTGATTGTGTCAATTGTGCAGAGAACGACCAAAGTCGGAATGCGCTCGGTTTCCGCGATCCTGCTCAAGCCACGGGTGCGGCTGGTCGATGATAAGGGTGTTCGATCCGGTTCTCGTGACAGGCTGATCGGGAGTGATACCCGAGCGGTCAGCGGTCGCGGGAGGGGTTCGGCGGAGCCTGAGTGTCAGCCCATCCCCTGACGCGGCCCCGCTGATCAATACCTGGTTGATCCGGCCGCGACCCCCGACGCCGCCGTGATCCTGGGCCTTCCCGCGACCGAAACGGGACACCGTCCCGCCTGTGTCTTTCACGGTCGTATCACCGCCGATTCTGGCAACCATCCCACGATGTCCGATTCGCACTCCACCAGAACCCAACCGCCCCTCTGATGGAGAACCCGCCCTTCGATGCCCGCGGGAAGTGGTGTCTCCACACGGAGCGGGAACGCGGTCCCATTGCCGCAGCGGAGCGTGACCCCGTTTGTCCTGATGACACAACGGGACAACGGTTCCGACTGTCCCATTGACAGCGCCAGGGCTAGCATCGCCACGCCGAAAATGCCCGCGGTTCCCAGAATCAGCATCAGAGGTGCCCACCACGATCGCATCGCGGCTCGGGTGATGCAACCAACCGTGATGAGCAAACAGGAGAGGGAAAACAGAAAGAAGACACCACGAGGAGACACGCGACTACGGACATCATCAGATGGGCGAGGTCGCAACGCCAGGGACTCCGGGTACGCCACGGCGTCTCGGATCTGTTCCAATTCCTGTTGCAGCCCCGTGTGCCATGGCGCGACATCCAACCCCGCGTGCAGAGCCAGAATCGCACGGGGAGTATCGCCCGACAGAAAATGGGACCGACTCCGGTTGATCGCCAACGATGCGGAGGGATCGCCTTGTTCCCAGGCTTGATCGAACAACTGAGCCGCTCGGGCAAAGTGTGGACGCGCGGCGGCGGCATCGTCTCGCAACGCCACCCCTGCCGCGAATTCGGCCTCCGCTGAGGACACCGGAGCAGCGATCAACAGGACCAGCAGGAGCCACGTCACGCGCTTTCCCCTTCCAGAAAAACAACCAGGGAAACGGCTTCCTCCGTGAGTGACACTCCATTGTCACGATGGGGACCAAAACGGATGGCATCACACCGTAGGAAGAACTGTTCCACATGGGCGATGGATGCGGTCGGCCAGCCGAGTGATCGCAATGCCGCCGTAATCTCACCGGGTGTCACCGCCGAACTCGGCAAGTGGTGGCGAGACATCAAATAGGTCCGCAAGATCGCCGCGACCGTGCCCGCATCGAGGACAGGGGCGGGACGCCAATGTCCCAGCTGTCCCAACTGCCCCAGCTGTCTCAAATGTCGCAGCGCCACACGGGCCGCCCGGTTGCGTCGTGCTGTCGCCAATTGGGCCGCGTTCGGGAAGCACCAGCGGAGTAGACGGGAACCGAGCCGCACGCCGAACGGCACCAGCAGAGGCGGAACGAGCCACGCCCAAGCCGGAACCGAGACAGAAGCAGATGGTGGGACCAGCACCAGAAACGATTCTGGGACAGCAATCGGCTGGGCAACAGATGCGGGCTTTTCGATGGGTTCCGTCACGCGAATCGGTTCTGAGAGCCGGGCATACGTCGTCTGGAATCGCCGCCCCTCCGGGTAACGCGGTCGGTAAAAGCGATAGGCCAAAGCCGGGAGCAGGAAGGAACCCGCCTCCCGTGGTCGGAGTTGGTATCGGAACACGGCCACACCGTTTTCCGGTGAACGATCCGGCAAATCGTCGATTTGAAAATGCTGTGCGAAATCGGAACGCTGCTTCAAATTCGGTCGAGTCAATTCCCGCGGATTCGCAGCCGAACGAATGGTCAACGTCAACGTGATGTCCTGGTCCCGCGGCACGGGGTTGGGGGTCGCGGACCATTCCGCCGTCACGTTGTCTCGGCCCGTGGCGATGGCTCCGTAAAAATCCCGCGCCTGCCGATCGACCACGGGAATATCCGCCAGCGATGCCGACTCTGGGGGCACCATCAGCAGAAAGGCGAGCAGAAGGACTTTACCAGTCACGCACATGGGGCCGCTCCGGTCCAGCAACAAGGCGAGCATTCGATCGACGATCGTTGCGGAGTCGCTGTGCGATGCGATCCAGCAGAGCCCGCGTATCCGTGGGGGACAAAGGGGTGACGGTCGAGCGATCGTTCAGCACCGGCAGCGTTCCGATTCCTGGCGTGGTTTGCGCTGTTTCACGCGGTTTTGCATCAGGACGTGCCGGCTTCGGAGTCGCTGCCAGTGTCTGCGACGCACCCGCTGTCCCCGGCGTGGGTTCTTCGGAAGCGGGCGAGTCTTGCGACGTGGGCGGCGGTTGAGGGGGGTCCGGCGCGGGGGCATTCGCCTGCGGCGGATCCGATTTCTGGGCGCGAGCCTGATTCCAGAGCAGTTTGGCCAATTCCAGGTTGAAGCGGGCATCGGCCTCCAGTTCCGCGGTGGCTGCGGGGTGCGAAGCCGCCGCTTCCAGGCAGTCGATGGCCACGCGGTACAGTTGGGCCTCGCCGCCGCGTTTCAGCAGGCAGACTCCCCGGTTGAATAGGGCTTCCGCTTGACGGGTCGGCGGAATGGCCGCATCGGAGAGCGTCTGCCAGTAGGCGAGTTCCGCCCCGCGATAATCGCCCTGTTGGTACAACGCCGCCGCCGTGTTGAACGCGATCAACCCCGGATCGGGAAACCGTGGGGATGCCTGCTGATACAGGGCCATCGCCTCTTCCACCTGCCCGACCTCGAAACGCGCATTCCCAGCCCGCACGAGTGCCTCTGGGGACGCGGAAGGAGTACCAGAACCGGCGACCCACACCAGGCCGCCGAGCAGAAGACATTGTGGCATACGCATCATGGTCATTTTAGCGACTGGGCCACCAACCGAGCATCAACAGAATCAGAGCCAAAGTCAGAAACCACGCCGAACGGTCACGCGGTTGCGGCAACCCATCATCCCTCAAAATCCGGGTCGCCAACGCATCCAGTTGTGAGGATACGAATGGGCCGAGCGCTGGTGTCACGCGGTGCGCGGAATAATATGCACCCTGTGCGGCCGTGGCGATTTGGCGCAGCGTCGCTTCAGCCAATCGGGTTTGCACGGGGCTGGGGATTCCCGTCGGGCCGGTGTGTTCCAGGAACTCACCATCCAGAATGATCGGAGAATCACGCTCTGGGTCGCCGATGCCGACGACCGCAATGGGAATGTTCGCCGTGCGTGCAGCCGTGACACCGGCTTGCCATTCCTGGTCATCGGCGGGATCGTCTCCATCGCTGAGCAGCAGAATCGCCCGCGCGCCGGTGAAGCGGGGATCCTGCGCGGCCACCGCAGCCTGGAGGGCGGCACCGATCCGCGTCCCCGAGCGGGGGTCATCGTGTCCCGGTCGTACAGTGGGTGGAGGGTATCGGCCATCGAGATCGGCAAGGACCGCGTCCACATGGTCTAAGTCTGTCGTCAGGGGGACCAACAACGCGGGTCGCGCCGCGAAGACCACGATGCCCACCCGGTATCCCCCTTGTTGACGCAGTGTCCCCACCAGATCGCGTGTCCCCACCACGGCGGCTTGCCAGCGTTCCGGCGGTCCCACCATGTCCGCGGCCAACATACTGCGGCTGAGGTCCAGAACGATCGTCAAATCCCGCCCGATGGCCACGCCAGCTTCACCACCCTGTCCCCAGCGTGGCCCGGACACACCCAGGGCCAGGAGAACCCAGGCGAGGGTCAGAATGAGCGGGTTCCAGCGGGTCCAGCGGTTGCGTGGGGTGAATTGAGCCGCCACGGTGTCGGGTTGACCCATACGGCTCAAGGGGACGGGACGCACGGTGCGGAGCAGGGACAGGAGGAGTGGAACCACCCCCAGGAACAGCCATGCCGGTTGAGAGAAGGATAACCCCACCGCGAACACGCCCCCGCCGCGAAGCTCGTGATTTCCTGCTGAACCGGGGACGACAGTCCCCGGTTATGTCCCCCATCCCCGGTTGTGTCCCCTCGTCCCCGATGGGTCAGACATCGTAGTAGAGCGCGAACTCATATGGATGGGGCCGGACCTGCACGGCGTGGACTTCTTCCGCGCGTTTGAAGGCGATCCAGGTGTCGATGACATCCTGCGTGAAGACATCATTGTGCAGTAGAAATTCATGGTCCCGTTCCAGGGCCGTCAGGGCCATGTCCAGGTGCGATGGGGTGCCCGGCACGTTGCGGAGTTCTTCCGCGGGGAGGTCGTAAATGTCCTTGTCGAACGGCAAGCCGGGGTGAATCTTGTTCGTGATGCCATCAATCATCGCCATCAGGATCGCGGCGAAGGCGAGATACGGGTTCGCGGCCCCATCCGGTAAGCGGAATTCGATCCGTTTGGATTCCTCCAACGCGGAGTACACCGGAATCCGAATCGCGGCCGAGCGGTTCCGTTGGCTGTAGGCGAGGCGTGTCGGCGCTTCAAATCCGGGGGTGAGCCGTTTGTAGCTGTTCGTGGTCGGGTTCGTGATCGCGCACAGTGCCGGGGCGTGTCGCAAAATCCCGCCGATCGCGTATTCCGCTATCTCGGACAGCCCCGAGTACCCGGTTCCGGCAAAGAGATTTTGACCATTCTTCCAGAGCGATGTGTGAATGTGCATCCCACAGCCGTACTCATCAAACAACGGTTTGGGCATGAACGTCGCCGTTTTTCCGTGCCGATGGGCCACATTCTTCACGGCGTACTTGTACTTCAACACGTTATCCGCCGAGGTGACGAGGTCTGCATAACGAATGTCGATGGCGCACTGGCCGCCGGTGGCTTTTTCGTGATGATGGCTTTCGACCCGTAATCCACAATCCATCATGGCCCGCATCATCTCGGAACGCAGATCGTGCAGGTGGTCCGTTGGCGGGCAGGGGAAGTAGCCGCGGCGATAGGGGATTTTGCCCGCGAGGTTGGGCCGTTCATCCCGCCCGGTGTTCCAAGCCGCTTCCGCGCTATCGACATAGTAGAACGCGGAATGGACATTCTGATCAAACTTGACATCATCGAAGACGAAGAATTCGAGTGAAGGGCCAAAATAGGCCGTGTCCGCGATCCGCTTGTTTTGCAGGTAGTTGACCGCTTTTCGAGCCACGTTGCGCGGGTCTTTGGAATAATCTTCGCGGGTGAGTGGGTCTTGAATTTTGCACAGAATCGCCAGGGTCACTTCCCGGCGGAACGGGTCGATGAAGAGTGTATCCGGTTCGGGCACCAACAGCATGTCCGATTCGTTGATGCGTTGCCAACCGCGGAGGGAGGAGCCATCAAACCCCAAGCCATCCTCAAAAGATTCATCGGTGAGGGATTCGGCCGGGATGGTGAAATGTTTCCACAATCCGGGGAAATCCATGAAGCGGAGATCGACCGCTTTCACCTCGCGTTCCCGGATGTACGCCAATACTTCGCGCGGTGTCACGGTGGATCAATCCTAGTCTCAGAAGGAATCGGTAGGCTCTCAAGGCGGATGAAATCGGCGAGCGTCGATCTCATGGAGAGAAGGTAGTATAGAAAGTCCAACGCCCAGGATAAAATATCCTGGGCGTTGGGAAATTCTAGCTTTAATCAGAATTAGTACATATCTTCGTAACCGCCGCCCTTCTTCGGCTCATCCTTCGGCAAATCGGCGACGAGAGCATCGGAGGTCAGCAACAGCGTGGCCACGCTGGCGGCGTTTTGGAGGGCAGAACGGACCACCTTGGTCGGGTCGATCACGCCCTTCTTGACCATGTCGGTGTACTCACCGGCGCGGGCATCGTAACCCCAGTGCTTGTCGTCCTTGCGGAGGACATCGGCGGCGACGACGTTGCCATCTTCTCCGGCGTTCTCGGCGATTTGCTTGATCGGTGCCCGGCAAGCGCGGACTACGATGTTGAAGCCAATCTCTTCATCGTGCGACAAACCGACTGCCTTCAGGCCGTTGGATGCCCGCAACAGGGCGACACCACCACCGGGCAGAATCCCTTCCTGGTTGGCGGCGCGTGTGGCGAACATCGCGTCTTCGACCCGCATTTTCTTTTCTTTGACTTCGCTCTCGGTGGCTCCGCCGACGTTGATCTTGGCCACGCCGCCTTGCAGCTTGGCGATCCGCTCGGAGAGTTTTTCCCGGTCGTAGTCGCTGGTGCTCTTTTCCAGTTCTTTCTGAATCTGGGTGACGCGAGCCTTGATGGCATCTTTCTTGCCTGCACCTTGGATGACCACGGTGTTGTCTTTGTCGACTTTCACCTTGGCGGCGGTGCCGAGATCGGCCAGAGTGATGTTTTCGAGCTGAATGCCCAAGTCTTCAAAGATCGCCTTGCCGCCGGTGAGGATGGCGATGTCTTCGAGCATGGCCTTGCGGCGATCGCCGTAGCCGGGAGCCTTGACGGCACAGCACTTGAAGGCACCGGGGTTGCGGACTTTGTTCACGACCAAAGTTGCCAGGGCTTCCCCTTCGACATCTTCGGCGATAATCATGATCGGTCGGCCCTGTTGCAGCACCTTCTCCAGGATCGGCACCAGGTCACGGTTGCTGCTGATCTTCTTTTCGTAGATCAGGATGTAGGGATTTTCGAGTTCCGCTTCCATCGTCTCGACGTTGGTGACGAAGTACGGCGAGAGGTAACCTCGGTCGAACTGCATCCCTTCGACGAATTCGTGGTTAGTGTCGATGGTTTTGCCTTCTTCGACGGTGATGACCCCATCTTTCCCGACTTTGTCCATCGCGTCGGCGATGATGCCGCCGATGACGGTATCGCCGTTGGCCGCGACAGTGGCGACGTTTTGCAGGTCTTGCTTGCCCTTCACGTCGATCTTCATGGACTGGAGCTTGGCCACGATGTCTTCGACGGCTTTTTCGATGCCGCGTTTCATGAGCATCGGGTTGGTGCCCGCGACGACGGCTTTGAGTCCTTCGTTGAAGATGGCTTCGGCCAGCACGGTGGCGGTGGTGGTGCCGTCCCCGGCCACGTCGCCGGTCTTCGAGGCAACTTCCTTCACCATCGCCGCGCCCATGTTTTCATAATGATCGGGCAGGCTGACTTCTTTGGCGACGGTCACGCCGTCCTTGGTCACGGTCGGGCTGCCGAACGATTTTTGGATGATGACGTTCCGACCTTTTGGCCCGAGTGTGACTTTGACGGCTTTGGCCAGCTTACCGATGCCTCGCTTCATGGCTTCGCGGGCTTCTTGGTCAAACGCGATCTGTTTGGCGGACATTGCGGCTCCTTGAAATTCAAAATGCGGAATGCAGATCCAGAACGCAGAAGGAAGAAATCAAAATGTGGAAGGCCTGTCAGGGATTCCGCGTTCCACACACTGAGATCAACGCTCTGACAAAATGATTATTATTCGAGTACGGCCATCACATCTTCTTCGTGCATGACGAGAACTTCGCCAGCTTGCTTGCGGTCCTTGAACTCATCACCTGCCCAAGAGGTGAACAGAACCTTATCGCCCACCTTGAGTTGCATCGGGTGACGGCTGCCATCCATGCTGTTGAGCTTGCCGGGACCAACCGCGATCACTTCGCCGCGTTGGGGCTTCTTCTGAGCGGCATCAGGCAGGAGGATGCCACCGGCCGTTTTGGCATCGGAGGCTTCCCGCCGGATAATGATACGGTCGCCGATTGGGGTCAAATTCATCGCCGTCTCCGGTCGGATGAAGGG
>JAIXLE010000177.1:0-71602 GCA_026931725.1 Bacteroidales bacterium
CACGGGTTCAGCACCGGGCAGGCGATCCAGGCGATTCGGGAAGTTGCTGATGAGACGCTCCCCAAGGGGTTCGACATCGGCTGGGGTGGGTTGTCTTACGATGAATCCCGCAAAGGGAACGAAGACATCATCATCTTCTGCATCGTGGTGGCGTTCGTCTATCTGGTGCTGGTGGGTCAGTATGAGAGCTTCATTCTGCCACTGGCGGTGATTGTGTCGTTGCCGGTCGGGATCTTTGGTTCGATCTTCGGCTTGCAGATGATGGGCTTGTCGAACGATGTGTATGCTCAAATCGGTTTGATTATGCTCGTCGGTCTGTTGGGGAAGAATGCGATCCTGATTGTTGAATTCGCGGTGCAGCGTCGCAATGAAGGATTGTCCATTAAAGATGCGGGTGTGGAGGGGGGCAAACTCCGCTTCCGGCCAATTCAGATGACCTCGTTCGCGTTCATCGCCGGATTGTTGCCGTTGGTCGTGGCAACCGGGGCCGGGGCGATCGGCAACCGGACCATCGGCACCACGGCTGCGGGCGGGATGCTCGTCGGCACCGTGGTTGGGGTCATGATTATCCCCGGCTTGTACTACCTGTTCGCCAAGATCTCGGATGGCCGCAGTCTGTTGCGGAATGAAACCAGTTTGCCTTTGAGCGAATTGCCGGAAACATCCGATGCCAACAAGTCTCACGGTGATGACATTGTTGATCTCCAAGCCTCACCGCATGATGCTTCTGGCCATCCGCCAGGCTCACAGGGATCGGGTCATTGATTGAGAAACGCGAACCGGGCCGGTGAACAACCGGCCCGGTTCATTTGGGGAACAGGTTCGGGCGGGGCATGGTTCCCGCCCGAACGGTATCCTGATCCTTATTTCGTCGCGCTCGATACGGTCAGGGGGATCGCATCCGGCATGGCTCGCGGTTGCGGGAGCGTATCCGTATTGGTGTTGGTGTTGGTGTTGGTATTAGTGTTTGCGGGCATGATCGGCGGCACCGGCACCGGGGCATTGATGAACGTGTAAGTCGCGGTGTACGGCCAGGTAATCACATCACCCACAAAACTCAGCGGGATGTCGGCCTTATAAGCGAGGGCATGGGCTTTCCCCACAGACCCGGCTGCTTCCGCTTCCGTGATCTGCTCACGATCATGTTTCACGCCGCCGAACGGGATTTTCCCGCCGTGGGTGACCCCCGGTCGGGCCAGATTCGCTACTGTGCCACACCCTGCCGTGGGCAGAATGGTCAGCATCATCCCGATACACAATCTGCGATATGTCATTTCACACCCCTCTGTGTGATCCGGTTGTCCCGTGCCGGAACACGCCGTGAATAGTCGCTACCCCGGCGGTATTCGTTACAAAATAACCTATCGACACATTCGGAATATCTAGTCAAGTCAATCCCTGTAGCCGGACGATTATTCCCGTAGGACGGACGTGTGAGTTGTCGGAGTTGTGCCCGTTCGGGGCTTCCGGCATGACACGGGTTGACCAACCCGCAGGGACACGGGAAGGCCGCCTGGATTTCGGTATTCCTCACCTGCCCGGTCAACTGACGGTCGGCCTCAGAAGGTCGACCAGGGACGATCCGGCTGCCAAGGACGACGCGGATGAACTTCACAACGATCAGATCGAACCGGAAGTGGCTGAAGCGCACGTTCACCCAGGCTGCGGCCTGTGGGGCGTTGTTGGCTGTCCCCGCGTGCAACATTCCCCAACTGCGGGTCGCGGAACCCGGCCCGGCGTTGCCCACCGCGTTTAAGGGGGAAACCAGCAAAGACAACTCGGCCTACCTCGGGATCAATGAGTTCTTTGACGATCCCTTGCTGACCGAGTTACTGTCGGGTGCGCTCAGCAACAGCCTCGAATTGAAGATGCTCAATCAGGAAGTGCAGATCGCCCGTAACGAGATCATGGCGCGACGCGGAGCGTATCTACCCTTTATGACCGGCGGGACCGGAGCGGGGTTGGGCCGCGCCAGCCAATATACGCCCGCCGGGGCAGTCGAAGATCAACTCGACATTGTGCCGGGGCAACTCATTCCGAACCCGGTGCCTAATTATTACTTCGGTTTGAACTTCATTTGGCAAATCGACATCTGGCGGGAACTCCGCAATGCGCGGGACGCGGCCATCGAACGGTACTATGCGGCCCTCGAACGGCGAAACTTCTTCGTCACCCGCCTCGTCGCCGAGATCGCGGAAAAATACTACGCCCTGATGGCGTTGGATAATCGCATTCAGATTCTGGATCAAACCATCGCACTCCAGCAGGCGAGTCAGAAAGTCGCCGAAGCCAACAAGGCCGCCGCTCGGGGTACGGAACTGGGTGTCCAGCGGTTTTTGGCCGAAGTGCGGAAGAACCAGAGCGAAAAGCTGATCGTAATGCAGGAGATCATCGAGACGGAGAACCGGATCAACTTCCTGGCCGGTCGTTATCCGCAGCCGGTGCAGCGGGCTTCCCCGGATTATGTGGATTTGAAACTCCACAAATTGGATGTGGGCGTGCCCGCGGACTTGCTGCTCAACCGACCGGACATCCGCCAGGCGGAACGGGAGTTGGCCGCCGCGGGCCTAGATGTAAAGGTGGCCCGTGCCCACTTCTTCCCCCGCCTGGACCTCAACGCGGGTATCGGCTACGGCGCGTTCAACCCCCGGTATTTGTTCAACCCCGAAGCCCTGTTCTACAACCTCGTCGGCGACTTGACGGCTCCGCTCATCAACAAGAAGGCGATTCGTGCCGAGTACCTGACCGCGAACGCGGCTCAGATGGAGAAAGTGTACAACTATCAGAAAGTAGTGTTGGACGCTTATACGGAAGTCATCAACCGCCTGTCCAAGGTGCAGAACTTCGGCAAGAGCGTCGAGATCAAGAAACAACAATTGGATGCGTTGCGGACATCCGTGGATGTGGCCAGCAAACTCTTCCTGAACGCCCGTGCGGAGTACATTGATGTGCTGTTCGCCCAGCGGGATCTCATGGATGGCCGGATGGTCATCATCCAGACCAAGCGGGAGCAACTTTCGGCAATCGTGAATACCTATCAGGCGCTCGGCGGCGGTTACATCTGGTCGCCGTCCACGACGGGACAAGCTAACCCAGCCGCGATGCCCGCCCCGATTGACGATCAAGACATTCCGTAAGATGCGAACCCGATGGGGGTGCCTCCGGGTTGGCGTTGGTCGAACAACCGGGGACTGTCGTCCCCGGTTCCGTGTTTCCCCCCCCCATTTTTGGGGCCGATTCGCCGAATGGACTCGGTTTTCGGACATCCTCATCGACTCCGCTTCCTGTACGGGATATTCTGCTGGCAGATGCCGCCGAACCGGCATGATCCCGTAAGGACAGAGGTTGTCGATGATTCACCCACTCCCGACCCGCCGGGCCGCCCTGGCCGCTGGTGCCGTCACCCTGGGGGCCGCCATGACACAGATTACCCCGATCCCAACCGCTCCGGCTCACGCCGCCGAGGCATCACTTCCTTGGATCGACGCGCACTCGCATATCTGGCCCGCCGAGACAGATCGTTACCCGCTCGCCCCTGGCTTGACCAAAAAAGACCTCGCGCCGGCCAGTTTCACGGATGAGGAACTCATGAAGCTCGCCCGCCCGGAAGGTGTTGGCCGGGTGGTTCTCATTCAACACTCGATTTATCATCTTTGGGATAACTCCTATCTGACCGATGCCGTCAAACGTCATCCCAAACTCTTCCGCATCCAAGGGATGGTCGACGATCATGCCCCCCAACCCGGAGCGGCCATGCGGAAACTGCTGCCCCAAGGGGTGACAGGTTTTCGGATCACGCCGTTCGTGCGGAAACCGGAAGAACAGCCGAAATGGCTGGAGACACCCGGCATGGTCGAGATGTGGCAAACCGGAGCGAAAACCCGGCAAGCGATGTGCCTGCTCATCAACCCATCGGATTTACCCGCGACCGATGCGATGTGTGCCCGGCACCCGGATACCCCGGTGGTCATCGACCATTTCGCGCGCATCGGTGCGGAAGGTGTCATCCGGGATGCGGACGTGCAAGCGCTCTGCAAGCTGGCTCGTCACAAGCACACGTTCGTCAAACTCTCGGCATTCTACGCATTGGGTCAGAAGAAACCGCCGCATGAGGAATTGATCCCTATGATCCGGCGATTGTTAGAAGCCTTCGGCCCGAAACGGTTGATGTGGGCGAGCGACTCCCCCTATCAAATTATGGGAGTCAACACATACAAGGATTCGATCGCCCTGATCCGAGACCGCCTGGATGGCATCTCGGCAGAAGATCGCGCCTGGCTGCTGGCGAAGACGGCGGAATCGGTCTACTTCCCTGCGTAGAAGTCAGGAAATGGAAGGACACAACCGGGGACTGTCGTCCCCGGTTCAGCAGGATCTGACACACTGAACCGAGGGCGACAGTCCCCGGTTTTCCGATGTCCTTTGTAAGAGACACCCATGCCCCATCCGTGTGACCGTCGCAACTTCCTGCACACCACGGCGGCATCGCTGCTGGCGGCACCACTGGCCGCGACCCACGCCACAGCCGCGGAACCGCTGCCACCGGCGATTGATGTTCACACCCACTTTTACGACCCGACCCGCCCTCAAGGGGTGCCGTGGCCGAACCCGAAAGACAAGACCCTGTATCGCCCCGTGCTGCCGGCGGACTTTCGTAAGACCGTCGCGGGACTGAACGTCGGTGGGACCGTGGCCGTCGAAGCGAGTCCGTGGTTGGAAGACAACCAATGGCTGCTCGATCTGGCGGCCCGCGATCCCATCATCGTCGGTGTCGTGGGACATCTAGACGTGCGGCAGGACGAATTTGCGAAGCAACTTCGGCGGTTCGGGAAGAACCCGCTCTTTCGCGGAATCCGCATCGGAGCGGCCGAGGTGCGTCTCGCCTTGGAACAGAAGCCCGTGCGTGACCGACTCGGCTGGCTCGCGGAGCGGGGGTTGTCGCTGGATGTCAACGGCGGCCCGGATTTGCCCGCGGATGTGGCCCGGTTGGCGAAGCAGTTGCCGAACCTGCGGATCATCATCAACCATGCGGGGAACGTCCGCATTGACGGTCAGCCGCCGCCGCAAGATTGGCGCAAGGGGATGAGTGCCGCCGCAGCCGAAAAACGGGTTGTCTGCAAGGTGTCCGCTTTGGTGGAGGCCACCCGCAAGATGCAAGGCGATGCGCCGGGGGATGTGAACTTTTACCGCCCAGAACTCGATGCCCTCTGGAACATTTTTGGCGAGGAGCGATTGCTGTACGGCAGTGATTGGCCCGTCAGTGAGCGAGCCGCCCCATACGCTCGGACGATCGGCATTGTGCGCGGCTATCTCCAGTCGGCATCGCGGGAACGGCAGGTGCGGTTCTTCACCCAGAACGCTCAGACGGCTTACCAGCTCCCCGCGAAAAAGTCGTAGGGGCATCGTTCCGCCATCCGCAACCGTTCCGCATATCGTAGCATCATGCGACAAGTGAGGCAACGTCCTGGTTCATCTTGGTTCGTGTTTGACTCGGCCGAACGCTCCGGGTAAGGTGTGGAGAACAGCTGCCAATTGGGATTGCTCCTTCTCTGCATGATTCTCCTACCCCGGAGCCATTCTCATCATGTCCTCTCCTCTTCGCTGTTCTGGTCCGCATCGTCGAGAACTGTTGCGGTTTGGCTCCGTGGCTCTGGCCTCGGCGGGGCTATCGGGGTTGCGCTCCTATGCCCCGGCTGCGGAACTGGGCGACACGTCCGCGAATCACCCCGCGGTCATCTTCGTCTGGCTGCCCGGCGGGCCACCCCATCAGGAGACGTTCGACCTCAAACCCGATGCCCCAGCCGAGTATCGCGGCGACTTCCGCCCCATCAATACGAACGTCCCCGGTATCCGCATTGTCGAGCATCTGCCGAAACTGGCGACGATGGCCGATAAATATACTCTGATCCGTTCGGTGGCCCACACTTTTAGCGATCATGGCGGCGGCCACAAAAAATTCCTGACCGGGCGTGATCCGCTCTCGCCGGTGGGGTTCGTCAACGATTACCCAATGGTGGGGTCGATGGCCGCCAAGGTGCTGGAAGGCCGCCGGGCCGGGGTGCCAAACTACGTCGCCGGGATGGACGATGGCCGACAAGGAATTGATGTTTTTAGCTTCGGTTCCGCCTATCTGGGAACCAGCACGCATCCTTTCACCGTGCCCGGCGACCCCTCACAGGAGAAGTTTCAGGTCAAGAATCTCTCTCTCGCTCAGGCGAACGTGGGGCGATTTGATGAACGGCTCAATCTGTTGAACCAACTCGATCAGCCCCTCCGGGGGAGCGACCCCGCCCGCACCGCCGAGGCCATGCGTTCGCTCCGGGATCGCGCCGTGAAACTGGTATCGACCGATACGGCCCGCACCGCTTTTGATGTGACACGCGAACCCACGGCGATACGGGAACGCTATGGAATGCACCGCTACGGCCAGCGGGCGCTCATGGCACGGCGACTCGTCGAACACGGAGCCAGTTGGGTCACGATGGTGATGGAGAACGCCGGAAGGACCGATGAAGGCTACACTTACAACTGGGACTCTCACGCCGTCAATTGCCATATCTTCCAGGATACCCAGTACAAACTCGGTTTCCTCGATCAGGCGATTTCTGCTCTGATTGAAGATTTGTACAATCGTGGCCTCAATAAACGGGTACTGCTGGTCGTAACGGGGGAGTTTGGCCGCACGCCGAAGATCAACTACGCCAAAGACCGCCCCGGCCGCGATCACTGGCCGCAGGCGATGGCGATTCTCGTGGCGGGGGCTTGTCGCACGGGGCAGGTCATCGGCTCCACGACGAGCAAAGCCGAGAACCCCAAAGATCGACCGTTGGAACCGAACCACTTGTGGGCCACCGTGTTTCAGCATCTCGGCATCACCTGGCAAGGAGTCGAATTCCTGGACGGTACCGGCCGACCGATGCCGATGCTGCCCACCGGGGAGGTGATCTCCGAGTTGCTGTGAGAATCGCTCGCATTATCGTTCTGGCGATTTTTCCGCCTGGGAATGTCTCGGCATGGACCGCACCAATCCCTACGAGGTGGCCTTCGCGGCGTTCCTGCGGGAGCGACGGGTGGGGTTCGTGCCGGTCGATGAGGCCAAGCGATCCCAACTCGATCCCGTGCCGATCAAGTCCCCGGATTTCGTGGTGGTCGGCCCCGGTTCCGCACGGTTAGTCGTGGATGTGAAAGGGCGGCGGTTCCCCGGCGGTTCCCCCGCGCAACCCCGCATGGTTTGGCAAAACTGGTCCACCACCGACGACATCACGGGCTTGCACGCCTGGGCGGAGCGGTTCGGCCCCGGTTATCGGGGCGTGCTGGTCTTCGTCTACCGCATCACACCGCCTTACGCTCTGCCGCCCGAAACGCTGGATGCTTGGTCGTATCGTCAGGTGCAGTATCTGTTTCGGGCCGTGGATGTCCGCGACTATCGCCAGCACATGCGGACCCGCAGCCCGCGTTGGGGCACGGTGCATCTGGCCACCGCGGATTTTCGGAAGTTGGTTCGCCCCTTCTCCGCCTTTCTCACGGATGCTCCCACGCGGAACCCTTCGGAAAAAGTGATAGAATGCCAATCCGAGTGCGATGCGTGAATCCATGAACGGTTTCGTGCCGTCCCGTCTTCCTTATGGTGAATGCTGAGGATATGTCCCGATTCAAACTGGGTCTGACGTTGGAACCGTTGGATGCTCCGATCCGGGCGGCGATCGCCCTGGCGGGGAAGTTCGGCGTGGCGGGCGTGGAGGCGAACGCGGTCGGCGATCTCGCGCCGGAACGGCTCGGCGAAACCGGACGGCGTGAGTTGCGGAACCTGTTGCGGTCGCACAATCTCGAACTGGCCGCGCTCGGCTGCCCGTTGCGACGCGGATTGGATGCCCGAGAATATCAATCGGAACGGGTGGAGTACGTTCGTCAGATTATGCAGCTGGCATTCGATCTGGGGCCACGGCGGGTCGTGGTGCCGCTACCCCAGGTGCCCACGGAACCCGAGAACCCCCGTGCCGTGACTCTGCGGGAAGTCCTCCGCGACTTGGCCGGGTTCGGCGACCGCATCGGGACGCAACTCGTTCTCGAAGTCGGCCTGGATACGGGAGAAGCCGTCCGCGAGTACCTGAGCCGCTTCGATTGCGGCAGCCTCGCCGTCACCTACGACCCGGCCAACTTCCTGTTGAATGGCCATGACCCGCTGACGAACCTGGGGGCGCTCGCCGGGCGGATTGGCCATGTGCATGCGCGGGATGGCCGTATCGCCACGGTCAGCGGCGGTGCCCGCGAAGTCGCGGTCGGGGCGGGGGATGTGGAATGGATGGTCTTGTTCGCCACGCTCGAATCCATCGACTACCGAGGATACATCGTCGTCGATCGCAAGACTGGAGAAGATCGGGCCGCCGATGTGCGGAAGGGAATCGCGTTCCTGCGGCGGTTCGTCGCGGGGGTGTGACGGGATCGGTTCTGTGGGGCACTCCCCTCGGCCAAAACGCTTTTCCGCCGCTAGGATACGCACATGGCAAACCATTCGGAACAATTGCGGCATCTTCCCCAAGTGTCGCGGGTGTTGAGCCTCTCCACGCTCAGCGCCGCACGAGAACGATACCCGGCTGAGGCGATCACCGAGGCCGTGCGGGGGGAACTCGATGCCCTGCGTCAACAGATTTTGCAGGGGAAGGCACCCGAAACGCTGCCCGAACCGGAGCAGATCGCGGAAGCCGCCTTGGTGAAACTCGCACGGGATGCGGTGCCGCGAATCCGTTCGGTCATCAACGCCACCGGGGTGGTGCTGCACACGAACCTGGGCCGTTCCCCCCTCGCGGAGTCGGCGGCTCAGGCGGCTTACGAAGCGGCTCGCGGGTATCTGAATCTCGAACTGGATTTGACAACCGGCAAGCGTTCCTCTCGGCAACTCAACGTCCGGGCGGGCCTCTGCCAACTCACGGGCGCGGAATCGGCGACGGTCGTGAACAACTGCGCGGCCGCCACGGTGATCGTGCTGCGGACCTTGGCTGCCGGGAAAGAAGTCATCGTCTCCCGCGGCCAACTGATCGAGATTGGCGGCAGCTTCCGCATTCCTGATATTTTAACCGTCAGCGGAGCGACCTTGCGGGAAGTCGGGACGACCAACATGACCCGACTATCGGATTATGAAGCGGCGATCGGCCCGAACACCGGCTTGTTGATGAAGATTCACACCAGCAACTACCGGGTACGCGGCTTCACCAAGGCCGTCGAGATTGGCGAACTGGTAGCACTCGGACGGAAACACGGCTTGCCCGTGATCGACGATGCGGGAAGCGGGGCGGCACTGGATCTGGGACGATACGGCCTGCCCGGTGAGCCACGGGTGACGGACGGCATCGCGGCGGGAGCCGATCTGGTGCTGTTCAGCGGCGATAAACTGCTCGGCGGCCCCCAAGCCGGGATCATCGCGGGCCGTCAGGATCTGATTCAACGGATCGAACGCGATCCCCTCATGCGGGCGTTTCGGCTCGACAAGATGACCCTGGCCGCGTTGGAAGCCACCTTGCAACTGTACCGTGACCCCGAACGGGTCACACGCGAACTGCCCACGTTGCGCATGCTGACGATGCCCCTGGCGGAATTGCGGCAACGGAGTGAGGCTTTCGCAAAACGTCTGCGGGCCTTACCGGGTGGGCAACAGGTGGAAATCCTCGACGATGTGGCCTACGTCGGCGGCGGTTCTCTGCCCGATCAGACGTTGCCGACCGTGGTGATCGCGTTGACACCACCGATCAGTGAGGAGACACTCGCGGCCCGGTTGCGTGCTGGCACCCCCGCAGTCATGGGCCGGGTGCAGGATGGCCGCGTGCTGCTGGATCTGCGCACGGTGCTGGAACATCAGGAAGAAGCGTTGTTCACCGCCTTGGCCGCGGCCCTGGCTCCGTCTGTGCCGTGAACTTTACAGCCCGCCCGCGTAGATCGTCCGTCCGCCGTCGACCGGCAGGCAGACACCCGTGATGAAGCTGTTTTCCACCAGCGCGAGTACCGCCTGGGCGATGTTCTCGGGGCTGCCCTCTTGTTTCACCAGCGTTGCGTTAATCGCTTCCTGCTTATCATGTTCGGGAAGATTGTCCGGCAGCATGACCGGGCCGGGAAGGATCGCGTTGACTCGAACTTTGGTGTTGCGGCGGGCCAACTCCACGGCAAACGTCCGCGTCAGACCGGGAATGGCGGCCTTGCTGGGAAAGTAGGCGGCATGGTCCGGGTACGGGCGCACTTCAGCCCAATCGCCGATGTTGATGATGCTGCCGCCGTTCCGCTGAGCGACCATCCACAGGCCGACGTGCTGGCAAGTGAGGAAAGTGCCGAGCGTGTTCGCTTCCCAGTGTTCCCGAACATCGGCGGCGGTGATCGCTTCGAGCGGTTTGGGGTGCCAGATGGCAGCCGCGTTCACCAAGACATCGATCTGACCGAAGGAACCGATCACCTCACTGACCAGATGTTTAACAGACTGTTCATCCGAGAGTTCGGCCCGGAACGGTTCGGCTCGAACGCCGAGTGCCTTCAGTTCCGCCGTGATGTCGACCGCTTCACGGGCTGAGCTGCGATAATGGACCGCGATGTCGTAACCGTGTTGGGCGAGTGCGTGGGCGACGTGGAAGCCGACCCGCCGTTTGCCGCTGCCCGTCACGAGTGCCAGCTTGGCCATGAGGAACTCCGGTTAGCCAATCGCCACCCGATCGCCGGGTTCGGGGACCGCGACATCGGCGAAACCGAGTTCCCGGAGCGTGATGGCCAGAGCAGCCGCTTGTTCTTTCTCACCGTGAATGAGCCGGACTTTGCCGACCTTCCCGGCGAGCGGTTTCAAGTACGCCAGGAAGTCATTCCGGTCAGCGTGGCCGCTAAACCCTTCGAGGTGAACGACTTCGATCCATTTATTGTAGTCGCGGTTGCCGATCCGCACGGTCGGTTTGGGTTCGAGCAGTCGTCGGCCCGTGGTGCCGTGGGCCTGGTAGCTCACGAGGGCCACGGTACAGCGGGGGTCGTCGACGTTCTGCTTCAAATGGTTGACGATCCGCCCGGCATCGCACATCCCGCTGGAAGCAATGATGACACACGGCCCCGGCCGCACGGTCAGATATTGGCTCTCCTCACCGGAGCGGATGTACTGCACGCCATCACCGCCCAGGATACCGTGTCCTTCCCGGACCCCGGCCGCGACCTCGGGGTTGAGGCAGTCTGGGTGGCCGCGATAGACCTCGGCGACTTCCGCGGCGAGCGGGCTATCGACATAAATCGGGATGCGCGGAATCTTGTGCGTGCGCAGTCCCTTTTGCAGAAAGTGAATGATGAGTTGGCAGCGGCCCAGGCTGAATGCCGGGATGAGAACCTTGCCGCCGCGCTCATAGGTATCCCGCACCACGGCGTAGAGCTTTTCGATGGTGCCCGCGACGGGTTCATGGAAGCGGTTGCCATAAGTGCTTTCGCAGACGAGCAAGTCCGCGGGCGGAATCTCATTGGCGGGTTTGAGCAGCGGCAATTCCCGGCGGCCGAGATCCCCACTGAACGTGACGGTGCGGCTCTGCCCGGCTTCGTCGATCGTCAGATGCACGAGTGCGGAACCGAGGATGTGGCCCGCTTCGTGAAAGCGAAACTGTATGCCCCGTGCGGCTTCCTTCTGTCGACCGTAGGGAACCGCGACAATTTGATCGAAGACACGCTCGACATCGTCGAACGTGTAGAGCGGTTCGACCCACGGTTCGGCGTAACTGCGGGCGATGTTCAGGTGGGCGGCATCTTCTTCCTGGATGCGGGCCGAATCGCGGAGCATGACCCGGATCAGGTCACGGGTCGGCGGCGTGGCGAAGATCGGGCCGGTAAAGCCCTGACGTACCAGCGTGGGCAGGTTGCCGCAATGGTCGATATGGCCGTGACTGACAATGACGGCCTGGAGTTTCTGGGGGTGGAACGGAAAATGTTCGTTCCGTTCGCGGGCCACATCCCGCCGCCCCTGGTACATCCCGCAATCCAGCAACACGCGGGAACGGCCCGCTTCGAGCAAGTGCATGGAACCACTGACCGACGCGGCCGCCCCCCAGAAGGTGAGGTGCGGTGTCGTCGTGGGATTTGTGGTCGGCGAACCGGGGCTAATATCGTTCATCGCCATATTCTAGTCGCAAGTTGTCGGAAAGAAAAAGAATCGTTTCCGGGAGTCTTGCGGACGGGACATTTCCCTCTGAACCGGGGGCCGCGCGTCCCCGGTTGTGTTCATGATCGGTGTCAGCAGGCCAAGCCCGCCATCACACCAGCCAGCCGCCGGTGATCGGGAGGACTTGTCCCGTGATGTAGCCAGACTCGGCACTGGCCAGGAACAGCACGGCGTTGGCAATATCCGTGGGTTCCGCCAGCCGGCCCATCGGGATCTGTTTGAGATACTCCGCCATCACGTCCGGTTTGATGTCGCCGATCATCGTGGTGTTCACGACTCCCGGAGCCACCGCGTTCACCGTGATCTGACGGCGGGCGAGTTCCTTGGCCAGCGAACGGGTCAACCCGATGACCCCCGCCTTCGCGGCGGCGTAGTTCGCCTGACCGTGGATGCCGACCAACCCGGCGACCGAGGCGATGTTCACGATCCGGCCCTGTTCGTTCAGGATCTCGGCCGCGAACTTGCAACCGTGGAAGACTCCCGTCAAGTTCGTTTGTATCACGGCCTGCCAGTCATCCGGTGTCATTTTCCGAATGCTGCGATCCTTCAAGATGCCCGCGTTGTTGACGAGGATATCCAATCCGCCGAACGTCTGTTTCACGGTCTGCATCAAAGTTTCGACCTGGGCCGCGTCGCGGATGTCGGCGGCGAGAACCGCGACACGCGGCGTGGAGGGCAGGGCACGCAGCTTGGCCGCGTGGTTCTCGGCATCCCGGCGGTTCGCGCCATCGGGGTCGTCCCAGAAATGGAGGACGCAGTTCGCCCCCGCACGGGCAAACGCTTCGAGAATGGCCGCCCCAATGCCACGGGAGCTGCCAGTGACAAGGGCGGTTTTCTGGGAAAAATCGTAGGCAATCATGGTGGATTGTGGTAGGGGGAGGGCGGAAATCAGAACCGGAAGCCCGTCTCTGCATATCGTTGATAGTATTCCTTAGTCCGCATTCCGAAACCTGCAATCTCCCCATGATCCGCTTGGCGCACTTTTCTGATGTTCACCTCACCGCTCGGCCACTGGGCTGGGAACCCGAGGATCTGTTCACGAAGCGATTGACTGGCTGGGTCAATGTGGAAATGCTTGGCCGTGGGCGGCGATTCCGATTCGCGCCCCAAGTCGTGGCGGCGATGCGGCGGGAGTGGCCAACCCGCAAACTCGATGCCCTGGTGTTCTCTGGCGATGCGACTGGGATGGGGTTCGAGTCCGAGTTTGCCGCCGCGAGCCATGCCCTGGGGGTCGATGATGATGGGCTCCCTCCAGCGATTGCCGTGCCGGGGAACCACGATTACTACACGAAGCGGGCCACGAAAAGCGGCTACTTCGAGCATTATTTCGCCCCCTGGTTGAAGGGGCACCGGCTGACGACCGACACTTACCCGTTCGCGCGGCAGATCGGTGCGGCATGGTTCATCGGTGTGAACAGCAGTACCGTCAACCGCTGGACTTGGGATGCCAGCGGCGCGATCGGTTCGGAGCAACTGCGGCGATTACGGCGGCTCTGCCAGTCGCTGCCACCGGGGCCACGGGTGCTGGTGACGCACTACCCGCTCCGCACCGGCCGGGGCGAGGTGGAACCGCGGGTCCACCGTTTGCGGGACCACAAAGCCGCGCTGGAGTGTGCGAAGGAGTGCAAAATCTCCCTGTGGCTACACGGGCACATTCACAAGGCATTCCTACTGAAGGCCACACAGGCCATTCCGTTTCCCATTGTCTGCTGTGGCAGCAGCACCCAGCAGAAACGCTGGGGCTACAACGAATACACGATTGAAGGTTCGGTTTGTCGCATGACTCGGCGGTTCTATTCCCAGGAAGAAGATTTATTCCGAGATGCGGAATACCGAGAATTCGAGCTGGGGTGAATCGGGCTCAATACGGATCACCGCCACCGTTTCGGGAGTCGGGGCGAGTATCCGGTCGCGGGCGGCGTGCCCGCTCCACGGAGGAAGTGTGATCGAACGGCTTGAGTTCCGGTTTGCCATCCTCGGATACGCCGGTGAGTTGCTGGATTTTCTGTTCCGCTGAACGTAACTGCCCGTAGCACATCCGCAGCAGTCCGACTCCGCGTTCATACCGGGCCAGAGCATCTTCCAGGCTGGTCGTGCCGTCTTCGAGTTCTCGCAAGATGCGGTCGAGTTCAGCCAAAGCCTGTTCAAACTTCAGGAGCGGCGCTGCGTCCGACATTTAGAGTTCCTCACGCGATCCGGGCTGATCGGGTCGAACTTCTTCCACCCGGCTCACAATTTCCCCGCGTTCTACCCGTGTCACCAGCCGTTCTCCGGGTTGCACCGTGGTTGCATCACGGATCAGGCGTTCACTACCGGCCAACTGTGTCAGGCTATAGCCCCGTTTGAGAACATTCAAGGGGCTGAGTCCTTCCAGTTGATCGGCCAACCCGGCGAGTTGGTCATTGGCCCGGCGGATGCGTTGGAGCATGGCCCGCTGTAACCGGGTGGAGCGTTCATCGAGTCGCTGGTCCAGATCCCGAATCCGGTCCAGCGGGCGGCGGAAGGTGGCGCGTTCGGTCAGTTTGTCGAGCCGCTGGCGACCCAGTTCGATGCGGCGGAGGACGGTATCCCGGAGTCGGTCGCTGAAGGCGATCATTTCCTCGGCGAGTTCACCATGATCCGGGCACAGAGCCGTAATTGCCTGGGACGGAGTCAGTGCCCGATAATCCGCGACCAGGTCCGCGATGCTCACGTCAATTTCGTGGCCGACCGCCGACACCACGGGCACGCTGCATGCGTGAATCGCATCGGCAACAATTTCTTCGTTGAAGGCGGCTAAATCCTCGGCGGACCCGCCCCCGCGACCGAGAACGACGGCATCGAGTGTTAGCCGATGCGTGCGATGCAGGGTGCTGAGTTGTCGCACCGCGGCGGCGAGATCCTGGGCGGCTCCTTCCCCTTGCACGCGGCTGGGGCGAACGATCGCATCGGCCATCGGCCAGCGTTTGGCCAGGATTTCGAGCATGTCGCGGATGGCGGCTCCGGTCGGGCTGGCGATCAGGCCGATGCAACGCGGGTAGCGGGGCAGTGGCCGTTTGCGTTTCGGATCGAAGTAGCCGCGTTGAAATAACTTTTCCTTCAATTGCCGCAGGGCGAGTTCGGCCGCGCCGATCCCTTTGGGTTGCAGTTCCTCGATGATGAGCTGGTAATCACCGCGTGGCGGGAACACGGTGAGCCCACCCCGGACGATGACTTCCATGCCGTCGTGGGGGTCGAATCGAAGCCGCATCCCGAACGCCCGCCACATGCAGCAACGCACAGAGGATTGGGCATCTTTCAGGGTGAAATACAGATGCCCAGACGAGGCCCGGACATAGTTCGCCACCTCACCGGCGACCCAGACACTGGGATAAAATTCTTCGAGCCGCCCTTTCACCGAGGTATTGAGAGCGGTGACGCTGAACGGTTTGACATTCGGAGGAATCGGCATACACGCTCTCGGCAGTTCATCAGGAGAATGAGAGGCTCTTGCGCGATCATACTCCTCCAGACCCCCAATGGCCAATGACGGTCGTGCCAAGATTTTCCCCGCGGGGTGCGTGGCCTGAGCAGATTATTCCGGCACGGCGATTTCGTTGAGGACTTTCGTCACCCCCACCGTACCGGAGGCGAGCTGACCGGCTCGGTCCCGTTGGGTGGGGGATGTGACGATTCCGCGGAGCTTGACTTCCCCTTTCTCGCCGGGCAGCACGGTAATGTCCGTTCCTTCCATCGTCCGATCCGTGTGGATGCGGATACGCACGAGTTCCTCTTCGGGTAGCACGTCGCCGGGACGCAAGGCCACGAATGGCCCCGCGATCGTCACCGGGTTCGGCAATTCACTGCGGATGCGCTGGGCCGTGGCGGCTCCGATGCGGGCGAGAATGTCCGCATCCGAAGGCTTGCTCGCCACCAATGGTCCGATAATCAGGACGATCACGCAGAGAGTGCCCAGTTTGCGACGCATTTCAAACTCCGACAGTGCGGCGTGGTCGGCGAGAACGCTAGTCGCAGGATACCACATGGGGTCGTGGGTGTGTCGATCCCGATCGGGTGTCGCCAGATTGCGCTTCCGCTTCTCCCAGCGATGGATAGAATGGTTGTTGCAATCGGTTTTATCGGAAAAGTCTTCGCCATCGTCCCAACGGTTGTTGGGTGTCTCGGATGGAGGAACCAGGACATGACACGTCGATTATTCACGCTCGCGGCCGCGATCGGGGTTGTCGGTGCTTGTGGCACAACAGCTTCAGCCGATGAACAGGTCATCCCTTTGGGTCGGTATCAGCCCACGACCCAGGGATTTGGCGGCGGAGTGACCACCCCCGGAACGGTTCCCGGCACCTTGCCAGGAGCGGTCACGCCCGAGGGAGTCGCCACGGATACCGAACAGGTCCACTGGCACCGACATCATGCCTGGGGTTGGGGCTACCGACCCTATACGAGCTTCGGTTTTTATCGACCGCACTTTGGGTACTATGCTCCGGGGTTCGCGTTCTCGTACTATAGCGCGCCCCGTTTCGTTGCCCCGCCGGTGTATTTTTACCCCAGTTACAGTTATTCCTGGTATTACCCAGGTTTCTGTGGCATCAGTTTGAAAGAAAAGCTCGACGTGGCGGCGAATGTGGTCGATTTGGCATTGCGGGCCAAAGCCGTCATTGATGCGAACCGCCAGCCGGAACCTGCCGCTTACCCCTTCCCGCAACCGCAGCCAGTGCCGCAGTGGGCTCCGGGCACTTCCCCGCAACCTCTGCCGCCCTCCGCGGCTCCTCACCCACAACCGGGTAACAGTTTCCGGTATGATGGCGGCCCCGCACGCCCCGTGCCGATGCCGACCCCCGATGCGAAGCCCACGCCACAAACTCCCACGGCACCACCTGCCGCGACCGAGCAACCGGGAACCGTCCAGATTTCTTACCCCGCCCCAGCGGCCCCCACGAAGTACCGCTACCGGGCTTATGGAGAGAAGTAAAACGCCACACCCCACACCCCCGCGTGCGCTGTGAGCGTGCCGGGGGCATGTGAGGGCGCACGGGTTACGTGTCCAGTCCTCTTCCGGGCCGAGGGCAGCGCAGAACTCCGCAAGCAAACGGGCGGCGTGTGTCAGGTCGTCCCCATGCACGACTTCGACAGGAGTGTGCATGTAGCGGTTCGGAATCCCGATCAACGCCGTGGCCACCCCGCGACGGCTAATCTGAATGGCGTTCGCATCGGTGCCCGTGGCTTTCGGAACGCCCCGCACCTGAATCGGAATCGCGTTTTCCTGAGCCACGGCTTCCAATTTGTCGAAGACACGCGGGTTGATATTCGGCCCACGGAACACCACCGGCCCGCCACCGCATTTCACTTCTCCTTGTGTCTTCTTATCGTTCCCCGGTGTGTCCGTGGCATGGCAGACATCCACGGCAATTCCGACGTGTGGGTCCACCGTGTAGGCCGCGGTTGTCGCGCCGCGCAAGCCGATCTCTTCGGCGACTGTGGACACGCCCGACACGGCCACGCGCAACGGCCGACCGTGCAGCAGACGCACCGCTTCCATCACCACCCAGAGGCCGACTTTGTCATCCATAGCGGGGCTCGCCGCCAACCCGTTCCGCATGGGCCGATACCCCAGGGCAAACGTCAGCGGATCCCCATAGCGGACGAGTTGCTCGGCTTCTTCCTTGTTTTTGCAGCCGATATCGACCCAAACATCCGCAAACTGCGGGACTTTGTTGCGTTCTTCGGGTGTGAGCAGGTGAATGGCTCGCCGAGCGACCACGCCGGTGATCGGCCCGGTTTTCGTCCAAACGGTGAGGTACTGCCCCAAGAGAATCTGCATGTCCCAGCCGCCGATGGGCTGGATCGAGAGGAAGCCATCCGCGTCGATGTACTGGACCATCAGGCCGATCTGATCGCAGTGGCCAGCCAGCAGAACCCGTGGTGCCTGGGCAGGCCGTCCTTCGGGGAAGCGGTGCGCGAAGACGTTTCCGTGGCTGTCGGTGGCCACTTCATCCGCGAAGCCGCTCGCCCACTCACGGACGATGGCTTGAACGGGCTGTTCAAAGCCAGATGGACTCGGAGTTTCCAGTATTCGTTTCAGGAATGCGTGAGAGGCTTCGTTCATGAAGAACCCAATATCGGGAAATGAAGGAATGTAATTTGGTCGCTCGCCAATCCATAGTATAGATTGGCCGCCTGCTCAGCGATACGGAGCGGTGCTATCGTGTGTCAACATCATCCGATTCAGCGTGGAAGCGGAACCGTGGTGAGCGGGGAATGGGAGAGCGGAAATTGCTCAGGTCACTACCAACTCGCCCGAGGCCGTTCACAAGTGTATCCATCGCTCCGGGATACCGCCGCACGATGATTGAGATTGATTGGGGAATCTGTGTGACTGACGGACATGGTTCCTGAGACACAAACCCGATGGGGGTGTCTCAAGATCTCCGTTGATTGGCCAACCGGGGACTGTCGTTCCCGGTTGTGTTTCTCTCCGGTTCCGTATGGATAGGTTATTTCCGATCACAAGTCTGGTAAAACTTCGTTCGGTGCAACGTGTCGGCATGAATGATCGGCGCGTGTGTCGCTCCCTGGGGGCGTGGCCCACATGCCGATGATCGGTTTCCTTGCTTTCCATCCCCGAAGGTGAGCGTATCACTTTGCGGGTTCGGGGAGCAATACCCAGGTTTGCGAGGCCAAAGCCGGAGTCGTTTTGACTTCCATCTGGAAATCGCCGCGTGTACCGTTTCCGGTGGCGGTGGCTTGTAATAATCGCTCAAAAGGTGTGCGTGGCGTGGGGAATGCTTTCCAGCCGCGATCGTTCACCCGAAATGAGGATTGTTCTAACGCGGAGAAATGCGGCGCATCGGCTTGCACGCTTTTCGGAATCATAACGGCGACCATCCCTTCGGTTCCATCACCGCCATTGCGTGAACTGAGTTTGAACGGAACCCGCACGATTTTTCCATTGGGCCGCCAGCTGAGCAAGCCTGCGTAAACTTGTGTGATTCCCAGGTTGGCATCCGCATACATCACAGACACCCAGACTTCTTCCAATCCCTGATTATCCAGGCAGAGTAGCAAGGGGGCACCGGAAGGGATTTCCGCTTGGGAGAGCGGTTCTCCGGTACGATCATCGGCTGTACGGCGATGACGAATCTCGAATCGGACATCCGCGCTGGCCCCGGTGGACTGTGCGATGCTCGATAATTGCCACAGGTTTTGCCAGCGGAAGATTTTCGGAAGATCCACCGAGAGCCGTTGCGTCAGAGTGGCGGATGCCGTCAGAGGGTAGGTTGCCAAAACTTTGCGCGGCGAGGGGTGCCCCGCAGCGATGGCCCGCTGAATGGCGTGGCGTTCGTGGGCTTGGTCCTGTGCGTTGGCTGGCCCTGCGCGTCCATCTCCACGCATCAGCAAGACTTGATCTGTGGTGCTGTTGGCGAGTCCGAATTCCTTCTGGGCCTGTTGAGCCGTGACCACGCGCAGAACCCATTCGGCATCCGATGCGGATGGGGTCAAGGTGACCAACCCTTTGGTGAGCGGGTCCAATTGACTGAGGGCTTCGGCGAGGATCGGGTGCTGATCGGCAAACACTTTGACTTGCATTTGACTGAGATCGTGACTGACGACTGTGCAGCGTCCGCTTTCGGGTAGCGCATTTGCGGGCACGGCAACCATATCGCCATAGGCTACTGACGATACAACCGCATCCATCAGGGAAACCGAGTCAATCCGCACGTGTGCCGCAGGTTTTGCTGGTTTGTCCGCGACCTTTGCGGGGTGCTGAACGGCCAGAATGGTACCGGGTGCCAATCCGCGGAGTGCTCCCGCACTGACACGCCATTGTCCCTCAATCGCGTTGAGAGTGATCGCGGAACGATCCGGCCACTGGTTTGCCCCGAACACCATGCGATCCAGATCCCCTTCCGCGAAAGGCGTGGGGGGCCGGGTGGCTCGATGTTCGCGGTACACTCGGGCAACCGACCGCGCGAGATCACGGTAGGTCATGGGCGTGGTTTGCTGTTCCAATGCGACCCCGAGTGCATAGCTGAGCATGCCATGAATGTGTTCGGGAAGGTTGGGTTTCCCCTCGGGCATCGGCAATTCGGGGGCGGTTTCATACGGTTGTGCGGCGTAAAATGCAACGACGCTGCCGATATTGGCCGGGGCGGGCGCGTTGGGCTTTTCCGGGGTGTCCGGGTTGGCGATCGACTTTCCCGCGGCCTGGGCACGTTCTGTGGCAACCGCGGCTCGGCGCGCGGCTTGGTCGATCTTCTCCTGGCTGGCGAAGTGCGTGGGAAGAATGGTGCGTGGGGTTTCTCGGTCATCACGGAGGCCACGGGTCATGGTCCCAGAATGGCAGCAATCAAAGACGATCAGTACCGATGCCCCTTTGGCTTTCATGGCATCGAGCCAAGCCCCGATTTCGTTATCCAGGATCCCATTTTCGGGGAAGCCGCCCTGCGCTCGGCTATCGGCTGGGAGGAAGACTTCATCCAGCCCATCTGGCTCCGGATTTTTGGGGTCGAGCGGGTCTTGGTGGTCCGGGATGGGGTATTGTGTTCCGTGCCCGGAAAGAACGATGACGATCTGAACACCGGGGCGGGAAGATTGGATGAGTGCCTCAAACCCGGCCACAATGTTTTTGCGACTCGGGCGGGCGTGTTCGTCTTGCGGCCAACCGACGAGCCGGGTGACATTTTGAGGAGAGAACGCAAATCCGTTCGGGTCCGTCAGGATTTTTGTCCACAATTGGACATCATTGACTGAGCCACGGAGTGGGGGAATGTCTGAGTCATGGGGGTAGGTGGTACAACCCACGAGCAAAGCGTATTTGTCCGCCGCGATCCCCAATCCGCTGAAAGCGAGGCTAATGGCAAGGCAAATCAGTGGTCGAATCATGATGTGAGCCTCCCAGAAAGGGGTACGCATGGGACGCGCAATGCCTGTCACCGGGGGCCATTAAGCCCCCGGTGTGGAGTGTTTTTATCAAATAAGCGTATTAGCGTACCGTCCAGGACACAGGGTGATTGTGGCCGTGAGCATAGGCTTGGCCAACAACTTCGCCATCTTCTTCGCAGATGGCGGTAATCTCAGTGTTATGGGAATGCGTGTGGACTCGGAATCGCTCCACTTCTCCTTCATGGACGGTGCCAACATAGCGGCCATCCACATAAATTTTCACACATTCGCTGGATTGGTTTACGACCGTCAGTGATCCGAGGATCTCACGCGTCGTTTCTGGGTTTTGCTCGGCTTTGAGTTTTTTGGCTTTCGCGGCCGCGTTTGTCAGTTCCTTGCGGGTTGCTTGGTCCGGCGTGATGGTGGCAAAGGCTAGCAATTCCGTGGAGACGTTCCGCAGCTTCACCAAGGCCAGGGCTTCCGCATACACTTCTTCGGCTGTGACGGAGGCTTTCTTCCCAGCGGCAGCCTCGGCGGCGGCCAGAGCTTGGGCGGCGTTTGCGAGATCCACAGGATCGGGTGCCTTACGGGCTGTGGCGATTCGCGTGCCGATTGTGTTCAGGTATTCCAGGGGAATACCCAGCTCTTTGTTGAAGTTGACCGTGCTGGCTCGGCAGCAAGACGGTTTCCGATCCGATTTCTGGCTCACGAATTTTTCGATCTGTTCTTTTCCCGCAGGCGCTGCTTGTTTGTCAGCGGCGGAAGCTGGGTACGCCAGCCCGGTGGCGAGCAGAGCCACGCACAATGAGCGGATCGACATGGGTATCCCCCTTTTTTGAAAACATCGTCCAAAATCAAGCCTGAACCGGGTGGACGAAGTCCGGCCAAGCAGGGTGCGAGGTTGAACCGATCCCCGCTACCGGGTGATCGGAAATGGTTTGGGGATTACAGCACGGAACCATCGTACAAGCAAGTATCTGCCAGCGGGTTTTGGGAAAATTCCCAGGAAGCCACTGGATGGTCCGACATCCGTTTCTGGGGAATGAAACGGGATCTCTCTGGTCCCCGGACACGATTTTCGAGGTTTGTTTGATCTTGCTAGGAGGCTCATGCCGGATGGGGGTAAAATTTCTTGTCCGATTCTTGCGTGATCCCTCGTTTCTCGATAGGGTGGAACATCTGTCGGAAGAGAGAATGTTGCTATTATGGTTTCTGATGAAACCCCTACAGAATGTGTCCGTGCCCACATCGTGAGGGTTGCCCCGCATGGGCATGGGACACTCGCGGGATAGGCGGCAAGACGGAGCGATTCCGCCAGATAAATCATGGATCGCTGTATCTGGGTGCCCACACACCATTTGTGATTTCCTCCATCCCCGCGCTGCCGGTGGGTCATCATGATTCGGACACACGTTCTCCTCCATCTCGTGGCCTTGGCTTGTCTTGGTGTGGTGCCCGTGGTCGTGATCGCGGGGGATCCTGTGCCGGTAGGAGTCCGGCCTGCCACCGGGGTGATCTCCACACAAACGGTGCCGCCCGCGTCTGCCACTCCGGCCCATCGTGGTGTGCTGCTGCGTGATGGCCCTGGGATCGGTACTTCTGCCGAGGCGACGTATCGAGAAAAATGGGCGGTCGTGATTGGGGTGAACTACACGGCGGAAGACCGTGACCCGGCTTGGGGGGCGTGGTCCCTGCCGTTGGCCAACGCGGAAAACGATGCGACCAATGTCCGGGAGATGCTCGTCAAGTATTACGGCTACAAACCGGAATGTGTTCGCTTTCTGACAGGCCGAGCCGCCAAGAACCCCCCGCCACCGACTGCCGATCATGGTGCCGCCCGTGGAGCAACCGCAGCGGAAATCGACAACGCTTTGGGGGCGGGCTTCCTCTGTGGAGACGCTGTTCAGGAGGAGGATAGCGTACTCGTTTTCTTCTCGGGCCACGGGTTTTTGCGGTACGACCTGACGCGGACGAAATCTTCCGTGTACCTCGCACCCGCGGACATGAGAATGCAGGCCAACGGCACCCCGAACTTCGATCTCGCGGCGATCCGCATGGATGAGGTTGTGGGGAAATTACGCGATCACTGCCGCGCCAAACACAAATTGCTGATTCTCGATTGCTGCTTTTCGGGGTCCGTGTGGATTGTGTCGGATGAAAGGCCCGGGATCATGCCCCCAGAAGAACTCTTCCGGCAACGTCGCCATCACGGCTGGGCAAGATCACCAGCGGGTTCGATGGCCCCCAGGCGGAACCCTTCGGCTTCTCGTGCGAGGATTGACGGCCATTCCTCAGCGTGGGACCGGCTCCCCGCAGCCTTTTTCCGCCAGTGAACTCTTTCGGACCATCGACGGCAACCTCCATACGATTCGCAGCGACCGCCAATCGCCGGAATATGGCTGGATCGGTGAAGATCAGGGCGAATTCTTTTTCCATCCCACCACTCAAGCCGGTGTGACTTGGCCCCGACAAACCCGAGAATTGGATTCTGTCGGTCAGAAACAACTTCTGGCGATTATTCCTTCCACGATGGGGAACTGGTGGGCGGATGAGATGATCTGGTTCATGCCCGCTCTGCGCCATGAAATCATCGTGCGGGAACCGAAGATGCGGTCCACGGAACAATATTTCGATATCGAAGCGATTCGACGCATCGCACTGGAACGCGCTGCGGATCACAAAGCCAATTACAAAGAGGATAGCGCACGCGAAGAGCATTTTCGGTACGACCACCTGCACCGCCTGCTCCATGCCAAGACACTCAAGGAACAGGTGGCCGTCATCGATCTGATTATCCAACAGTTGGAGTGCCGCTATCCCCAGCCCGCCACGGAGGATCCGGGACGCGACGCGATGGCTGAACGTGCCCTGGATCTGCATTATTTGGCCGTACTTTACCATGTTCGCAAACGGGCCTCGGAAGCGCGGGCCTGCTACGAACGTGCGTTAGCGGAATACAAAGTCGCAGCCGAGCAGAAACCCAATCTGCGTCCCTTGTATGCACTCTGTCAGATGGACTACGGGGTGCTGTGTCAGACGATCTTGAATCAATTCGCCGATGCGCGATCTCATTTTGCCGCGGCCCGTGAGATTGCGGAAGGGCGGCCTCCCGCGCCGTTCGTGGCTTTTACCCTGTACAAGGAAGCCGAGGCTGCCCGCCGGATGGGGGCGTTTGGTGTCTCGGATCGGTGCATGAAATCCGCCTGTGACCAAATGATTGATATTGATGCCGAACGCGCCCACCCCATGACTGGAGCCGTGCTGAAATACAATGCCTGGGCCTGCATGGAGCAATGCCGTTTCGAGCAGGCGCGGCAATCGTTCGAGGCCAGTCGGCAAGTGTTCCAGAAGTTGCTCACCCGGAATCCCAATTCTGCCAATTATCAGATTGAACTCTTCCACATTCAGCACGGCTTGGCCATGATCGAGCGGTTCCAAGGGCGGGACGAAGAGGCGATCCGAATGTTTCGGGGGTTGACCGAAGACATCGCGGCAACTGTGCAGTCTCTGGATAACAGCGGGGATCTGTTGGCGAACTTCGCCGAAACTCGCCAACTCTATGCGGAGCGATACGTCAATAGCGTGGATCGGCAAGGGGACTGCCGGCTGTACGGGGCGATTCCTGATTACACGGAGGCGGCCGATGACTACCGTCGGGCATTGCGGGCCGTCCCCAATATTCCCGAAGGGCGGCGGGAAGCGATCACACTCGATCTGCTCTACCGGCGTGCGATCGCCCTGGCGATGCCCGCGTCGGCAAACAATCCCAACCAGAACCTCACGTTGGCGAAGTTGCTCTGCGATCAGGCGGCTTCTCTGGAGGAACAACTGGTCAAAAAATATTCCGTCTATCCACTGCTCCGCAAGACCGCCATCAACAAAGCCATCGCACACACTCTGATCCACAATCCGGCAACGGCCGCTGAGAATGAACTTTGGAATCTGATTCACCCGACATTTGATTCCGCTTCGCCGATTCTTGGTGAAAACTCCCGTGATTCCGTGCGTCTGCCCCTGGCTACCAAGGAACTGGATCGCGATGAAATCGAACGACTCATGTTCGGTTGCACGCTCTTGTTACGCAACTGGAAACAATGGGGGTTGACCGAACTCGATGCCCTCACCTGCTGCGATCATCTGCGAGCCGCGTGCCGATCGGCGACACGGCCCGCGCGACTGGCGGGTCGAGCGATCGACACCGGGTTATTGAAATATCTCCGACCATTCTACGATGAAATGTTCCAGTTCAAGGCTGAACTTTCTCCGCCGCCCGTCAAAGAATTGGTCGAAATTGCCTGGGAGGCCACACGCGGAGCCTCGTACCGCAAACCGAAAGAAATCGCGCCGATCCTGGTGTTTTACCGTACCGTGCCACGCGGTCGCGCACCCAGTGGCTATCTCCTTTTGGACGTGACCGCGACACCTGGGCAACCAGGTGGGATCACGCAATGTCATTTGTTAGATGAAGAATGGTGTGATGAAAACACTCTAAATCGGGCCAGTACGAGTGGATCCTCTCTTCCTTTGCCACGGGGGCTCGCGCGGGTACTCGCGGGGCTGCAATACGAGGCACCGTTGGAGTGCCGCTGGCGGGATCCCGTGACCGGATTGGGGATACCGCAGGTGCCAACGAACGGAGAATGGACGAATAACTATGCCCTCGGAGGGTTGGTTCCTGTTCCGGTTGCGTTCCCCCAGGCAACGAGTTTATTGGACAGACACTATTTCCCGTTCAACCTGGGGGCGGTGTTGCCATCGGAGCGATTTTCCGATCGAGCGGATGGACTGGCTTTGGGTATCGCGGCTCGCTCTGCCCCAGCTCCTTCGGAGCAGATTCCCCACATGCGACCTGCCTTACCGACCATACCGGCACCGGGTCGCCCCTGATCCGTTCTCTGTGATTTGTTACGAGTGGAAGCCGCGTTCCGCACTTGTAGGAATGATGGGATCGATCATCTCCTGATATTTTTGCCGATCCCGTATTTTGTCTTGGCTTGTCGTGTGGTGTTGGTGCGGTGTGATCGGTGTGGGCCATCGAGAATGTCCCGGTGTTTTTTCCATGGCCCCGCGATCGTTCGGTGGGGTCGCCGCAAAATGCCCCTGTTCTCAGACCAATCTCATCTGGTACACTGATAACGCTTGCCCTTGGCCTTCCGCGCTGACCATATCGGTATCGCATAATGAGTTTGGTCCGTCTTGCGTTGGGAAATGTCTACGGCGTAGTCGTGTTCGCGCTGTTCATTGCGATTCTCGGCTCCGTGGCATTGCTGTCGATTCCGGTCGACATTCTGCCCGCGTTCCGTGTCCCCGCCGTCCAGGTGATGACCTACTTCAACGGTATGCCTGCTCGGTCCATCGAACGCACCATCACCGACCGTGTGGAACGCTGGGTCAATCAGTCGCCCGGCGTGGCGAATGTCGAATCCCGTTCGGTGTCCGGTGTCAGCGTGGTGCGGCTCTACTTTCAGGAAGATACCGACCCGAACTCTGCCTTGACGATGACGAACTCGCTGGCATCCGGGGCGCGGGCCTATCTGCCAACGAACACGCTGCCGCCGATTGTGACTCCGTTCGACCCGACCGGCACGCTCCCCCTCGGCATTCTGACGGTCAGCAACCCGAACATGCCCGAACAGCAGATGAAGGATCTCGCACGGGTGCAGGTGCGGAACTTTTTGGGTTCCGTTTCCGGTTGCGTCGCGCCGGTGGTGGTCGGCGGGAAAGACCGGCGGGTGATGGTGTATCTCGATCCGCAGAAGCTCGAAGCTCGGCGACTCTCTCCCGTGGACGTGGTTCGAGCGCTGGACCTCGGCAACATGATGGTGTCCCCCGGAACTGCCTACATCGGGGACAGTCAGGTGTCACTCGATACCAACATGATGGTCCGGGAAGTGGATGATCTCAACGATCTCCCCATCACGTTCGGTTCCGAGGGGCAGGTGCTGCTCAGCGACATCGGCCATGCTTACGATGACGCGGTCATCCAGAAATCCCGTGTGCGGGTCAACGGTCGGCAGCAGGTCTTCATCCCGATCTATCGGCAAGCTGGCACCAGCAGCCTCACCGTGGCGGACGGAGTCAAGAACGCGATCCCGGAAATCGAAGTGGACATGCCCGAAGGCACGCAACTCGCTTTCGTGGTCGATCAGTCCGAGTATGTCCGCAAGGCGATTGACAGTCTGGTGCATGAAGGCATCATTGGTGCGATTCTCGTCTCGTTGATGATTCTGATCTTCCTCGGTAGTTGGCGGATGACCTTGATTGCCACCATGTCGCTGCCCTTGGCGATTCTGGGGGCCATCATCGGGTTGAAAACGACCGGCAACACGATCAACGTGATGACACTCGGCGGGCTGTTTCTGGCGATCGGCCCATTGGTCGATAACGCGATTGTGGTGCTGGAGAACATTCACCGGCACCTGGGGCTGGGCAAATCAGCCTTTCAAGCGGCCCTTGATGCCACGGGCGAGCTGACGTTACCTGTGATTGTGGCGACGTTGGCGCTCATCATTGTGTTGTGTCCGGTGGCGCTGACACCGGGGGTGAGTGGGTTTCTGTTCAAGCCGCTGACGATGGCGGTGGCCTTCGCCATGATTGCGTCTTTCATCCTGTCTTGGACATTCGTACCGGCACTCTGCGCGAAACTATTGCGGGGCCACGGGCAGCACGGCGCGGGCGGTGAACATGAACACCGTCACGCCCCAGATTTGCACCCGCACCCGGCAGCGCTCGGTTTCTTTGGCGCACTCCACGCGCGATTTGATGCGGGGCTGAGCTGGGTCAACCGAGCCTATGTGGCGACGTTGCATCAGGCATTACGGTATCGCTTTCCCGTGTTGGGGTTGGTTATCGCGCTGTTCGTGGGTTCGTTGATGTTGGTGCCGTTCATCGGGCAGGAGTTTTTCCCAGCGGTCGATGCCGGGCAGATCAGCGTGCAAGTCCGCGGCCCATCGCACATGCGGCTCGATGCGACTGAGCGGCGGATTATTGATGTGGAACGGGTCATCGCGGAGGTGATTCCGCCACACGAACTCATGATGGTGGTGTCCGAAATCGGGCTGAACAACGACGTGTCGGCGGCGTACTCGCCCAATGCCGGGCAGCAAGACGCGGTGATTCGTCTGCAACTCACCCCGGAACGGACCAAATCGGCCCAGGAATATGCCATTCTCCTGCGGGAACGGATGCAGGCCGAACCGGAATTCACCGATCTGGAATTCAGCTTCGACACCGGCGGGATGGTGTCCGCGGCGCTGAACTTTGGGGCATCTTCACCGATTGACGTGCAGATTACCGGGGGCACCCGCGAGCAGAAAGCTCTGGCAGCCGAGAAAATTCGCAAGGCCGTGGTCGCGGTTCCCGGCACCGCTGATGTGCGGGTGTTGCAGCGGAACGATTCCCCGTACCTCGTACTGGAAGTCGACCGGATCAAGGCCGCCGCCGTGGGGCTGACCGCCCGCGATGTCGGCATGCAAGTCGTCACCGCGATGAACTCCAGCATCGCCTTGACGCGGAATTTCTGGATCGACCCGAAATCCGGTAACCAGTACTACGTCGCCGTGCAGTACCCGCTTGCTCCCGACTTCCGGCTCGACGACCTCCGCAATATGTTCGCCACCGGCACGAACCAGCACACCCCCGTGCGACTCAGTTCCCTCGTGACCGTGCGGCCCACGACCGAAACCGTGGAATTCAACCACTCCGGCTTGAAGCGAGTCGTGAACGTGCTGGTCAACACGGAGAACCGCGACGTGGGCAGCTTGGCCGCCGATGTTCACCGAGCCGTTTCATCCGTGGAACTGCCCAAAGGGATGAAGGCGGAACTGCGAGGCGAATACGCCCGGATGCAGGAATCGTTCCAGAGTCTGGCGGTCGGCTTGGCACTCGCATCGGTGCTGGTGTACCTGCTCATGGTGCCGCTCATGCGGTCGTTCGTCATGCCGATGATTATCATGGCGACCGTGCCGCTCGGTCTGATCGGGGTGTTATTCACCTTGTGGGCGACGGGAACCAGTTTGAACGTGCAATCGGAAATGGGGGTGATCTTCCTGGTCGGTATCGTCGTGTCGCAGGGCGTGCTGCTGATGGATTTTGCCAATCAGCTCCGCAAGCAGGGCCGCACCGTGGCCGAGGCGATCACGGAGGCCGCCGCCATCCGCTTCCGACCGATTCTGATGACGTTTTTGGCGACGTTCTTAGACCTGCTGCCGATGGCGATTGGCCTGGGCCGTGGGTCTGAGGCGTTGACCCCGTTGGCCCGCACGGTGGTTGGCGGCTTGGTCACGGCGACCGCGCTCACGCTGATCGTGGTGCCGATCCTGTTCACGCTCTTGATCCGTGATAAACGCCGCTGATTGTCCCCGGTCAGACAAGAGAGTGAGTTTCATGCGACTTCATCGCGGAAAGCGGATTATGAGAAGGAATATCATATGACAGTACCTAACCCCGAACCGTCTCCCGCAACATCTGGTGTGCGTCCACCGATTACGGGGCGGAGTCGACGGCGAACGCTCGGTTTTCTCCTCGGCATTCTGACGCTGATCGCTTTGGGAACGGGAACCGCTGTTCTGGCAGGGTTCTTGCCGAATCCCGTGATTCCCGGCACCTCCGACGTGGCGTTGGAGCCCGCACACCGGAAAGCCGCAGCCCGCAGCGTGCAGGTGATCCGGCCCAAGCTCGATACCAGTATCGGTATTCGCCTGGAGCAATTGGCGGAAGTGGAGCCGTACTATCAGGCGGATTTACGCGCGCGGGTTTCCGGCATTGTGAAGTCCGTTTACAAGGACATCGGCGATCGTGTGCATCAAGGGGAACTGCTGCTGGTGATTGATGTGCCGGAACTCGATCGGGAAGTGGCCCAGAAGGCCGCGGTGATTACGCAACGCCTCCAGGAAGTCGCCGTGGCCCGCTCCGGGTTGATGGCCGCGGAAGCCAAGCGGGACGTGGCCGAAGCGGTCATCAAACAACGGGAAGCGGAACTCGTGGCCGCTCAGGCCGCCCGCGATCTGCGGAAACAGCGGCTCGAACGGTATCAGACCCTGGCCGCCCGTGCCGCGATTGGCCCGGATGTGATTGACGAACAAATGCGGGAAGTCAAGGCCAGTTCCGCCGCGGTCGATGCCAGCAGCGCGGCAGTTCAGAGAGCTTTTGCTGATTTGAAGGACGCGAACTCAACTGTAACAGCCGCGCATGCCGATATTCAACTCAAGCAAGCGATGGTGCAGGTGGCCCGTGAGGATCACGCCCGCTCGGCCGCCATCGCCGGATACACGCGGATTGTCGCCCCTTTTGATGGGGTGGTCGTTCGCCGAACGGTCGATCCGGGCTCGTTCGTGCAAAATGCGACCACGGGAACGACGGAACCGCTCATCTCCGTGGCGCGGACCGACCTGATTACGGTGGTGGCCCGTGTGCCGGACGTGGCCGCTCCATTCCTTTCGGAGAACACACGGGCTGTGATTACGGTCAACGAACTTCCCGGCGTGCGGATCGAAGGGAAAGTCTCCCGGTTCACCCCAGCCGTGCGTGGTTCGGATCGGACCATCCGGGTCGAGGTGGATTTATTCAACGGCGACGACAGCGACCGGCAACGGATTGTCGATCGGGTGGTGTCCAGCGGCTTGATCGCGCTCGGAGTCGCCCGACCGCTCAGCGTCGCCGCGGGTTTGGCGATTGAGGAACGCGCCGAAGCCGGGACGTACAAAGGCGATCCGCTGCCGCCACCGGCGTTGCCGCATCATACCCCCAACGATCACACGCGGATTGTACCGGGGATGCTCGGTTCTATGTCATTGGTGTTGCACGATTTCGGCGGAGCCAGCATCTTACCCAGCACGGCGGTCTACACCCGTGCCGGACAGCCGTATGTGATGCTGATTGAAAATGATGAGGCGCACCAGTACCCGGTTCGGATTCAAGTCGATGATGGACGCATCGCCCTGGTGTCTCTCATCACGAATCGGCGGGATGCGGACGGTCACACGCGACAACGATTATCCGCACTGACCGGATACGAACAGATCATCGCCAGCCGACAACTGGAGTTGATGGACGGCCAGCCGGTGACACCCGTTCCGACGGAGTGGTAACGGATGACTTTGGGGCAGGGAGGCCCGGATGCCAACTCGGTTTGAACTTCTGCGGTTTTCGCATCTGGTGCTGGTCGCTGGCTGTGCGGCGGTTTCCGGTATCGCCGCTGGGCAAGACCTGCCCCCGGTTCCCGAACCGCTGCCGCGACCCCGGAAGCCGTATGCCCCCGTGTCTCCTCCGCTGACCGCCCCCCAAGAAGCGGCCCTGACCAACCAACTCCTGTCCACCGCGTTGCCGATCGACTTGCCGACAACCCTCCGCATGGTGAACGAAAACAGCCCCACGATCGGCGTGGCCCGCGCCAAACTGGCCGAAGCCACCGCGCGTGTGGATCTGGCCCGGCTCATTGCCATGCCGGACCTGGTCGGCGGAGTCAACTACTATCGGCTCGACGGAGTCACGCAGAACCAGCGGGGAGAAGTGTTTGACGTGAACCGCTCGTTTCTGAACGGGTTCGCGGGGCCACGGATGCGCTTTGCTCTGGCCGATGCCTTGTTTCAACCGCTTGTGGCCAATCGGCTCTCCGAAGCCGCCGCCGCGAACACCGATGCGACGATCAACCAGAGCGAATATGAAGCGGTGTCGGCGTTTCTCGATCTCCAATCGATGCACGCCGCGTTAGCGATCAACGCGGACACGTTGGCACGAGTCGAACAGATGGTGCGGTATGCCGAAGCCGCCGAGGAAGCCGGGCTCGCCAAGACGCCCGCCGATGCGGATCGTGCCCGTACCGAAGCCGCGATCTTTCGGAAAGAACGGCTCGACCTGACCGGGCAAGCGGGGGTCGCTTCCGCGCAATTGACCCGGTTGCTGCTGCTCGATCCGAACGTGAACCTCAAGCCCACGACCCCGGAAGTCGTGCCATTGACGCTCGTTCCTCCCGATACGACGTTTGAAACGCTGACCGCGACCGCAATCGACCTGCACCCAGACGCGGCCCGCGCCCGGCTCGAACTGGCCGCGGCGGAAACACGACTGCGGCAGGAAAAAGTCTCTCCGCTGCTCCCACGATTTGATGTGGACTACGCCATCGGCGGCTTCGGAGCTGGGCGGAACAGCTACGTCGGGCAGTTCGATAGCCGTTCCCTACTCCAAGCCTCGGCCATCTGGCAACTGGATGGGTTCGGGTTCCGGTACGCGGCCCAAGTGCGGGTTCGACGTGCGGAAGTGGCCCAGATGCGTTTTCGCCTGCTGGAGACAGAAGCCCGTGTTGCCGCGACCGCTGCTGCCGCCGCGCGGGAAGCCGCCGCCAAGTATGATGGTGTCGATGTGGCCCAAAAAGCCGTGGCCGAAGCCACGGAAATGTATCGCAAACTGCGGGATACCTCGTTCAACATGGTCGGCCCGCGACCGCAATACGATGCCCTGGAACCGCTGCTAGCGATTCGGGCACTCAATCAGGCCCGCCGGGAATATCTGAACGCGGTCATTGGCTTCAATCGGGCGCAGTTCCGACTCTACACCGCCCTGGGCCGCCCACCGATTGCCGCACTGGATACGGCCGCGATGAAGCCGACGGAATTGCCCGTGGCTCCCCCCGCGATCCGCCGGGATGTTCCCCAACCGGGGGCTTCCAATCCTTGACTTGGCCTCGTGCCATGCCTGCTGGGGCGGTTCATCGCGGAACGCTGAACCGTTCTACTCCTTGTCCAATTCCGTTTATCTGATCTCGGCATCTTTGTGGCTCTGCGCGAGATGGGGTGAAGAGGAACACAACCGGGGACTGTCGTCCCCGGTTCGGAGTGTCCGGCTGAACCGGGGACTGTCGTCCCCGGTTCGGAGTGTCCGGCGCGGCCACCGGCTCGCTTCGGTATCCCGTCTCCTGCGTGGTTCCGTGATTCCGTGATTGGGAAATCGCATTTTTTGCCATCGCGGTGTCACCATCGGGGTTCGGTGCGGCCCCACTCTGTTTACACATCCTGATCTCGTCTTCCGGGCCACGGACCAACTGTTCGGTGGTCTGTCATCAATTGTCTAATAACGAACGATTTGTGTGTCTATTTGTGTCTATTTGTGACGCAGGCGGGGAAGATTTCCGGCCAAAATCTTCAGAAAATCGCTTGCAGTGTGAAATCGGTATTGACCGATATACTGTACATGAGTACATTATACCTGTCGACTCACACTGAGGAGTTGAACGACCGGGGCTCCGGCCGACAGCGACAGCCGAGCAACTTGGAGGCAGTCATGGAAAGTTGGCGGATCGTTTGGCGTGATGGATTCGTTCCTGTTCTAACCACGAACGGTTTACGGGCGCTGCGGGATGCTTTGCGGGGTGACGATCATCGTCTCACGCAAGGCAGCACCACCACACCGCCGCCGCTGATGTGCGTTCAGGATTGGCCCGTGGAAGGCGCTTGTGCGCTCGGCATCTGTGCCTGGCTCGGCGATGGACTCAGCACAGTGGGCGAAGTCGAGGAACACTTTGCCCGCTGCTGCTTCGAGGCCGATGACCGACTCGGAGAGCCGGCGGCGTGCCGATGGTTCCTGAACTGGTTCGATGATGCCCCGCGTGCCGAAATGCGACGGGAACTGCTCGCCGAAGTGGAACTCGCCCTGGCCGTCCGCGTGCCGGTGGCCTCGGAAGCCGAACAACAACAACCCAATGCAATTGCTGTTGCCTGATGACCGCGATTTCGATTCTTCATCATACTCGGAAAGGATAGCTGACATGATCGCCATTTGCCGTCATTGCTCGCAATCGAAGGTCAACCGTCCTCGGGGGCTGTGCTGGGGCTGTTACTACACTCCCGGCGTGAAAGAGCTGTACCCCAGCACGAGCAAGTACGCTCGGCGGGGTGTCGGAAACTTCAACGGTGTTGCGCCGTTGCCGCCCGAGCCGACAACCGCACCGCCGGGCAGCCCGGAAAAAGAAGCCGTGCTTGCCGAACGGGCTCGGCTCAAACAAGCCCTCTGGCACCCGCTCGATGCCCAATATGAAGGCGACCCGCAACCGCTCGCCGAACTGCTCAAAGCCCGTTCCGCCCTGGCCAGTTAGCCCCGATCGCCTTCCGAGTTTTCGCACATCTCCCGGCATTCGACCGCAAGTACCTAACCGCTACTCCCCTCGCTTCTGGCCCCACACTCTCTGGGGTCGGAGCGAGGGGAGTTCTGTTTGGGGCCACGCGGTTGCTCGGTGTGCCATCCGCTTCTGATTACCCCTCCTGCCGCAGTTGGACGCGGAGTCGGCTACCCATGCGGCGACCATCCGGGTAGAACTATCTGTGTTCCATCGGCTTCTCAACGTGGTGCCGCGCACAGGCCGCCATTCACCCGGCCACCATCGGTGAGAACCTCGCGCGGAATGGAGCCCGCCATGCCCCTGCCACCCGGACGCGGACTGTCCCTTTCTCTGCCACGTCGCTTCGTCGGCGATGTGATGTATTTTTCGCGTTCGGTGCCGACCGTCATCGTCGAACGGAATGCGGTCATTCCTGAAGTGCATCATGCGCGATTGGCGGTGGTGCCTCGGCCGGGCTGGTTGGCGTTGTTCCTCAAGGCCGCGGGGCTGGCCACGCACGATGTTCCCGAACTGCGGCGATCTTTCCTGACGTTCCCTTGGCCACGACTCTACGAACATGGTTGCTCGATTCCCGCCGTCACCATCGAACGCGACTGGCAAGGGGAACCGGGTGTGTTCGTCCTGCCGTTGCGTCACCCGGAATTGCTGGCACTCACGGAAATTGATGCGACACTCCGGCAAGCGAAGACCGCTCCTCTGCGAGAAGTGGCCGCGTTCCGTCGCTCGCTGCGGATCGGTCGATTACCAATGCCGTTCCGCCGATGCGTCTGGTGGCTGGCATTGCGAGTCGTGCCGAGTTGGCGGCAAAAGTATTTTGGCACCATCGCGGTCAGCAGCGTCATCACATCGGGTGCGGAAATCACGACCGCGTTGACACCGTTGAGCGGCTATCTGACATGCGGAGCCGTCACCCCTGAGGGGAACGTGGTTCTGCGTCTGATGTTCGATCATCGCATTCTCGATGCGGCTCAGGCGGCTCGGTATCTGGTGGCGTTGGAGCAGCGACTCCAGACCGACATCCTCCGCGAGCTTCAGGGGATGGTGCGGCATTCCCCCGAAGCGGCTTGATTTTGGCCCTGTCTCGGGTGTCCTCTGTTTCCGGTGGTGGCCCATGTCCGATGATCTGGCTTCTCAGATTGAGCAGATTCGTCTAGGTGGTGGCGCGAAAGCGATCGCCCGTCAGCATGAAAAAGGCCGCCTGACGGCCCGAGAACGGATCACGCAGCTGATCGACCCGGAGACGCACTGGCTGGAACTCGGGTTGTGGGCTGCTTGGGGGATGTATGCCGAATGGGGTGGGGCACCGGCGGCGGGTGTCGTCACGGGGATCGGCACCGTCGCGGGGCGGCGGGTGATGGTGATCGCCAACGATGCCACCGTGAAGGCGGGCGCGTTCTTCCCGATGACCTGCAAGAAGGTGCTGCGGGCACAACGCATCGCGCAGGAGAATCGGCTACCGTTGGTGTATCTCGTCGATTCTGCTGGGGTCTTTTTGCCTCTGCAAGATGAAGTCTTCCCAGATGAAGACGATTTTGGCCGGGTCTTCCGCAACAACGCGGTGATCTCGGCAGCGGGAATACCCCAGTTCGCCGCGATCATGGGGAACTGCGTCGCCGGGGGCGGCTACCTGCCCGTGCTTTGCGACAAACTGCTGATGACCGAAGGCAGCGGGCTTTACCTTGCTGGCCCCGCACTGGTAAAAGCCGCCATCGGTCAGGTGATCGACCATGAAACCCTCGGCGGTGCCCGGATGCACGCGGCCATCAGCGGCACCATCGACTTCCGAGAACCGGATGACTCCGCGTGCCTCACTCGGTTACGGCGACTGGTGGATGGGCTGCCCACAGATGCGGAACGACTCACGGACCATCACCCCGGCATCACCGATCCCTCGGCGTTCACGCCCTTCACGCAGGCCCAGGAATACGATGTCCGCGACTTGTTGAAGTTAGTCCTCGATGAGGCTCCGTTCGATGAGTACAAGGCGGAATACGGGCAGACGCTCGTTTGTGGTTACGGTCGCCTCGGTGGGGTGCCGGTGGGGGTCGTGGCGAATCAGAAGAAGCGGGTGAAGGCCACGGATGGCCCCGTGCAGTTTGGCGGGGTCATTTATGTGGACTCCGCCGAGAAGGCGGCTCGGTTCGTCATGGATTGCAACCAGACACGGGTGCCGATTCTCTTCTTTCAGAACGTCAACGGCTTCATGGTCGGCCGGGACAGCGAGCAAGGCGGGATCATCAAAGCGGGGGCGAAACTCGTCAACGCGATCAGCAATAGCGTGGTGCCGAAACTCACGGTGATCACCGGCGGTTCCTACGGTGCTGGGAACTACGCTCTCTGCGGCAAGGCGTTCGATCCCCGGTTTGTGCTGGCTTGGCCGATGGCGAAGTACGCGGTCATGGGTGGAGAGCAAGCTGCGGGGACACTTTTGGATGTGCAGGTATCCGCGTTGAAACGAGCCGGGAAGGAACCCGATGCCGCGGAACTTGCCGCCTTGCGGGATCGGATCAAAGCGGGCTACGACGAACAAGCCGACATCCGTTACGCCGCCGCGCGACTCTGGGTCGATGCGATCATCTTGCCGGAACAGACCCGGAGCGTGCTGCGGGAAGCGATCGCGGTGGCGACCCGGTACGATGCTGGGCTACCGTTCCGCACGGGTGTCTTTCAAGTATGAACCGGAACCGAGGGCTGCCGTCCCCGGTTGTGTTTCCCCATCTCACCGGGTTTGTGTATTACACGCAGATTTCGATGATGAGGAAGTTGTCGGGTTCCTTCTTGTACAGCTCGGCCGCGGCTCGCAGTGTCAGGATGCGACATTCGTGCCAAGGGCTCGAAAATTTCGGCAGGGAGTCCGGGTACGGGAAGTTCTCCAAATGTTCCACACGGAGGAGCATGGCCCGGACCTTACGGATACGCTCATCGCCGACCAGTTCGCATGTCAGAAACAGGGCGTACCGCACCTTCGTGACCGGAAGCCCTGCATCTTGCCGAACGTGCCCTTCCACGAAATGCTCGGCGACAGCGTTCAACACATAGTTGAGCAGATACCAACGATCCTTCGGGGCGATCGGCATAATCGGTTGGTCGAGCGTGCAGCTTTGGGCCGCCGTGAGGACTTTTTCGATGGCGATCTGGTTCAGGAAGATTTCATCCAACGATCGTTCCATGACCGTGCGAATCTTGAGATAGCCATCGGAGAAGATGTTGAAAGAGACAATGATGCGATTGAAGAATTCCTGTTTCGTCCATTCCCGGTGCGCCTTATACCGCCCCCAGTAGCGACCGAACAGGAACGAACCCACCGTCGTCACGAGGCCGACGACCACGGCCACCACGACTTTCTTCCCAGAATCCGTGGCGATCTCCGTTACGGGATCAGCCGCTTGCGCCAGCAAAGTCAGGTCCATCGGGGTTTCTCGCGTTGGGGTGTGAGTACCAGCAAAGAGCCAAGGCACAGGGCGCAGGTTCACGATCCGATCAGACCCGTGGGCCAATCTCGATGGCGGTGAGGAGTTCCACTTTGCCGCCACGCCCGACCGCATAACGGAACTGGGTGCGTCGGGTGCAGGCCGCGCCGATCGCGCCTTGGGGGTTCAAGGCCACGAAGGCGACGTTGGCCGGATGGACCCCCCGTCGGACGCTGGTTGCGTTCACCCGCTGACACGCCAGTTCGCACGCCTGTTGGGGCGTTTTTCCCGATCGCATCTGTTCCACGATGAAGAAACTCCCATTGATGCGGATGATTTCCTCACCCACCCCAGTTGCCCCGGCGGCTCCGGCTTCGTCGTCGACGTACAAACCGGAGCCGATCAACGGGGAATCACCGACCCGGCCCGGCCATTTGAACCCCAGCCCGGACGTGGTGCAGACTCCGCCAAGGTGGCCATCCCGGCCCAGTCCGAGGACCGTGACCGTGTCGTGGTTCTGCTCGTCCGCCACGTTGATGTCATCGGGCGAGGCGGGCGGTGGGCGGAGGGCGGCTTTCTTGAGGAACTCAGGTCGCTTTTCGTACCATTCCCGGATGCTCTCCGGCGTGTGCGGCATTTCCAGTAAAAAGCCGTTTTGCAAGGCGAACCATTTGGCCCCTTCGCCGACAATCAGAACGTGGGGGCTCTTTTCCATCACGAGTCGGGCCAGGGCGGCGGGATGGCGGATATGCTCCACGCAGGCGACCGCGCCACAGGCCAGGGTCCGGCCATCCATGACGCAGGCATCGAGTGTCAGACGGCCCAGGCGATCCGGGATGCTGGCAAATCCGACGGAATGTACGGTCGGATCTTCTTCCACAGCTTGTGCGCCCGCGATCACGGCATCCAGCGCTGGGCGGCCCGCGGTCAGCAGGGGAGAGGCTGTCTCCACCGCGACTTTCCCAAATGGCCAGGTAGCGATCACAACCGGGTCCGCCATGACAGCCTCGCAACCAGGATCCGCGAACAGGAAAAGAATCCAGAGAGCGGAACCCAGCGTACCCGAACCGGGAAGAAATGTCATCCGTTGAAATCATTCTGGAACACGGACCACTGGAGACGGGAGGATGCCGGAAACAAACGGCGGGCGCGGCAACCGTGGCGGGTTCCTGTAAGATGAAACGTCGGATGGCTGGTCACACAGCGCCGCATACTTTCTCCGGGATGACTGCATTTGAAGATGGAACCTTTGCGTACTCTCGGCTGGTCGACGTGGCTCGGCTGGCAGATTGAATCCAACTGGGCGGATCTGCGGCTGTTCCTGTTGTATCTCGTCATCAAACCCGTATGCGGTTCGTTGATGCTGGTCTGCATGTTCTTCGCCGCGAAGTACGCCGCCCCGACACGGGTGCCCGCGGAGTTTCTGCCGTACATTTACGTCTCGAACGCCTGTTACGGTCTGGTCGGTACGGTGATGTTCGGCATGAGTTACGTCGTCATTTCGGATCGGGAATCGTACCGGATGCTGAAGTACATCTTCATCAGCCCGGCTCAGTTTCAGGCGTACTTTCTCGGTCGGGGATTCGCGCGGATGCTCGAAGGGGCCGCCGGGGGGTTCATCACGATCCTCGCGGGGCTGGCGATTCCCCAGGTGCGGGCCGCCGTGCGTTTGGAGAATATCGACCCACTGTGGCTGCTGGTTTATCTGGCCATCGGGGCGGTGCTGCTTTGGTCCTGTGGGATGGTGTTGGCCTCGGCGATGCTGAACATGAGCCGCAGCGGCATGTTCCTCAGTGAAGGTGTCGCCGCCGTGATTTACTTCCTGAGCGGAGTCGTGTTCCCGATCACGGTGCTGCCGAGTTGGTTGCAGCCGGTGAGTCTGACCCTCCAGACGACGTACTGGCTGGAAGGAATGCGGCGGGCACTCACGGGCATCCCGCCACCGGGTTCCCCCTTGGCCGCGTCACCGTTGGCGGCCTGGTCGAAGCCCGAATTGGCCGTGGCGTTACTGGTCACGACCGTGGGGTTGGTTCTGGTTTCCCAGTGGTTTTATCGCTTCAGCGTCCGCCGGGCGTGGTGGCGTGGACGGATCGAAGAAACCACCGGAGTGTGAACCCTTGTTCATTTTTCGACCGGCAGGCCACTTTGTGTCCAACCGCGCCAGCCGCCATCCATGCTGATGACGGCGGTGTAACCCATCTTTTGCAAATTATCAGCAGCCAGCGCGGAGCGGAAGCCGCCACCACAGTAGAGAATGAGCTCGGTGCTGTGATCGGGCACTTTGGCTTCGATGTCCCGTTCGATGACCCCCTTGCCGATGTGAATGGCCCCAGGAATATGGCCCGCGGCATATTCGCTTTCTTCCCGAACATCGACAATGGTGAACTTTTCCCCCGCTTGGGAACGCCGGGTGACATCTGCCACGGTGCATTCTCGAATGCGGGATTTGGCATCGGTGACGATGGCCAGGAAACCCGGTGCGTGTTGCTTGCCCATTTGGCCTCTCATTTGCTGTTAGAGTGTACGGAAAAAGAGTTTATCATGATCCAGGGGACGTTGCTATGAATCGATTGCTTATCGCCAGCATGTTGATGCCGGTGATTCCGCTCACGGCAACGGCCCAGACACCGAGTGATCGGCCCACGCAAACGGTGTTTCATCCGGTGGAATCGACTGGCGATCTGTTGACCAGCCGTTCTCGGCAATTTTGGGTTTCGGTCATCAGCGGTTTCCAAACCGTGGAGACGATTAACACGCTGTTTCTCCGCCACGCCGCGGATACGCCGATGCGGATGGTGCGGTTGTCGATGCTCGGTTCCACGGCCTCACGGGACACGACGGACACCGTATTGACGACGATCATGCCTTGGTTGACCCCACGCACGAAGCCGTACTACCCCACAGGGGGTTCGGCGCTCGGTCTGGCTCCGTAATTGTAATCATTACGGAAATGCCCGCCGGTGAACGCCGGTGGGCTTGTTGTTTTTACAGATACCGATTGATGATGTTTTCCAGCATCTCCTGACGGCCGGACGGGTTCGGGGCCGGGTTCCCCTTCTGGAGCATGTAGGCCGTCAGCGTCTCGAAGGAATGTTTCCCCGCTTCGATCTCCGCGCCGATGCCATTGTCCCAACTGGCGTACCGCTGCTGGAGGAATTCGGTCAGCGCCCCATCCTGACGAATGGCCGCGGCAATCTTGAGCCCTTGCGCGAAAGCGTCCATCCCGCCGATGTGGGCGTAAAACAGGTCAATCGGTTCAAAACTCTCGCGGCGGACCTTGGCATCAAAGTTCAACCCACCCGCACCGAGTCCGCCTTGGCCGAGGACCACGAGCATCACTTGGGCGGCGGTGTACAAATCCGTGGGGAACTGGTCCGTGTCCCAGCCCAAGAGTGGGTCGCCCCGGTTGGCATCAATGCTGCCGAGCATCCCGTAACCGCTGGCGTACAGCAGTTCGTGCATCATCGTGTGCTTGGCCAGTGTGGCGTGGTTCGTCTCGACGTTGAACCGGAACTCCTTCTCCAGCCCATACGTTCGCAGAAACGCCATGGCGTTCGCGCAATCGAAATCGTACTGGTGCGAGGTCGGTTCGTGTGGCTTGGGCTCGATCAGGAAAGTGCCGGTGAAACCGATCTTCTTCTTGTGGTCGACGGCCATGTGCAGGAATTTCGCCAAGTGGTCGAGTTCCCGGCGGAGATCGGTGTTGTACGGGTTGACATATCCTTCCCGGCCGCCCCAGAAGACGTAGTTTGCGCCGTCGAGTTCGAGCGTGACTTCCAGGGCTTTTTGCACCTGAGCCGCCGCGTAGGCGAAGACATCCGCGTTGCAGGAGGTACTCGCCCCGTGCAGGAATCGCGGGTGCGAGAACAGATTGGCCGTACCCCAGAGTAGCCGAATCCCGGTGCGTTGCTGTTCTTCTTTCAGCACCCGCACAACGGCATCGAGGTTCTGGTGGCTCTCGGCCAGCGTCTTCCCTTCCGGGGCGACATCCCGATCGTGGAAGCAGTAGAACGGGCAACCCAGCTTCTCGATGAACTCGAAGGCAACCCGCACGCGCTTCTGGGCCATCGCCACGGAATCGGTCCCATCTTCCCACGGTCGGAGCATGGTTCCGGGGCCGAACGGGTCCGAGCCGGTGCCCCGAAAGGTGTGCCAATAGGCGACCGCGAACCGCAGATGATCCTTCATGGATCGGCCCGCAACGATCTCATCCGGGTTGTAATGCCGAAAGGCGAGTGGGTTCTGGCTGGTCGGACCTTCATAGACGATTTTCGGAACATCCGGGAAATAGCTCATGATGCCTCGGGGGCTGAAGGGAACAGAGGATCGGCTACGGAAACAGAGTACGCCCCCATCCCGGTGATGGGTAGCCAGTTCATCCGTTTGGGGATCCGGGAATGAGCTGAGCGGCGAGGCGGAACGCGGCGTACAAGCTCGCGGGGTTGGCGAGTCCCTGCCAGGCGATGTCAAACGCGGTGCCGTGATCGACCGAGGTGCGGACGATGGGCAGCCCCAGCGTGACGTTGATCCCCTCATCGAAGGCAAGCGCCTTCAACGGAATCAGCCCCTGATCGTGATACATGCAGATGTACGCATCCGTGGTCGCCCGGCGGCGCGCCAGGAAAGCCGTATCCGGGGGGAAGGGGCCGTCGATGGTGATTCCCTTCTGGCGGGCACGTTCCACGGCCGGGATGATGAATCGTTCTTCTTCCCGATCGCCGAACAACCCGCGTTCCCCGGCATGAGGGTTGAGTCCGCAGATGGTCAGTCGCGGTTTCCGGCCCCGCATCCGGGTCATGGCCGCGTCCGTCAATTCAATCGCATCGAGAATCGTTTCGATGCTTAATAGCTGGGGCACGTCTCGGTAGCCGACGTGTGCGGTGACGAGGCTGCATGTGATCTCCGGGGCGGTCAACATCATGCACGAACGGGCCGCGCCGGTGAGCGTGGTGAACATCTCCGTGTGTCCGGGGAACGGAACCCCCGCGGCGGCAAGGGCTTCTTTGTGGATCGGAGCCGTGCAAACCGCATCGACTTGCCCGGCGCGCGCCGCCGCAATCGCAGCGGAAATGTACGCAAACGCGGCGCGTCCGGCGGCCGCGGATACCTGCCCTGGGGTGAAGTCGGTGGGGCGAATCTGTTGAAAATCCAGAATCGTCGCGGTGCGGATCGCGTGGGCATTTTGGGAAAATGTCTCACGGTTCTCCACATTCCGGGGCATCGGCAACCGCAACCGCTCCGCAACGGCGGCCAGCACGGAGACATCGCCGAACACGATGGGGATTGCTACTTCGTGCAGCGGTTCTTCTGCCAGGAGTCGTAGGCAGAGTTCCGGCCCCACCCCGGCTGGGTCGCCCATCGTTACGGCAATTCGCGGTCGGGTGGCATGCGTTGGGGTGGCAGGCACGGTGAGAATCTCCCGGTTCGTTCGTCTCTCCCAGAGCATTCTATCCCGATGGCGATTGTGGCGATTGTGGCGATTGCGCAATCTCGGTTGACGGCGCTGGCCCTGTGCGGCCACAATAAGAACTGGTTCCATTCGTTCCCGCCAGGATGGCCGACGGAAGATTGCCGCGATTCTCCCGGACACCCGGCTTGACTTGTCCGCGTACTGTGTGAGTAGTCGAATCCGGCCATCGCCGGTTTGTAGAAAGGACCAACTCGAATGCGCTGCGTGATTCTAACCACCTTCTTGGCCCTGCTGGCGACAGCCACAACGGTCGTGCGGGCTGACGAGGCCAAGGCACCGCCGCAAGCCCAAGGGCCGTATGTCGTACTCGTCGGTGTCGGCGAATTCTCCGATAAGGCGATCCAGCCGCGCCCCACAGCCGAAGCCGATGCCCGCGCGTTTTACGATCTGGTGACTGATCCGCAATATCTGGGTGTCCCCAAGAATCGCGTGGCGCTGCTGACCGCAACACCCGATGCCCAGCGCGGAGCCAAATCGGCCACCCGCGAAAACATCCTCGCCGCTCTGCACGCTGCCGTCGCCGGAACCGGGAAGGATGACACCATCCTCATCGGCTGGTTCGGTCGCGGAGCCTCCGCTGGCGATCAGACCACTCTGTTTGCCGAAGATACGAACTTCAAAGAACGCGCCAAGACCGCCGTTCTCGGTTCGGATCTGGAAGCGGAACTCAAACCCGCCAAGGGCCGCAAAATTGCCCTGCTCATGGATGTGAGCTTCAAAGGGTTTGACCCCGGTAAGGAAAAGCTCGCTGAACCGGGACTGCGGGATGTCCTCGCCGCAGTCTTCGGTGGAGAAGAAAAAGGCGAAGGCCCGACCCCTCATGATCGCGTGGTCTTCCTCGCCACCGTCCCCTCGCACGAGCCCTTGACCAAAGGCCAACATGGCCTGTTCGCCGCGGATATCCTCGATGCCCTCAAGGGGAAAGCGGATACCGATGGGTACGAACCGGATGGCTTGGTCACGGTCGATGAATTGGTCAAATACCTCGAAACCGAGATTGCGAACGATGCCCGGCAACTCGGCAAAACCACGCAGGAAAAAGAATCCGTCCCGTTCATCGTCGGTGAGAAAACCAGTCACTTCCCCCTGACGAAGAACCCCGCCATCACCCCAGCCGTGCAAAAGCGTCTCGCGCGGTTGAACGCACTGGAACAGAACAAGACCCTCACCCCGGACATCGCCGAGGAAGGCCGTGCCCTGCTGACACGGATGCCCAAACTCAAAACCATTCAGGAACTGCGCAAGAAATATCAAGCACTCGCTGATGGCACCCTCACGCCGGACCAGTTCGCGGCAGACTGGAAGGCCATCAAAGAATCTCTGAAACTCAGCCCCGCGGAAGCCGAGAAGTTTGAACGTACCGTCTTCAAAAGCATCGATATGGTGTCTCGCCGGTATGTCAAACCGCTCAACATCGGTGACCTGACCGCCTACGCCATCAAAGGAATGTACGAACGCCTCGATATTCCCCTCCCTGAGAATCTCGCGGCGGAACTGAAAGAGCCCAAAAAACTGACACGCTCGAAACTGGAACGGTTGCTCATCGATGCCCGTACCCAACTCGGCAAGCGTGAAGACCTGGAATCGGGCAAGGATGCCGACATCGCCATCCTGATGATGCTCGCCGGGATGAACGACCCGTACACGACTTACTACGACCATGACCTGCTGAAAAAGACCGCCAGCCAGCTCCGGGGCGAGTTCCGCGGTGTCGGCATCCAGATTCGCCGGGATCTGGTCCGCGATGGTCTGCTCGTGGTCAGTCCGATCAAAGGCAGCCCCGCCTACAAAGCGGGCATCCAGGCGGGCGACCTCATCACCGAAGTCAAACGGGACACCGACCCGGAAGGAAAGCCACTCAAAGAGGGCGAACCCCGCGTCATCTCCACCAAGGGGATGAAGACCGAAGGCGCCCTCGATCTGATTCTCGGCAAGCCCGGCGTGCCCGTCACATTGGTGGTCCAGCGGGAAGGCGAGAAAGAACCGCTCGAATTCACCATCCCACGCGGTGTCGTCTCGGTCGAAACCGTCCTCGGTGTGAAGCGAGATTCTCACGATGATTGGGATTATTTCCTCGATCGGGATAAGAAGATTGCCTACATCTGTCTGACGCAGTTCGCCCCGAGTACCTTCCGCGACCTGTACAAAGCCCTGAAGGAAATCGAAGAACAAGGTGTGAAGGGGCTCGTACTCGACCTCCGCTACAATCCGGGCGGTTTGCTGCAAGCGGCCGTCCTCATCTGCGACCTGTTCCTGGAAGATGGCCTCATCGTCTCGGTGCGGCCGCGCGTCGGGGAAGCGGAATCGTACTACGACCGGGGCGCGGGCAAGTTCACGAACTTCCCAATTGCCGTCCTCGTCAACGGTTACAGCGCCTCCGCTGCGGAGATTCTTTCGGCCTGCTTGCAGGATTACAACCGGGCCGTGGTGGTCGGCGAACGCAGCTACGGCAAGGGTAGCGTGCAATCGGTCGAGGATTTCTCACCGACCGGCGGCCAGATCAAGATGACCACCGCCCGTTACTTCCCGCCTTTGGGCCGCAACATCGACAAGCTCAGCACCGGTGGCAAGGACGATGAAGAATGGGGAGTCAAACCGGATCGCGGTTATGAAGTGAAGCTCTCACGCGAAGAGAAGCAGGATCTCGCCGACCATTTCCGGGATCGGGAGGTGATTGCTCCGAAGCACGGTGCCGCCAAGCCGGAAGAAAAGCCATTCACGGATCGTCAACTGGATAAGGCGGTCGACTACCTGAAGAATCAGGTGAAGTCCGCGCAGAGTGGCTCCCGGCGGAAAGCGGGTTGAGTGAACTTTTCCTGTTTGACCTGAAATGATGAATGTTCCAACAAGACCCATCGCGTCCGAAGCGGTGGGTCGTTTTGTTTGGCCGATTGCATTGCTTCCGATGGTGAAACGAGCAAGAATTCCTCAAGTTCCTCGATATGGGGTGCTGTCGTCCCGTGTTGTGGGCTGCATGAGGATTGTTGCGATGCGACACCAGGGTATACTTGCTGCCGCCGGGCTCATTCTGCTGGCGGGTCTTTCCGGCTGCCGATCCTCCTGCGGTTCGCGGAGCGGGTTATTCTCACGGTCCCAGAACCCGTGTATGCCCGTGTCGAACTCGGTGCAACCGTGTTCCAATACCGGCGGTGGCGGGTTCTTCTCCCTCGGGCACAAGAAGAACAAGCATTCCGGGGCAACAGGTGGAGATGTGATGGTATTGCCGGGGTCCGTGCCAACGTACACCGGGGTGAGTGGCATTCCGGTGTATCCGTCTGGGGTGCCGGTGCCGTTGGCCACGCCGGGGGCGGGAAGCAGCACACCGAACGAGTTGCCGCCGCCGTCGATCACGCCGCCGGGGGTTCCCGAAACCCCCTCGCCGTTCGCCACGCCGATTCCCGCCGCTCAGACGGGGAACATGCTGCCGACCCCTTCCGGTGCGATCTCCGTGCTGCCGACGGGGAAACGGTAGGTCGAACGCAATGACCTCTACGCGGCTGGGGGGGTGTCCTGTTTGCGTGAGGTGAGCCACCAGTACACAAGGAAGATCGCACCGCCCGCGCCCGTCAGATAAGGCCAGTATGCGGGGTAGCTGGAAAGAACGTACAGACCCACGCCGATCATTCCCAGAAAGCTCGCGATACGCACCATCCAACCGACCGATTCCGCGAGGATGCGATCCCAGCGGTCATGGCGTGTGGCGCTGTACACGAGGCTGAACGTGATGAGCAGAATCGGCAAGTGCCAGTAAATCCCGATCGCAAAAAGCGGATTCATCCCCGTGCCTCCGTCCCGGTGGCCGCATCCGTTCCGGGTGTTGTTTTTCGGGATGTTGCGGTGTCGGGTTCTTCTTCTTCCCGCACGACCGGCCCGGCTAGGGCATCGTAAATCACCAGGATGTTGAGCGCTCCAGCAATCACGGTGTATACCCAACCCAGATCCCAGAACTTGTTCCCATCACGCAGCAAAGTATTGATCTCGGCTTCCGTCGGTGCCTGCATGTAACGGCCAAGGATCGCATGGGGTCGCGGTGCGGCTCCTGGTTCCGCGGGCATGTCCGTCTGAACGTATTGCACCACTGCCGGCCAAGCCGCGACACCGATCCAGAATTGGCCGAGGAACTGGAACCGATAATAGATCGCCTTGGAAACCCCTTGTAGTTCCCCCAGAATCGGGGCCACGGCTGGCGGCTGGCTGGCGGGATCGGGGAGCCAGACATTCTTCATGCTACCCAATGTCAGGCCATAGAAGAACAGGCCGTACAGGCAGACGAAGAACAACACCCCCTTCCCGACGCGGCCTTGTACCACCTGCCCCAATCCGGGTAGCAGATACGAAAGCAGCGCGGCGAGCGGGTCCAGTGGGCGTGGCGGGCTGGCGGACGGCGATTCAGGCATCGGCAATAGTCTCCGGCGGTTCCGTTCCGGGATTATACCCGAACCACGGGGAACGGGTATGCCCCAGTTCTGAATCCGACTCCGGGTGCCGGGCACGCGGTGACGCAGGCACTGGGGTCAGAAACTCTAACCGGACTCCCCGGATGGGCCAGGAGATGCTACCTTGGAAGCGTGACCGCCGTCTTCTGAGGACTGTCTCCCATGAGCATTGCTGCCCTCACGGAAACGCAAAAGGAATTGCCCTTGCCCGCGAAACCACGCATCGCCAACGTGCCGGGACGACTCGGGCCGATGTGGTGGAACGCCATTCAGGCGGTCATCGGGTTACCCTGGCGGCGACGACTGGCGAAAGCGGCCCTGCTCATTCCCAAGATTCGTTACTGGGAGACGCAGTTCCTCACCCTCAACGATGAGGACATGAAGAAGACGAGTATGAAACTCCGGGGTCGGGCACGCGGCGGCGAAAATCTCGATCGGATGATTCCCGAAGCGTTCGGCCTCTGCTGTGCAGCCATTCGCCGGATCAAGGGGTTTCAGCCGTTCGATGTGCAGCTCGCCGCCGGGATCGTCATGCACTATGGCGGCCTGGTCGAACTCGCCACCGGGGAAGGCAAGACGCTCTCGGCTTTGGCCCCGGCGTACCTGAACGCCTTGCCGGGGAAGGGTGTCCACGTCACCACCGTCAACGATTACCTGTCCAAACGGGATGCCGAGGATCTGACACCGATTTACGGCCTGCTCGGCATGACCATCGGCTGCATTCAGCAGAAGATGGAGGATGGCGAGCGAGCCGCGATGTACCGTTGCGATCTCACCTATGGCACCGCCAGCGAGTTCGGCTTCGACTTCCTGCGGGATCGGCTGAAGCAGCGCGGCGGGCAGGCCAGTCAGGCTCCGTTCTGGTCCGCGTGGATGGGCGGCTCCGTTCGGCCCGATCCGCGTGTGCAACGGGAGCTTTACTTCGCCATCATGGACGAGGCCGACAGCATTTTCATCGACGAAGGCCGGACCCCGCTCATCATCGCCAACCCCACCCGACCTGCCACACCGGAGGAACAGATCGTCTACCTCTGGGCCGATAAAGTCGCGCGGGAGATGAACCGGGATGAACACTTCCGGCTCGATCCCAAGAAAGACAAGCTCGAACTGCTGGAATCGGGTCGGTATCTGGTGCGGTACAGCAACCCCCCCTCCGGGCCGCACGCCCAGGCGATGGACAAACTGATCGAAGCGGTCGAACGGGCACTTCATGCGCATTACCGCTTCACCCGCGATCAGCATTACATGATCTCATCGGAGAAGAAAATCGTCATCATCGACGAAGGCACTGGCCGACCGATGCCCGATCGGAACTGGCGGGACGGTTTGCATCAGGCCGTCGAGGCCAAGGAAGGTGTGCCGATCGCCATGCAGTCGGACCATGCCGCCCAGATCACCTATCAGAACTTTTATCGGCTCTACAAGAAACTCGCTGGGATGAGCGGAACGCTGATGCCGAACTTCCGGGAACTGCGGCGAGTCTACCGGCGTTGGGTCACGAAGATTCCGACCAACCGCCCCGTACTCCGGGTGCAACCCGCGGATGCGGTATACCCGACTGAACTCGCCAAGTTTCAAGCCGTGGTGGAACAAGTGCGCGGGATGGTGGCCCAAGGCCGTGCCGTGCTGATCGGGACACGCACCGTCGATAAATCGGAACGGCTCAGTGCCATGTTGACCGAAGCCGGAATCGAGCATGAAGTTCTGAACGCCCGGCAAGATCAGCGGGAAGCCGAGATTGTCTCACAAGCCGGGCAATCGCGGCGGGTGACGGTGGCGACGAACATGGCGGGCCGCGGAACCGACATCAAACTGGCCCCCGATGTTGCCGCCGCGGGGGGGCTGCACGTCATCGGCACCGAACGCCATGAATCCGAGCGGATCGACCGTCAGTTGGCCGGGCGAGCTGGCCGTCAGGGCGACCCCGGCAGCGCGTTATTTTATGTGTGTCTGGAAGATCAACTCCTGGAAGGACTGGGGCCGCAACGTCAGGAGGCCCTCGCCGAGCTGGGCCGCAGTGGCGCGAATCGGCCGTGGTCGATCTACCGGGCGCTGTTCCGCAAAGCCCAACGGCGAGTCGAAAAGAAACACTATCGGCAACGCCTCGACCTGATGCACTACGACCGCCAACGCCAAGAGATGCTCCAAGACCTCGGCGCGGACCCGTATGTCGATTAAACCTGATGGGAGGGTTGGCCATGAGTCCGACGGAAACTCCACCATTGCCCCCGGAAATCGAACGGTTCCGCACGGAACTCGAAGCCTATTATCGAGCGTTGCCAGACCTCATCGCGGCCGGGGAAAACGATCGGTGGATTATCGTGAAGGGGCAGGAGCTTTCCGAAACCTGGGACACCCACCGAGACGCGCGACAATTTGGGCTCACCCGTTTTTCAGATGGGGAGTTCCTCGTTCAACGTATCGACATCCGTTTTCGGGAACTCCTGGCCCGATATTTTGAATCGAATCGGATTCGGGAGTCGGCCTGATGCCGAGTTTTGACACCAACTTCGCCGCGGATCGGGCGGGATCTCCTGGCGCGGTGTCGATTGATGTATGATGGTTTGGGAGGTCGATTCCAATTGTCCTACTGACTTTTGGGGAATCATCATGTTTCGCCTCGTGGCCCGCCTCATGGTCGGTATCCTGATGACCGTATCGGTCCTCTCCGCGGCTCCGATACCGAAGGAATCCCCCAAAGAACGCCTCCAACATCTGTTTGGAACCGTTTTCGACCCCGATCAGGATTGCGAAATTACACTGGTCGAACGCCGTCAACTCCGTATCCGTGTTCCGGGAAAACATCATTCGATGTATGGCGATGTCGGCCACACGAACGCGCCACGGGTGATGCGCACCGTGTCCGGGGATTTCGTGGCTCAAGTGCGGGTCCGCGTGCAGTTCGACAAACTCGGCCTGGCCGTCGATCAGGGGCTTCCGCCTGCGGCTGGCGGGGGCTTGCTCCTCATGGACGATGATAAAGGCGTGGTGGAATTCCGCACGCTGCAAGAAAAAATCGGCAGCAACCCCTGGCGAACCGCCGCGGAATGTGATGTCCGGCTACCCGGTTTCGAGGCCGGGAACTCGATACCGCGCCCCCTGGAGGAAATGCCCGTCCTTCTGCGTCTGACCCGGAAACAAGGTCGGCTGTTCGCGGAATGGAGTTCGGACGGCAAGACCTGGACCGCCGCCAACCGCAATGGAATCGAAGTCCCCCTCAGTAAGCGTGTCACACTGGGTGTCTACGCTATTCAGAATACGGATAAACCGATGTCGATTCATTTCGAGGAGTTCCACATCACGCCCCTGGCCACGGATGATTGAATCCGGGAGCGATTTCTTCCCCGATCAGACCTGGCCCAGGTTGTTTCGTGAAGGTTGCGCCTGTGATCGAGAACATCATCCTGCTCACCGATTCGTACAAAGTTTCGCACCATCGCCTGTATCCGCCCGGCATGACCGGGATGTACAGCTACCTGGAATCACGCGGCGGCCGATATGCGGAACTGGTCTTCTTTGGGTTGCAATATCTGCTGAAACGCTACTTGACTGGCCCTGTTCTGCGGCGGGAACAGATCACCGAAGCGGAGGCGTTTTTCGCGGAGCATTTTGGTTCCCATCACGTCTTCGACACGCACCGCTGGATGCGTCTGCTGGAAAAACATGGCGGTCGCTTGCCGGTATCGATCCGAGCAGTGCCGGAAGGAACTGTCATCACGCCCGGAAATGTTTTGATCACAATCGAGAACACGGACCCAGAGTTCCCCTGGTTGACGAACTATCTGGAATCGTTGCTGGTGCAGGTTTGGTATCCGATCACGGTGGCGAGTCGGGGCCGGGCCATGAAACGCACGATCCATCATGCCCTCGTGCGTTCCGGCACCCCGGCCGCAATCGACTTCAAGTTGCATGATTTCGGCTTCCGTGGGGTTTCCTCGGTGGAAACGGCCTCGCTCGGCGGGGCGGCCCATCTCGTTCACTTTCAGGGTTCGGATACACTGGTGGGTATTCGGCTCTTGCAGAAGTATTATCATGCGGCCATGCCCGGTTACTCGATCCCCGCGAGTGAACATAGCACCCTCACGGCTTGGGGTGCGGATCACGAATGTGAGGCGATGCGGAACCTGCTGGATGCGTTTCCCACTGGGATGGTCGCCTGCGTCAGCGACAGTTATGACGTGTTCCGAGCTTGCCGGGATTACTGGGGCGGCACGCTCCGCGATCGGGTGCAACATCGTGATGGAACCCTTGTGATTCGCCCCGATTCCGGCGATGCTGCCGAGATTTTGCCGCAACTGCTCGCCATTCTCGCGGAGCGATTCGGCACCACGGATAACGCCCAGGGGTATCGGGTCTTACCGTCACAGGTTCGGCTCATTCAGGGCGATGGAATCGCGGAGGAAACCGTGGGGCCGATTCTGGAAGCCGTGATGGCGGCGGGCTGGTCGGCGGACAACCTCGTCTTCGGTTCCGGGGGCGGCCTGCTGCAAAAAATGGACCGGGACACCTGCCGATTTGCTTTCAAATGCTCCGCGGCCGTGGTCGATGGTCGTCTGATCGCGGTTTACAAAGACCCCGTCACCGATCCTGGCAAGCGGAGCAAACGCGGTTGGCTCAAGTTGATTCGCGGTGACGATGGCGGTTTCGAGACAGTCGCGGAATCGGACCCCCGCCCGGATGAGTTGGTCGAAGTGTTCCGCAATGGCTCTCTCCTCGTCGATCAGCATTTCTCCGCAATTCGACAACGCGCGACCGTTGAAACAGGAACGGGTTGAGATTGTCGCATCCGTGGTTGATTTTGTGTGTCCCGTTCCCAAGGTGGCTCTCGCCGGCCTTGCTTCACTCAGAGTTGGGTTGGATCGTGTTGTGTTATGCTCAAGTTCAAATCAAGCTCAGATGGGCTGTTCTATCCCCTAAGTCTTTGTCCCAAAACGACACCGTGTTCCCGGTTTTCCGGCAAACAGATGGCATTCGATACACCGGGTGCGTGTGTCAGGAATTATTCTCCCAGAATGTTGATTATGAGCGATTCTTCATGATCGTATTGGATCAATATGTTACCGTAATATTTCTGACCATGAGCCGCGTGATGCGGAATTGTTGGCTCTGCCTTGCTGCTCGATTTCGTGACCTGTTATTGATTCCTGCCCGTTGAAAGATGCACTCATGAATCACGTTGATTTCCCGCCCGTTTCTAAGGGTGACTCCGTTCGCGCTTTGCTGAAAAAGCGGTCCATTGCTTTCACACTTATTGAATTGTTGGTGGTCATTGCCATCATCGCCATCCTGATCGGCTTATTATTGCCCGCCGTGCAGAAGGTGCGAGAAGCTGCCGCACGCATGAAATGTTCCAACAATCTGAAACAGATCGCCACGGCGATGCACAATTACGCCTCTTCCAATCAGGTGCTTCCGTTCGGTTACTATGATGGGAGTAATACACTTGGGGCGGGCTACACTAATACTGTGCGAAACCGGGAGAGTTGGTTTCAACTGATTTTGCCGTTCATGGAACACGATGCCATTTACCAGCAGTATTTGGCGGACTCCAGCCCCGGTTATGGAAAGACGTATGTTCAAGAACTGCCCGGATCGTACCGGAAGGCCGTGATTGCGAGCTTTGTCTGTCCGACGGACCCTGGCGCACCGGGTAACATTTCACTCGGCGGCGGCGGTGATTCGTTTCAAGCCAGCTATGCCGCCAGTGCTGGGGGAACGGCCTATTCGGCAACGCCTCCTACGCAAATCAACACCGCTTCCGCGGGCTCATGGCCTGCCACGGGTGGGCTGTTTTATGGCGTGAAATTTCGAGATAGCGGCGACCACGGCTGCCAGTTTACATCCGTGACGGACGGCCTTTCCAATACCTTGCTGGCCAGTGAAGGCATTGTCCGTCCATACAAGGTGCCATCATACGGCGAACTGGGTGGCCACTGGGGCGGGTCCGTCTGGGGTGCGTATGGTTTTTCCTCCTTCGATGTCCCGAACTCTGCCTTGCCCGATATGGTGTATTGGTGCAAAGGGGGAAACACGGGGACGATCACCGTGCCGGGTGCCCCCAATAACGCCCCGTGTCAGAATGTCATGAGTGGGACAATTCGCGCGAATTTTGCACGCAGCTATCACACCGGCGGGGTGAATGTCGCTATGGGTGACGGTTCGACGCGGTTCATCTCCAACAATATCACGCGGTCCACCTGGCAACTTCTGGGGACCATCGCGGATGGGCTTGTGGCACCGAGCGATTACTAACACCCGAAATCGACTCGGAAATCCAGAGAGACGGCCCCATACGTTTTGAGGGAAGAATGCATCATCATCGCCTGTTGGCCTCGGCTATGCTGCTAACAATTGTGAGTCTGCTGTCTTGTGGCTGCGGGAATGGGGAAATCCCCAAATATCCCGTGAGCGGGACGATCTCCTTCACCGGGAAGCCGGTGGAAGAGGGGTTCATCATTTTCATGAATACGAGCCCGACCGGGCAGCACGCTTCGGGTGCGATCCAAGCGGGGGCGTTTCATGTGGAAGCGGAGAACGGAACCTACACGGTGAAAATCGAATCGTACCGGGAAACCGGCAAATGGATCACCAACATGGAAGAAGGGAAACACAAACAACGTGAGCAATACATCCCCAAAAAGTATAACGAGGAATCCACGATCACGCATGATGTCCAAGGGGCCGCCAGCGATGTGAAATTTGATCTGACACCCTAGATTTTGCATCCTGACCATTCCGCGGTTTCCCGAAGTTCCGGCATCACCCTCTGGAGTCGTGTTCTAGGCTTGGCCATGACAGATCATCGTGGTGCCCATTGTCAGGATTCGCCGTTCGGGATAATCGGGAATGCACTGGGGGAATGACGATGCGTGGGCGGATGCTTTACACACTGTTGGCGGTCCTGCCGATTGCGTATAGTGGTTGTGGCCTGATGCCACAGGAAGTGACGATTTCGACCAAGCCCGCGAACAGCCCGCGGAACGAACGGGCATTCTGGAAGAAAGTCGGCTACGAGAACACGGCCGCGCAAGAGGCCATCTACGCGGTTCTGGACCAGGAAAAGATCGCGTACAATGCGGGGTACACCGCGTTACCACCCTCCGCTCAACCCGCCGCGTTCCGCGCGTTTCTCAAACAATATCTCACCACACAACGCCAAGTCGATCTGACACAATGCCCCGAGAGCTTCCAGGAAGCATTCACGGCCTATCTGCAAGCCTGCGAGAAGTTGGAAACCGCGCTCAAACCGCTGCCTGGGCAGTATGAGAAGAACACGTTCCTCAAAGGGATTCAAGCCCTTTATCAGAGCAATCCGAGAGAGGCGGAGTTCCTTGGTGGCGATGTGGCACAGGCCATGCGCGAGGTCAACTCCCGATTCGAGCAAGTTTACATGACCGCTCGGGAAAATGGAATTGAGAGCTAGTCAAGGGGAACAATGCCGTCCCCCTGGCGGGATCGTTCCTGTTCGAGCAGATTCCGCGTCCGAGAACGGCTCCCGCAAGGGTGAGGCTTTCCCGTCCGCTATAATCATCTCTTGGATGAACATGGCACGGGACGGATTCTATGAGTCTTTTGATCGAACTTCCTGTCGGGCGCAGTCTTTGGTCGATTGCGGTTCCCCAGGATACATTGGTGACGTTCCGTCGCCCGGAACCGGCGGTGGCTTCCCCGGTGGCTCCGGCGGAACTGGTTCGTGCGGCTCTGGAATGCCCACGCGGGCTGGAAGTGCCGCTCCGGCGTGCCCTCACTCCCGATGACCACATCACCATTGTTCTCGATGAACAACTGCCGTGCATTGCGGAGATGCTGGCCGCGATTCTGGACCATCTGGGCACCGCGGGCATTGCTCCGAGCGCTGTGACGGTTGTGGTTCCACCGGATGGGGGAAACGCCTCTTGGATTGAAGAACTTCCCGATGACTATGCAGATATTCGGCTGGAAACGCACGACCCGGAAGATCAACCGAAACTGGCGTACCTGTCGATGACCCGCTCCGGGTTGCGGGTGTATCTGAATCGCTCGGTGGTCGAGGCGGATTTTCTCATCGTGCTGTCCGGGCGGGGTTATGATCCGAGCTTGGGCCACGGCGGCGGGCCGGGGGCGTTGTTTCCGGTGCTGAGTAGTGGCGAGATTCGCGCGGGATTCGTCGGCCATTTTGCGACCAAAGCCCCTCGCAAAGGCACCCGCGCCGCGGCGGAAGCCCATGAAGTCGCTTGGATGCTGGGAACGCCGCTCTTGGTGCAAGTGATTGCTGGGCCAGGAGATACCATTGCCGAGATCGTCTGCGGAATGCCCGATAGTGCCGCCGAGGGAGACGCTCGACAAGATGCCCGCTGGCGCGGATTCGTCGAACAGCAACCGGAACTGGTGATTGCCACGATTAGCGGTGACCCCGCACGGGTGACGTTTGACATGCTGGCGTTGGCGGCCGCGGCTGCGGCACGGGTCGTGCAAGTCGGCGGACGGATTGCCATTCTGACCGAAGCCGCCCCCCCCATTGGCAGAAGGCGCAGAGATTCTCTGCCAGCAAGACGACCTTGCCGATGCCGATCAGATGATGAAGAAGCGGAAGCCGGATGATTGGCCGTTTGCGCATCTCTGGTCGTTCGCCGCGAAGACGGCCAGCCTGTTCGTGGCCAGTGGTTGGTCGGAAGATATTGTCGACGGACTGTTTGCCGCGTCGATCTCGAAAGTATCGGAGCTGCAAAGGCTGATTGATACCAGTGCCTCGGTGTTGCTTCTGCCCGATGCCCACAAGGCGATGGTGGATCTGGTGGAGTGATTCGGCCCCTGGCTTCCGCCCCTTCGGGAACGGCTTGCCGATTTTTCGGGGGAGCGTGCTATCACGGTGATGTTCGGTTACACTGGGGCTCTGCCGATTGGTCTGCCCTGGGGTGGGATTCATGCCGAACATCATGCGTTTTGCGCGTCTCGGACTGCTAGCCTGCGTGGCGGGTCTGGTTGGCCTGTGGGACTGGGGCACCGGCCGAGAACCGGCGACCCCGCAGCGGATCGCCTGGACGACCTCACGGGTCATCGGGTCGCCGGAATCACCGCCACCGTTCCGGGCTGCGAATGCCTTCCCCCATCTGAAGTTCGATCACCCCGTGCATCTGACCGCGATGCCCGGCGCGGATCGGCTCGTGGTCTGTGAGGAACGCGGCAAAATCTACTCCTTCCCGAATCGGCCCGATACCCAGCAGGCGGACCTTTTCTTCGACCCGGCCAGGGATCTGCAAACCCTCAAACGCACACCCGGAGCCACGGGATTCGATCGGAACTACGCCCTCGCCTTCCATCCGCAATTCCAGCAGAACCGCTACTGCTTCGTCGTCTACACGCTGAATGGCCGCAATGCCCGCAAGGGGCAACGGGGATTCGTCGATGGCACCCGTGTCTCCCGGTTCCGGGTCACGGAGACGCAGCCACCCCGCCTGGACCCGGCCAGTGAAACCATCATCCTCACCTTCCTCCGCGACGGCCACAACGGCTGTGATCTGCAATTCGGCCCGGATGGCTACCTCTACATCTGCCTCGGCGATGCCGCCGACCCCAACCCGCCGGACATTCTCCGCACCGGGCAGGACATCAGCGATCTGCACTCCTCCGTTCTCCGCATTGACGTGGACCACCCGGAAGCCGGGAAACCGTATGCCATCCCCACGGATAACCCGTTTGTCGGCATGACTGTGCGGGGCAAACCGGCACGCGGCGAAGTCTGGGCCTACGGTTTCCGCAACCCCTGGCGGATGAGTTTCGATCGCCAGACTGGCGATTTGTGGCTCGGCGATGTCGGCTGGGAATCCTGGGAGATGATCCACAAAGTCGAGAAGGGCGGCAACTACGGCTGGAGCATCGTCGAAGCCCGGCAATCGGTCCATGCTGACGAGCCACCCGGCCCGACACCGATTCGCCCGCCGATGATCGAACTTCCGCACACCCAGGCGGCCAGCGTCACCGGCGGCTTCGTCTACCGGGGGAAGAAACTGCCGCAACTCTTCGGCGCTTACATCTTCGGTGATTGGGAAACGCGCCGACTCTGGGCCGCTCGCTTCGCGGATGGACGACTTCAGAAGCTCGAAGAACTCATCTCTCCGGTGGTGCGTTCGGTCGGCTTCGGTGAAGATGCCGCGGGTGAGTTATACTTTGTCGCTCACGATTCCGGCTTGGTTCACACGCTGGAACCGAACACCACGCCGGAGTACGACCCAGCTGCGTTCCCGCGGACACTTTCCGCTACCGGCTTGTTCTCCTCCACCACGCGGAACACATTCGCTCCTGGGGTCTATCCTTTTGTGATCAACTCCCACCAGTGGCAAGACCACGCCACGGCGGAATACGGGATCGCGTTGCCGAACCTCACCGCCGTTCGGGACTACGAGAAGAAGCGACCGATTCCCGGTAACGTCTTCTGGCACAACTTTCGGTTGCACTTCCCCCAGAACACCGTGCTGGTGAAAACGCTCTCACTGGAGCGCGAACAAGGAAACGCCGCGACCCAACAGCGGATCGAAACCCAACTGCTGCACTTCGATGGTTCCTACTGGCACGGTTACACCTACGCCTGGCGGGACGATCAAACCGATGCGGATCTCGTCCCCGCCGATGGGGCCGATCGCCTGCTTACCGTCACCGACTCCCGGTACGCTGGCGGGAAACGGCAACAGATGTGGACCTTCCTGAGCCGCTCGCAATGCCTTCAGTGCCACAATGCCTGGAACGAATATGCGCTCGCCTTCAATCTCACCCAGGTTCACAAGGATGCCGAAACCCCGATGGGTCGGCGGAACCAGTTGGAATGGCTGAACGCCTTCGGCCTGCTCGAACGCCGCAATGCCGAGGATCAACCGATCGGCGGATATTCCTACCTCGAACGCTGTGTGATGCCCCGGCTCGCCGACCCCAACGACATGACGCAGGAACGCGATGCCCGTGCCCGATCGTACTTGCACGTTAACTGCTCCTCGTGCCACCGTTTCGGCGGCGGTGGATCCGCGAATATTGATCTCACGGCTTTTGAGAAGCATCGGGCGATGAACGATCTGACCGGCCCGGCGAAACTCGGCAAGTTCGATTTGCCTGATCCGCATGTCATCGCGCCGGGGGAACCGTACCGCAGCGTCCTGTATTACCGGATGGCGAAGTTCAACAGCGGTCGGATGCCGCACATCGGTTCAACCCTGGTGGACCCACACGGAACCCGGCTGATCCATGACTGGATTCAAGCGATGAAGCCGAAATCGTCGGAGTCACCGCCCACCGGCACGCTGGCCCAACAGCTCGAACGGCCCGGTTCCGCACTCGCGCTGGCTCACGCGCTGACCCGCCCCGAGTGCCCAGCCCCGTTCCGCCAGACGGTCCTCGCCGCCGCTGAGAAACTGGCCCCCGGCCCGGTTCGTGACCTATTCGATGGGTACTTGCCGCAAGACCCCACCCGGCGGAAACTCGGCCCCTCACCACGGCCACGGGCGATCCTGACGCTCAGCGGCGACGCGGCCCGTGGTCGAGAACTGCTGCATTCCAAACGGGTCCAGTGCCTAAACTGCCATCAACAGGAACAGAAAGGAACCGAGTTGGGGCCGAAGTTGGACGGCCTCGCCAAAACCCGCCGCAAGGAGGAACTGCTGGAAAGCCTGCTCGATCCGTCCCGCCGTGTCGAACCGCCCTATCAGGCGTATCAGTTGCTAACGCTCGATGGGAAATCGTTCGTTGGGCTGCTCGTTAAGCGGAACAATCACGAGATCATCTTGAAGGATCATCAGAACAAAACGATCGTCGTTCAAGCCGACAATGTTGATGAGTTCCGCCCCGCCCGTGAGTCGCTGATGCCGACCGGCCAACTCGCGGACCTGACCGCTCAAGAAGCCGCGGACTTGCTGGAATGGTTGATGTCGTTACGGTAGGCGGCGATCGTGCAAGGCCGAGGCGACCAACACCGCATCGGCCCCGGCATCGGCGAACCGGGCGATGTCGTCTCGATTGCGGATGCCACCCCCCGCGATCAGGTCGGCATCCCCGAGGAGCGCGGGTTCGGAACGCAGTTGCCGCAGCAGTTCCAGCACGAACGGAGATGGTCCTTGCGTGGTCCCCACTGTGGCAATATCCAGCACGATGACGAACCGTGCCGGAACCGCCTGCAACAGTAATCGTGCGATGGCCAGTGGCGGCGTACTGGCCGTGATTCCATAACGAGCCCACAGTTCCCGGCAGCCGAGCCACTGCCCCTGGCGGAAATCCAAGGACAGACCACACACGGGAAGGGCACCCGCCGTGCGGTTGGCCGGTAGCGGGTATTCGCGGAGAGACTCACTCGCCAAAATCGGCCAAAGATTCGGGGTGGCATCCGATTTTGGCAAGTTCGAGATCGCGGTTGTACCAGAATCCACCAGCAGAGTCGTTTGAGGAAGAGCGTGTGCGAGTCGTCTGACGGCATCACTGTATGTCCGAGTCTGGGCGAGATGGGGCGATGGCTGCCGGATCGCGTCCAGATCTGCGACGTAGAGCGTGTCGGCTCCGGTGGTTGCTTGCAGGGCGTGTGCCACCGTGGCGGGGTCGGTGGAAGGGTCAACGCACTCTGTATGGGGCGATAAGTGGACCGATTTCCGGCGATGGCGTGAACCACCTTGCCCCCTGATAGATCCAAGACCGGAATGATGCGTGCCATCGGATTCCCTGTGTTTCGGGGTTTCCGATTCGGCGAATTCCGATCACGCGAATTCGGAGAACCCTTTGACGATTCCGCGAAGACTGCTACAGTGATAGTTTCCGCCCCAGAAACCGTGTTGGGGGCGTATTGTAGGAACTGGAGGGCGCAGCCGTGACCCACCTAATGAACCTGAACTTCAACGTGTTCGGAGAGGAGGCCTCGTGGCTCTCGTAGATGTCAAACAACTGTTAGATGCGGGTGTTCACTATGGTCACCGGGCCAGCCGGTGGAACCCGAAGATGCGACCGTACATTTACGGCAAGCGCAACCTGATTCACATCATCGACTTGCGGGAAACCGTCCGCGGTTTGCTCCGTGCCTATCGGTATCTGTCTCAACTCGTCGCCCGCAATCAACTGGTGCTGTTCGTGGGCACCAAGCGGCAAGCCAAAGAGATCCTGGAACGCGAAGCCGCCCGCTGCGGGATGCCTTACGTCTCGGAACGCTGGCTGGGTGGCACGCTGACGAACTTCAAAACCATCCGCTCCCGGTTGAATCGCCTCCGCGAACTGGAAACGATGTGGCTGCCCGCCGGCGAAAACCCGGCCCGCCACGACATGAACAGCTACCTCGCCGGGATGCTGACCGAAGCCGGTAAACTGGACCTGGCCCGCTCCCCGGACACCGCGACCATTCGGGCGAATAGTAAGAAGATGATTAGCACCCTGAACCGGGAGCTGCTCAAGATTCGTCGCAACCTGCAAGGCATCCGCGACATGAACCGTTTGCCGGATGCCCTGGTGATCGTCGACCCGAAACGGGAACATATCGCCATCAAAGAAGCGCAGCGTATGGGCATCACCACGGTTGCCCTGATCGACACCGACAGCGACCCGGACCCCGTCGATTTGCCGATTCCGGGGAACGACGACAGCATCCGTTCCATCGAAGTCATCCTCGGCAAGCTCGCGGATGCGGTACTCGAAGGCCGAGCCGCCCTGCCGCCGGAACAACAATCGCAGATCAAGCCGCGGACCCCACCGGCAAACCGAACCGCGGCCCCGACTCCACCCGCGGCCGAAGCCCCGGCGAACCAACCGGCCGGAGAACCCGTCGCGTAATTTGTCCTGGTTCCGCCACGGATACTCGGGATGCGGTGGCTCGCACGATCACCCTCGGGCGAGCCGCTGGCCGTCTGACGCTTTCTCGATTGCGCATGGGGAACCCAGGACCAACGACCCAGGACACAAGGACATATACCGATGAGTCAGATTACCGCCGCGTCTGTCAATGAACTCCGCAAGCGGACCGATATGCCGCTGATGGATTGTAAGTCCGCGCTCACCGAGGCGGCCGGCGATATGGATAAGGCGATCGAGATTCTGCGATCGCGCAACAAAAACGTGGCCGTGAAACGGGGGTTGAACGAAACCGCGGAAGGCCGCATTGCCGTAGCCATCCTCCCGGAAACAGCTACCGCCGCCATCATCGAGATGCGTTGTGAAAGCGCTCCGGTCGTCAAAAGCGATCAGTTCCTGGCACTCGCGAACGATTTGGCTCGCGGAGTCGCCGAGAACAACCCGGCTTCCGTCGCGGAGTTCCTCGGTCAGAAACTGGCCGCGTCCGGCTTGGGTGTGACCGATCGGATCAACGAAGTCATCGGCTTGATCCGTGAGAACATGAAGCCCCAGCGGTTCCAACGACTGCAAGGCGGCGTGTTCGGGCAGTACATCCACCATGACGGCACCATCGGCGTGCTGATTCAGGCCGCGGGGGCCGCTGCCGCCGATGAAGTTCTACGGGATGTCGGGGCTCACATCGCCGCGATGAACCCGCCGTATGCCAAGCTGGAAGACGTTCCCGCCGACTTACTGGCCAAGGAAAAAGAAATCGCCCTCAAGCAGATGCAAGACGACCCCAAGAATGCGGGCAAACCGGCCAACATCTTGGAAAAGATCGTCGAAGGCAAGCTGAAGACCTGGGGCGGCGAAAACGTGCTGCTGGAACAGCCGATCGCCAATCAGGCCAAGTACGAGAAAAAGACCGTCGGCCAGGTTCTCGCTGGGGCGGGCCTGCAATTGACGAGCTTCATTCGATTCAAGGTCGGCGAAATCGTCGCCTAACCGTATTTTGAGAAGACACCCCGCGGCGGCGGGCAACCGCCGCGGTCATTCGCACACGCTGAGGTTATCCATGCCACATACGAAGAGTGCCTGGAAGCGTCTCCGGCAAACGGAAAAGCGCCGTCGTCGCAACCGGGGCTGGGCCAAAATCATCAAAACAGCGAAGAAGGAAGCCGCTGCCTCGTTGAAGGCGGGGGATGCCGCTCAGATCAACACCACATTCATTGCGGCCACGAAGCAATTCGACAAGGCCGCCGCGAAAGGTGTGATTCACCGCAATAAAGCCGCCCGGCTCAAGTCCCGGCTGGCGAAAAAGGTCAACGCCACCAAGGCCAACGCCGCGAAAACTCCGGCGTAAGTGGTCATGGTTTGATCGTATCCCCTTCCGATCATCGGGGGAGGAAACCTGGGGAGCGAGTGAGGGATTTTCCCAGACTCGCTCCTTTTTTCGTTGGTCGTGTGGGGTTTAGTGGCCGCGACCTTCTGCCGCGTGGTGTTCGCGGCCGCCGGTGAGCAGTTTTTGGAAGAAGTGCCCGGCGAGTGGGTCCGGGACCGGAACGCCATCGGGGTCATAAGTGCCCATCCCCGGTTCGCGCTTGCGATCGTGCCACCAATCCAGGAAGACGCGGCCCGGTCTGCGGCCGAACAGGACGTAATCGTAGCCCCAAGTCCCTTCATTCGTGATGTCGCGGCCGTCTCGCTTTTTGGGGAACAGCACGAACCGCCCACCGCCGACCCAGCCACCCGCATAGTGTGGGGAGTATTTGATCGGGAGCGTGGCGTGCTGGGAAATGCTTTGCGGATGCCCGGCCCGCTCGTCCGTGTTCGGGCGATTGGGTTTCTGCGGGTGCCGATGGGTCTTGTCGGTTTGGACGGCCCCCGGATAGGGATTGTACCCGTGATCAAACGCGGAGACGAAGGTTGTCGTACTCCAGGCGACGCAAACGAACGCGGTCATCCTGAACCAGCGCATGGGGCGGCCTCCTTGCCGAAGTTACCTCGTCAGACTCTGTTTCCATCGGTCACAGCTTGGGGGATTCACCGATTCTCCGGGCCGATCCCGCGTGGTTCTTGAGATGGAATGTGGAATAAACGTGCAATCTTTCAGAATCGTCAAATTCTACGCAATCGGAATCCGATAACACTGGTGCAAAGGACGTACTCTCGCTGCGCGGATGGGGTTCGCGGAAAGATGAGAGATCGCACCACCCACACGGGGGCTGCTATGGGGACGATCAGCCTCGGATGGCGATGCGTTTGGGGATCACTATTGGGGGCCGCCAGTTTGTCTGGGGTGGCTTGGGCCATCGACCCCGCGCCGGTCGTGCCGCAGCCCAGCGCCCCGATTGTCGCATGGGAAAGTACGGCCCCGGCAGGGGAAGCCCCGGTAGGGGAAACCCCGGCAGGACCAGTGGGACCGCCGTTTCTGGAAGGCCCGCTCCACCCCGTTCCCGCACCGGCTCCTCCTGGGCAGCCGCCGCTGCTCGATCGCCCGATTGGCCCGGATGATCTAAAGCCAATTTCTGAGCCAGGGCCGACCTTCACCCGCACGCTCATCGACCCGACGACCGGCTATTCTGGTCCCTCGGGGGTGCTTCCCACGATTCACTCGACGGCGGATTATGTGCCGATGCCCGATCGCTGGCGGATTGGCTATCCCGAATGGGACCGCTACGACCGGGGACAACCCGTCCTCGACCAGTACCCCTACACCCTGGGGACGTATTTTGACCCGTACAACCAGAATCGCCTCAAAGGCGATTACCCGGTGATTGGTCAGCACACGTTCTTCAACTTCACAGGGACATTGCTTTCGCTGAACCAGTACGCGAACATTCCGACGCAGACGACGCCGTTTGAGAGTACGGCTCGACCGTTCACGAATGAGTTCTTCGGAAAGAATAATAATTACTTTACCAGTAACTTTCTGTTCACGAGTTTTGATCTGTTCCACGGTGACGCGGCTTTCAAACCGAATGACTGGCGGTTCCGTTTGACACCCGTGTTCAACATGAACAGCTTGTCGGTATCGGAACTGGCCGTAGTCAGTCCGAACGTGCTGGAAGGGGCCACGCGGAATCGGACCTGGTTTGCCCTGCAAGAGTTCTTCGCGGACTTCAAGATCGCGGATACCAGTTCAGAGTACGATTTTGTCTCCGCCCGGTTCGGTTCGCAGCCGTTCGTGTCGGACTTTCGCGGGTTCATTTACGCGGATACGAACCTGATGGCCCGCGTCTACGGGACACGCCGAGGGAACAAAGAGCAGTTCAACTTGGTGTATACGGAGCAGTTTGAGAAAGACACTTTCAGTGGTTTGAATACATTTCACGATCGCCATCAGAACGTAACGATTGCCAACTACTTTGTCCAGGACTTTTACTTCCCTGGTTATACACTGTTGGCGAACGTCCACTATAATGATGATCAGCCGAGTACCCGCTACGACCGGGCGGGCTTTTTGGTCCGGCCCGACCCGACGGGGGTGTTCCAACAGCACCGCGTGCAGACGGTGTACCTTGGCCTCGGGGGTGATGGGCACATTGGTCGCTTCAACGTCAACCACATGGCGTACTGGGTCGTGGGGCGAGACAGTTTGAACCCGATCGGCAATCAGGAGCAGGATGTCAGCGCCCAGTTCGCCGCCATGGAAGTGTCGTATGACCGGGATTGGATCCGGTTCCGGGCCTCGGGGGCGTATTCCTCGGGTGACGGCAACGCCAACAACAGCCGGGCCACGGGTTTCGATACGATCATGGCGAACCCGGTCTTCGCGGGGGGAGAGTTCAGCTACTTTCAACGGAATGGCTTGCCGCTGTTCGGGGTGCAGACCGTGGGGCGGCTGCAACTGACACCGAACCTGCGTTCCAGTCCGATTCAGGGTCAGGCCAACTATGTGAATCCGGGGCTGTGGCTGGTCAACGGCGGCATGGACTTGGAAATCACGCCCCGGTTGCGGTCGATCAATAACGTCAACTTCCTCTGGTTCGATAAGACCAACGCCCTCGAAACCTTCCTGTTCCAGCCGGGGATTGATCGAGAAATTGGGACGGACTTGAGTACCGGCCTCGAATATCGGCCGTTGTTGAACAACCAGATGGTGTTCCTGGCCGGAGCGGCAGTCCTGATTCCGGCGAGCGGGTTCCAGGCGTTGTATCAGCGACTGGATCGGAATGTCAACCCGCTGGCCTCGGTGTTCGTGGAAGCGGTGTTCCAGTATTAAATCCATGAAATCGGGCGTTGGAGTCGGATTCCCTTTGCCGGTCGGTTCATGGTATTCTCGGAGCTATAATGGACAATGTGAGAAGCCATCGGCCACATTCCCCGTGCCGTGATTGTAGCCTATGACCGTCAACAACACTCCCGCCGGACAATTGTTGCTGCGGGCTCAAGGGCGTTCCAAGTCCGGTTCCGAGACAATCAGCCGGGATTTCCGGGTTCCAGAAGGCGTGACGCTCCGATTGGGGCGGGAAGCGCGGATGGCCCCTTCGGTGCCGGGTTTCAACCCGGAGCGAGGTGCGGACCTGGTTTTCCCGGACGATGACCACATTTCCAACAATCATGCCCGCGTCACTTGGGATGGGACACGGTTGCACGTTGTCCAGAATCCCCAAGCCAAGAATCAGATTTACATTCTCGATAGCAGCGTACCCGAAGTGGCCCGGCCAGAAGCGGACTTTTATGTCTCCGCTTACGAGCGATTCCGCATTGGGAACACGGTCTTCACGCTGCTGCCCGATACCGGCCCCATTGAACGGACGATGTCGGGGGAAGAACTCCGCCATATGGGGTTCGTCGACCCGACTCCGCGGATTGAAGCCCTGGCCGCTCTGCCGGAGTTGATCCGCCTTTCACCGGATGAGGCGACGCTCGAAGAGGAATTATTGCGGGTGGTGCTGCGGGGAGTACCGCGTGCGGATGTCGCGGCTCTGGTGGCCATTCCACCCGATGCGGTGGAGGAATCCGCGGGGGTGCGTATCAAATCCGTGCAGTGGCGGTTCCGGGAACAAGCTGGTTTCAAGCCCAGTCGCCAGCTAGTGTACCGATCGTTGCGTGGCTTTGAGAATGTGCGGTACATCTGGACGGACAATCTGCAACAATCCGCGATGGGTGCCCCATCGTGGGATGGGCCGACCATCGGGGCGGGTACGGATTGGGCCGTCTGCGTGCGTTTGCTCGGTTCCGTTCATGAGGGGCTGTACCTGGCCGGGCGCCTCGGGGCGGAACTAGCGTTGACATCGGAACGAACGGATGCTCCCCAATTGAATGGAGACATGAAATTCATCAAGCTGGCCGGCGACATCTTTTCCGGGCTCCGCGAACTTCGTCAGTTGCAGAACCGGGAAAGTTTTTTGGCTCAGATCCTCAGCCCCGTACTCCGCAATGCGGTGCAGGACCGTTCTCTGGAAGAACTCACCCGCCCACAGGAATTGATTACGACCGTGCTATTCTGCGACCTGCGAGGTTTTACTTCCACGGTCCAACGGGGGGAACAGGATCTGCTCGGCACTTGGAAGACTTTGTCTGAAGCCTTGGATGAGATGACGCGGGCGATCGTCGCTCAGGATGGCGTGATCGGCGATTTTCAGGGCGATGCCGCGATGGGGTTTTGGGGTTGGCCGTTGCCGCAGGCCGATCAGATCGACCGCGCCGCCAAGGCGGCCCTGGAAATTCGACGGCGTTTCAGCGCCTGTGCCAAGGTGTCGAGCCATCCGCTCGCCGGGTTAGCTTGCGGGGTGGGTATCGCACACGGCCCCGCTGTGGCCGGGAAACTCGGAACATTCGATCAGATCAAGATTGGGGTCTTTGGCCCAGTGGTCAACCGGGCCTCCCGGCTCGAAGCGGCGACCAAAGCGCTCCAAGTCCCGATCCTGATCGACGAAGCCGTGGCCAAAGCCCTCACCACGGGGCGACCTTGGTGCCGCATTCGACGATTGGCGCGGGTGGTCCCCAAAGGGCTGGCCGATCCGGTCCTCATCGCGGAACTGCTGCCGCCCGAACTGGATCGCAACGGCCCGAACATGACCGAGAGCAATCGTCAACTCTACGAAGCGGCCCTGACGAAGTTTTTGAACAAAGACTGGTCTGGGTTCCGCATGATGGTGAAATCGCTGCCCAATGATGGCCCAGTGGAGTTCATCTCGCGTTTCATCGACCGACCCGAACACGTCGGCGGCAAACCGCCCCCAGACTGGAACGGCGGCATTCCGGTTGAGAAATAACGACCTGGCGATGCGGAGCCACTTGGGAAGTGGGCCAGGGGAATGCGATTACGCATGCGATTCCCGATGAGACATTCGGGGCGGGGTGGCGTATCCGAAGACGTATCCCTGCCCAAGCCTTCTCCTGACCCGGAAAGCGATCCGTGACCACGATCATCTTTGATTTCGGCAACGTCCTGGCGTTCTTTAACCATGCTCACGCTGTCGAGAAGTTGGTACGACATACCGATATGTCCGCCGCGGAGTTGTTCCAGACACTTTACGGCAGCCCGATTGAGGATCAGTACGAACGGGGCCAACTCTCCACCGCCGAGTATGTCCGATTGGGGAAGCAGTATGGCCGGCTCACCTGTTCGGATGCCGAGTTCCTGGCCGCGTTCGTCGATATTTTTCAGAAGAACGACGAAACCCACGCCCTGATTCCCCGGTTGAAACCGCGTTACCGGCTCGCGCTGGCCAGCAACACCAACGCGGCCCACTTTGGCCAGTTCACGCAGCAATTCGCCGTGGTCCTCGACACCTTTGACGTGCTGTGTCCCTCGCACCGTTGCGGGTATCGCAAGCCGGAAGCGGAGTATTTCGCCTCCGTTCAGCAGCATGTTCAGGCAGACCCGGATGAGTGCCTCTTCATAGACGATCTGGCCAGTAATGTCGAGGCGGCCCGTCGTCACGGTTGGCGGGCCATTTGTTACGACCGACCCGGAACGCTGGCGGCTGATCTCACGGCGGCTGGGGTACTGCTCGATTGAGGGAACCCGTATCGTAAGTGTACCGGGTTGGGTGAACCGCGCGTCCCCAGCACCGCGTCTGCACTATCCATTGAAGGGAGCCGTTCGGGTATGGACATTTTGCAACAAGCCGATCCCGCGGTGTGGCACGCCATTCAGGGCGAAGTGAATCGGCAACGGTTCGGCCTGGAGATGATCGCTTCCGAGAACTACACGAGCCGAGCTGTCATGGCCGCTCAGGGAACGGTCCTCACCAACAAGTACGCGGAAGGCTACCCTGGCCGCCGTTACTATGGTGGGTGTGAGTTCGTCGATGAAGTGGAACGACTGGCCATCGACCGGCTGAAAGAACTGTTCGGGGCCGATCACGCGAACGTCCAGCCGCACTCCGGGGCGCAGGCAAACACGGCGGTCTTCTTGGCCACGCTGCAACCGGGCGACACGATTTTGGGGCTCGACCTCGCCCACGGCGGGCACCTGACCCACGGGATGAAGTTGAATTTCTCCGGCAAATACTTCCAGGTCACCTCATACGGTGTCACCCCGGACACGCACCGGATCGACTTCGATCAGATGGCCCGGCAAGCCCGTGAACACAAGCCCAAGCTGATCATTGCCGGGGCATCGGCGTATCCGCGGGAGATCGACTTCACCAAGTTTGCCGAGATCGCCCAGGAAGTCGGCGCGCTGCTCATGGTGGACATGGCCCACATCGCTGGCTTGGTGGCCGCGAAACTGCACATGGACCCCGTGCCGCACGCGGATTTCGTGACTTCCACGACCCACAAGACCTTGCGTGGCCCGCGTGCGGGGTTGATCCTTTGCCGGGAGCAGTGGGCCAAACCGATTGATTCCGCTGTCTTCCCCGGTACACAGGGCGGCCCCCTGATGCACGTCATCGCGGGGAAAGCCGTCGCATTCGCCGAGGCATTGCGACCCGAATTCCGCGACTATGCCGCCCAGACGATCGCCAATGCGAAAGCCTTCGGCGATGCCTTGCTCGCGGCCGGTTTCCGAGTCATTTCCGGCGGCACGGACAATCACCTGCTGTTGGTGGACGTGACCAGCAAAGGGCCAACCGGCAAGATCGCCGAGAAGGCATTGGACGCGGCCGGGATCACGGTGAACAAGAACATGATCCCCTACGACCCCCGCAAGCCATTAGACCCCTCCGGCATCCGCTTTGGGACACCGGCTCTGACGACGCGCGGCATGAAAGAGTCCGAAATGCGGCAAATCGCCCGCTGGGTCACGGAGGTGCTCACCCGCCCGGACGATGATGATCTGATCGCCCGCATCCGCGGCAGCGTCCACGAACTGTGCAGCCAATTCCCGGTCCCTGCCGATCGGGCGTGAGCAACAACGCGGTGTGTGGAACGAAACGTCTGAGCATTACTGCGGATGTAGGGTGGTTGTGGGGTACGTTCATCGTGAACACCCACAACGCCTTTTACCATGTCAATAGATCATGTCTGCATGGAATCAATATCCCGGCCTCATATTCCACTTCTCGATGATGTGATCAATCGGGATCCGAATTCAGATAATGGAGTCGCAATTCTGGAATTGCCGCGCATATACACGTTCCCTGGTGGGAATCATTGCTAACTTGGCATTGCATCTGATGGGGTAAAATTTAATACTTGTCATTATAATGATAATGAATTCATGTGAAATATGCAAAAGTGATCGTGACAAAAGAAATCGTCCGATAATCGCGGCAATTAATCAAGAAAATATCAGGTGTGTCCTGGATTCATTCACAATCGTGGTTAAAGATGCAGTGGTCAACTCGTAATAATCCTCACACGCGAATGTCCGCGTACCGTTACATGGTTTAACCGCGAGGTTGACCGAATGTTGAGCATGACTTCAACATATGAGGTGTTGTTCACTGGTGCGTGACACCAGTGAACAACCGGAATTCAGGATGAAATCATCGCATTAGCGTGGCGCTAGGAAGGCACATCCACAGAACAATCTACACCTACGGGACTCCTGTCATGACCACAGCCCATCGCTCTCGCCCCTTGCGTGTTCTCTCTCTCTCGAAGACCGCATTACTCCTGCGGTCGGTGATTTGAACCCACTATTTGGTGGAGGTGACGGCCTATTGAATCTCCCCTTACTTTTGGGAGCCACACCCGGTCAAGCCAGTGCCGTTGCAACAACGTCCAGCGGAGATGTGTTTACGGTTGGTGAGCCTACAGGTACGATCCTCCCTTTGCTTTCCGAAGTGCAATTCTCCGTTACCAAGACGAATTCCAGCGGAGTTCCGGACACTAGCTTTGACGGAGATGGCACCGCCATCATTGGTGGATTCGGCTTGGGGCTCCTGCCAGGGCTGCTTGGTTCCCGAGGGATGGCTGCTGACGTTGCCGTACAATCCGATGGCAAGGTCGTTGTCGCGGCCACCTTGGAATCCACTGTTGTACTCGGTACATCCACACAAGTTGTGGTATTCCGGCTGAATACGGATGGTTCTTTAGACACAACCTTTGATACTGATGGACGAGTCTTCTTTGATTTTAACGGAACCGGTGGGGATTCCCAAGCTGCCGGAGTCCAGGTCCTGCCCGATGGGCGTATCCTCGTGACCGGCACGGACGCCAAGAACTTCGCCGCCGCTGTCCTCACAACCAACGGAGCATTCGATCCGACATTCTCGGGGGATGGCAAGAACGTCATTGATGTTCCTGGCGATGGTCAGGCCAATGATTCCACAATACTGCCCGATGGTTCGATTCTCATTGGTGGCACATCTACTGACAGTGGCATCAGTTCCATCGCCGTTGTGAAACTCACCGGCTTAGGGGTTCTGGACACGACCTTTGGCGGCGGGGACGGTGTAACCATCGCGGGTGTGACCATCGGCGGGTTGCCAGCCAACGTATTTGGGAATGCCCTGGCTCTAGATGGGAATAATATTGTCATTGGTGGCGGGGCAAACCCATTGTCCGGCGATTCCAATCTCTTGGCCGTCCGCTTGCTCTCCGATGGGACCTTGGACCCAGGATTCGCAAATAAAGGCATAGTTACGGTTGATCTCGGCACAGGTGGGACACAAGCCGGTACAGGGATATTCGTTCAACCCGATGGCAAGATCGTTATCGGTGGCAACGGCAACGGTTCGCTGGCCGCCGTACGACTCGATGCGAGTGGGCTGCTCGATCCGCTATTTTCCGGCGATGGCATCTCCGTGTTGCCACTCAACCTGGGAGGCGGCACTGGTCCGAACGTGGCCCTCGATATCGCCCTCTTGGATAATCTGGGAATCCTGGTCGGCGGCGTGAGTACTTCCCTGGGACTTGATTTGGGAATCCTGGGGATTGATTTGGGGGTAACTGTAGGAGACACCGGCGGCGGTGGAGATGATGGCGGTGGCGGGGACACAGGTGGCGGTGGGGACACAGGTGGCGGTGGGGACACAGGTGGCGGTG